>JBBTCJ010000120.1:0-20456 GCA_038043285.1 Planctomycetota bacterium | reverse complement strand
CTCATGGCGATGGCGGGGTTGACGAGATCGTCGTGGAGATTAACCGCTGCGCGAAGGTGGTTAAGGGGGGGCGGCGCTTCAGCTTTGGGGCGCTGGTGGTGGTGGGGGATCGTCGAGGCCGAGTCGGCGCGGCGTACGCCAAGTCGCCTGAGGTTCCGCCTTCGGTGGAGAAGGCGAAGCGAGCGGCCGCTCGGAACATGACCAGCATAAAACTCGTCGGCGGCACGATTCCGCATCGGGTTTTAGGTCGGTTCGGGGCGAGCCAGGTGCTTCTGGTTCCTGCGGGGCCGGGAACCGGCGTGATTGCGGGCACAAGCGTGCGCGCGGTCTTGGAGTTGGCCGGCGTGCGGGACATCCTGACCAAGAGCTACGGATCGAACAGTCCGAAGAACCTGATTCGCGCGACGCTGGAGGGGCTGAAGCAGCTGGTCAGCCGAGAAGAGATCGAGCGTCTGCGCGGGGTGGTTCTGGCGGAGTAGAGTTGCTATGCACATTGCGGATATTACGGACAAGGCTGGAGCGGATCGCCGACCGACACGAGTGGGTCGGGGGGAAGCGTCCGGGCTGGGCAAGACTTGTGGCCGAGGGCATAAGGGCTGCGGTCAGCGCTCGGGCTGGAAACAGCGCGGTCTGCAGGAAGGCGGGCAGATGCCGACGTTTCGGCGGATTCCGAAACGCGGTTTCACCAACGCCAAGTTCACCGAGCGGTTCGTCCCGGTAAACGTCGGATCGCTGGAGAAGGCGTTTACCGCCAATGCCCACGTGACCGCGCAGGTGTTGCTGGAGGCGGGTCTGATTCGATCGCTGCAGCTGCCGGTGAAGATTTTGGGCGAGGGAACGTTAACCAAGAAACTGACGGTCGAGGCGGCGAAGTTCAGCCGGTCGGCCGAGGAAAAGATCAAGACGGCGGGCGGAGAGGCTCGCGTCGGATAGCGCCGCTGGCGCCTGGGTGAATGAGACCACGTGTTCTCGACGTTTATCAATATTTTCAAGATTCCTGAGCTTCGCAACAAGCTCCTGTTCACGTTCGGGATGATCGCCGCCTACCGGATTGGGTTCGTGGTTCCGGTTCCGGGGGTGGATCAACTGGCGATGGGGGCGCGTCGGGCCGCCGGGGGCGCCGGGGGGTTCGGCGACCTGATTGACACGTTCGAGTTGTTCACGGGCGGGAATCTGACGCAAAGCACGGTTTTCGGCCTGGGAATCATGCCGTACATCTCGGCGTCGATCATCTTCCAATTGCTGGTGACGGTGATTCCTTCGCTGGAGAAGCTTCAGCAGGAGGGCGAGAGCGGCCGGCGCAAGATCAATGAATACACACGCTACGCAACGGTAGGGCTTTGCCTGATCAACTCGGTGATCTGGATGCAGTACCTTGCGTCGCAGAACTTTATTTTTCCGCCCTTCCAGGGCCGCTGGTTCGGGATGTCCTTCAGCTACATGGTCATGGCGACGGCCATCTTGACCACGGGGACGATGTTCCTGATGTGGCTGGGCGAACAGATCGACGAATACGGGTTGGGCAACGGGATTTCGCTGATCATCATGGCGGGAATCATGGCTCGGATCCCTCACGCGGCGCTGTATGTGATCCAGAACGTCAGTTTCAAGACCACGGGGGCGACAGGAAAGATGGATCTGCCAAAGCTTCTGTTTTTGGCGGCGATGTTTGTGGGGGTAACGGCTGGGGCGATCTTGATCACGCAGGGACAGCGCCGTATTCCGATTCAGCAGGCGAAGCAGACGCGAGGTCGGCGGGTGTACGGAGGTCAGCGGCATTATCTCCCGTTGCGGATCAACCACGGCGGGGTGATGCCGATCATTTTCGCTAGTTCGATGCTGGTGTTCCCCGGGGTATTCTTTGGGTTTCTTTACAACATTTGGCCGACGACCGTCTGGGGTTTCCTGCGTGAATCGTTCGGCCGCGGCGATTACATTTATACGTTGACCGAGATTGCGGGGATTTATTTCTTCGCGTATTTCTGGACGACCGTCTCGTTCAGACCGAAGGAAATGGCCAACAATCTGCGGGATTACGGGAGTTTCATACCCGGACTCCGGCCTGGCAAGCGGACGGCGGACTATCTAGAGAAGGTGATGGGACGGATCACCTACGTCGGAGCGGGTTTCCTGGCGATCATCGCTATCATCCCGACGCTGGTGGCGCAGTCGTTGCAGATTCCGTTCCTGGTGTCGGCGTTCCTGGGCGGGACGGGGTTGCTGATTGGGGTGAGTGTGACGCTGGATTTGGTGCAGCGGATCGAGGCCGCCCTGATCATGCGGAACTACAAGGGCTTCCTCGGCAACGAGGGACCGATCCGGGGTTCACGGAGTTGAGGACGGCGGCGGGCTAATCGAGCCTGCGGGTGGAACGAAGGTTCGGATGAAGTTCGTGGGGCGGGCGACACAACACCGAGGCATTATCCTCAAGAGTCGCCGCGAGATTGAACTAATGCGACGGGCCGGGCGCGTTGTGCACGCGGTGCTGTCGCGAATGCGGGAATTGGTTCGCCCGGGCGTGTGCACGGCGGACTTGAATGTGGTGGCGGAGAGCATGATTTCGGAGGCGGGCGGGACTGCGCTATTCAAAGGCGTGGAGAACCCACATGCTCGGGCACCGTTTCCTGCGGCCTTGTGCACCAGTGTCAACGAAGTGCTGGTGCACGGGATTCCCGACCGCCGGCCGCTGAACGAGGGGGACATCGTCAGCATCGACTGCGGCGTGCGTCTGGACGGGTATTGCGGGGACTCGGCAACGACCATCGCGGTGGGGCAAGTGGGGCCGCGGGTGACTGAGTTGCTGGATACGACTCAGGGATCGCTGGAACTGGCGTTGGAGTTGATTCGGCCCGGACTGATGTGGAGCGAGGTTTCCTCGCGGATGCAGGAGTTCGTCGAGAACCGGGGTTTTTCCGTGGTTCGCGAGTTCGTCGGACACGGGATAGGCCGGGAGATGCACGAGGAGCCGAAGGTTCCGAACTTTTGGGATGAACGGCAGCGGCGGTATGATTTCCAGCTTCGTCCGGGCGTTGTGCTGGCGATCGAGCCGATGGTGAACGCCGGACGTAAGGACGTGCAGTACGCGGGCGAAGAGCGATGGGCGGTGGTGACGCGAGACGGTCAGTACGCGGCCCACTTTGAGCACACCGCGGCGGTCACTGAGAGCGGCGTCGAGGTGCTGACCGACGGTCGATGAGGGGAGGCGCCGGCGAGGCGCGCGAGGGTGTTGGATGAAGGTTCGAGCGAGCGTTAAGCGGATTTGCGAGAACTGCAAGGTGATTAAGCGCAAGGGCGTCGTGCGGGTGATCTGCACGAACCCGCGCCACAAGCAGCGCCAAGGGTAGGAGGAGCGAGCGTGCCCCGTATTGCCGGTGTGGATATTCCTGCGAACAAGCGGATCGAGTTTTCTCTGCCGTACATTTTCGGCGTGGGACCGAAGCTCGCTATTGATATTCTGAAGGAGGCTCAGATCGAGGTGGGCCTGAAGGCCAAGGATCTGACGGAGGAGCAGATCGCTCGGATCGGTTCGGTGATTGAGCGAAACCACCAGGTCGAGGGACAGCTCCGCCGGAGCATCCAGTCCAACATCGCCCGGCTGAAGGACATTCGGTGTTATCGAGGTCAGCGGCATCGGGCGCACCTTCCGGCGCGTGGACAGCGAACTCGGACCAATGCGCGGACGCGCAAGGGTCCGCGCAAGACGGTGGCCGGGAAGAAGGGCGTGAAGGAGCTGGCGCGTGGCTAAACGAGCTGGAAAGCGTGCAGTGCGGCGAAACGTCGCCCGGGGCATCGCCCACATCAAGGCGAGTTTCAACAATACGCTGGTGACCATCACCGACCCCAACGGTGACGTGCTGGCGCGGGCTTCGGCAGGCACGGTGGGGTTCAAGGGGACGCGAAAGAGCACTCCGTTCGCGGCGCAGCGGGCGGTCGAACAGGCGGCGCACGCGGCGCGACGGTTCGGCATGCAAGAGGTTGAGGTGCGGGTTAAGGGACCGGGGAGCGGTCGAGACGCCGCGATCACCGCGTTGCAGTCGTCGGGTTTGCGGATTCACTCGATCGAGGACGTGACTCCGCTGCCGCACAACGGGTGTCGTCCGCCCAAACGACGTCGGGTTTAGGTTGCGATGCCGGGTATGCGGTTGATGTTTGGGGTGCGGTCTGGAATGCGGCGGTAAAGCGAGGTAAACGAGAGAATCTATGGGACGATACATCGGACCGGTATGCCGTCTTTGTCGGCGCGAGGGCTTGAAGCTGATGCTCAAGGGCGATCGCTGCGAGACGGCGAAGTGCGCCATGGAGAAGCAGTGGAAGAGCAATCCGCCGGGCATGCACGCATGGCGGCGGCGGAAGTCCGGGGACTTTGGCGTCCGCCTGCGCGAGAAGCAGAAGGTGAAGCGGTACTATGGCGTGTTCGAGCGGCAGTTCATGCGCTATTTCCGCATGGCCGAGCGCGGGACGACCAACACCGGTGAAGTGCTGTTGTCGATTCTCGAACGCCGATTGGACAACGTGGTATGGAAGTTGGGTTTTGCGCAGTCGCACAAAGCCGCACGGGTGGCGATTGCCCATGGGCATATTTACGTCAACGGTCGGCGGGTGAGCCGTCCGGGCTATTTGGTCAGCCAGGGTGATCGCATTTCGGTCAAGCCGTCGGAACGGAGCCAGAAGTTCGTGAAGCAGTCGTTGGGCGACGGCGGCGCGCCGCTGCAATCGTGGTTGCAACTGGATGCGCAGCGGTTGGAGGCGTCCGTGGCGGGGCTTCCGACGCGCGAGGACGTGCAGATACCCGTCGAAGAGCAGTTGATCATCGAAATGTGCAGCCGCTAGCCGTCCGGCTGGCGCTAATCTTGACTGGGCGATGCGGCGCGAAGTCGCCGCCGCCCGCAGCAGGGAGATCCTTCCGATGCGCATGAGATGGCGAGGATTGGAGTTGCCAAGCCGCGTCGTTCGCGACGAAGCCGTCAGCACGGATTCGTACGGCCGGTTTTCGATTGAGCCGTTCGAGCAGGGTTTCGGGACGACGATCGGTAACGCTTTGCGGCGGGTGCTCCTTTCGAGCCTCGAAGGGGCGGCCGTTACCAGCGTGAAGATCAAAGGGGTCACGCACGAGTTTTGCAGCATCGACGGCGTGGTCGAAGACGTCACGGATATCCTGCTGAACATCAAGGGGATCGTGCTTAAGCTGAGCAGCGAGGATCCGAAGACGATTACTTTGCGCCGCCAGAGCACTGGAGACGTGCGGGCGCGGGACATCGTTGCGGATCCGTCGGTGACGATCGCCAACCCGGAGCACTTGATTGCGACGCTGACGGCGAACGTGCCCTTCGAGGTGGAGATGACGGTGGCGCCGGGTCGCGGATACGCGACGGCCATCGACAACCGCGGACCCGAGCAAGTGCTTGGCGTTATTCCGGTCGATTCGATTTTCTCGCCGGTGATGCGCGTGCGCTATCGCGTGGAGGACATGCGCGTCGGACAGAAAACCAACTACGACCGCTTGATTCTGGAGGTGTGGACGAAGGGAACCGTGAGGCCGGAGGACGCCTTGGTGGAGGCGGGGATGATTCTCCGCAAGCACCTGAACCCGTTCGTCAACTACCATGAGTTGGGTGACGCGGTGGTGCGGGACGGCATTGGGGGTGTGCAGCGGATTTCGACGTCCGATGCCGTGCAGGCGGAAATGTTGGATCGGGGGGTATCGTCGCTGAACCTTTCGGCTCGGGCGAGCAACTGTCTGGAGGCGGCCCGGGTGCTGACCCTGCGCGATCTGGTGAGCAAGTCGGAAGCGGACCTGCTGCGGGTGCGCAGCTTCGGGAAGACCTCGCTGCACGAAGTGCAGCGGAGGCTTTCGGAGGTTGGGCTGTCGCTGGGTATGCGGGTCGAGGGGGCCGAGGGCATGCCGCCGGCGACGGGCGAGGGCGGCTCGGAACAGCCGGGGCCTATGGAAGTGTTCACGATGGGCGAATGATCTGGGCTGCGGACGGTTGGGCGTCCTGCATGTTTTGTTGAAGGTTGGGACATGAGACATCGACGACATTTTCGGCGACTGAATCGGACGATGGAGCATCGCGAGGCGCTCCGTCGCAACATGGCGCAGAGCCTTCTGGAGCACGGTCAGATTACGACGACCGGCCCCAAGGCGAAGAATCTGCGTCCGTTTGTGGAGCGAATCGTTTCGCTGGCGGTAAAAGTTCGGCGGTGCGCCGACGCGAAGGATCCGGGCGGAGCTTTGTCCGCGCGGCGCGCGATCCACAAGATGATGACGGATCGTTCCATGATTCCGGCGGATCGACGCAGCGATTACAACATGATGTCCGATGCCGAGCGCGCCAGGACGTTGCGGTCGCACAGCGGCAAGCGGCACCGCACGGGGGATCCGAAGGGCCGGCTTGAGTTCACGGCTGAGTCGGTGACGCGACGACTGGTGGAGACGATCGCGCCGCGGTATATGGACCGTCCCGGGGGGTACACGCGAATCATCCGGTTGGCGCAGACGCGGATCGGGGACAGTGCTCGATTGGCCATTTTGCAACTGGTCGGAAGGGAAGAACCTCCGGGTGCGTTGACCAAGCCGGGAAAATCGGCGAGGCGTCGTCGGGCCGACGCGAGGTACAGCTTTGCCGTGAAATTGGCCAAGCAACGCTCGGCGTCGCCCGGCGGGAGGACCGGTTCGGGTCGGGGCGGGGAGGACGCCGCCGGCGGCGAGGCGTGATTCCGCGGTTGGCGTTGCTGCCCGGCGAGGCCATGACGGTCGGTGCGGGAGGGGTCGCAAGTTGTGCCGAGTTTCGTCCTGTATCTTCTGCAACATCGTTTCGGTCGAAGTTCCCGCATCGGTGGTTTACGAAGACGATGCGGTGATAGCCTTCCTGGACGTTGCTCCGCTTACCGAGGGGCATCTTCTTGTGGTTCCACGGGAGCATTTCGGTAAACTGACGGAGGTGCCTCCGTCCGTGGCGGCGAAGTTAGGATCGGTTCTACCGTCGTTGGGGCGTGCGTTGCTCGAGGTGACCAAGGCCGAGGGGTTCAACGTCCTGGTAAACGAAGGGCGCGCGGCCGGGCAACAAGTTTCCCACTTGCATTTCCATTTGATTCCACGCAAAAGCGGCGATCTCCTGGGATACCGTTGGAACCCGGGCAGCTACCCACCCGGCCGAGCCGGCGAGCTAGCAGTGTTGCTGCAGACCGCCGTTTCACGCTACCGATAACCGGCGGACGTGCGCCCTGGCTCCCGAATCCTCGTCACGGACGTCGCAGGGGCGGTGAACTGCGAATGCTATTTTCCCGAGACATCCTGGGCGCCGCGGCTATTCCCCCATCACTTGAATCACGATTCGTCGCGAGCGGGGACGGGTGTCGAAGTCAATCAGCACGATCTGCTGCCAGGTACCGAGAACGAGTTGTCCTCCGACGAGGGGAACGGACAAACTCGGCCCGACCAGCGACGCCCGCACGTGGGCGTGTCCGTTGTCGTCGTTCCAGGTTTGTTCATGCCGGTAAACCCCGTCTTCGGGAGCGATACCCTCAAAGGCGGCCTTGAGATCGTGGTTCACCAGGCCTGGCTCGTATTCCGTCGTCGTGACGGCGGCGGTTGATCCGACCACGAAAAGGGTCACGACACCGTCGGTGATGCATCCTTCGGCCACCGCCTGGGTGATCCGCTCGGTGAGGTTCAGAACCTGGGTGCATCCGGCGGTCTGGATGTCGAACTGGCGGGTGTGGACCGGCATGACAAACAGTGTAGGCGGGCGGATGGAGGCCGCAACGCCGCCGCTGCCGCAGGCAAAACGCCGCTCTTTTTGCCGTAGTCAGGCTCGATCGTAAGATACGCAAGGATGTCCATGCTCGACTATCGAACGGCCGGCGAATCGCACGGGCCGGCCATGATGGCGTTGGTGGAGGGGATGCCTTCGGGCGTCGCCGTCGATCCGGCTCTCATCAACGGCGAGTTGCGTCGCCGCCAGGGTGGTTATGGTCGCGGCGGGCGAATGAAGATCGAACGCGACGAAGCGGCGGTTCTATCCGGCGTGCGCCAGGGGCGAACGATAGGATCGCCGGTGGCGATCCAGATTGTCAACCGAGATTCCCGGCTGGACGAAGCGCCGCCTTTGCATCATCCGCGCCCCGGCCACGCGGACCTGGCGGGAAGCCTGAAGTGGTTGACCACGGATTGCCGCAACGTGCTCGAACGGGCGTCGGCCCGCGAGACCGCGGCGAGAACCGCCGCCGGGGCGCTGGCCAAATGCTTACTCGGCGAGTTCGGCATCGAGGTAGTCGGGTACGTTGTTCGGATTGGCGAGGTTGCGGCCGACGTTCCCGCTGACCTTGGACCGGCGGAATTGGCCCGACGCCGCGATGGCAGCGAGGTGTACTGCCCGGATGGGTCCGTCGCAGCAGCGATGATAGAGGTGATCCGCATTGCTGCGGCGGACAAGGACACTGTCGGAGGCGTCGTCGTTGTTGAAGTACACGGCCAGCCGCCCGGATTGGGGAGCTGTGCTCGCTGGCAGGACAAGCTGGATGGGCGGTTGATGCAAGCGGTGGGGTCGATTCAGGCGATCAAGGGCGTAGAGATCGGAGCGGGGTTTTCCGTGGCCGAGCGTCGGGGCAGCGCGGTGCATGATGCGATTTCCTACGATGCCTCGAAGCGCCAGGCGCCGACGTTGGGGTTCGTTCGCAGGTCCAACAACGCCGGAGGAATCGAAGGCGGCATGACCAACGGGCAACCGATCGTGATCCGGGCCGCAATGAAGCCGATCAGCACGCTGTTGCAGGGGATGGATAGCGTGGACTTGGGGACCAAGCAGGCGACCCGCTCGGATTACGAGCGGAGCGACATTTGCTCGGTTCCCGCGGCGAGCGTCGTTGCGGAGAACGTTGTGGCGTTCGAGATCGCGCGGGCGTTCCTGGAGAAGTTCGGCGGGGATACTCTTGTCGATGTGCGAGCTGCGTACGAGGCATTCATGCAGGCGGCGCGTGCGCTCGGCGAATAGTCGGGCGTCACCGCCGTTCGCCCTCTGCATTGGCAAAAGGGAGAGGGTTGGGGTGAGGGTCATTGTTTGCAGGCTCGCTCCCAGAGTGCCTGACGAATTTGCGGTTGTGGCGGAACTGGCAGACGCGCAAGATTTAGGATCTTGTGTCCGAAAGGACGTGTGGGTTCGAGTCCCTCCAACCGCAGTGGCAAGTATCGCAGGGGAACCGCTGGGTGCCCCATCCTTGCCAGCAGGCAAGGGTGGTAGACGAGCTCCGTAGGAGAGTCTCGAACTCGCTGACCGGTTCGTCTCCCACCCATCGCTGCGCGATGGACGGGGCACCAATGCAGGGGTCGCCGGGATCAGAGCCGCGAGTGTTAACGAGCGGTCGGCCGGCCCGCCGGGGCGAGGAAACAACAGGACCGCTCCATAGCTGTCGCGGTTCCGACTCGGACGGGCCCAAAAACCCCCTTGGAGTTTCACCCATGCCACGCTTTGACAATCAAGACAGTCGCTCTTCCCTCAAGGGGAAAGGGGTTTTTCTTCCGCGTCCGCGCGGGGATTGCGAGCTGCACGAGTTGCACACAATCCAGCCATGGCCGCGGCGGCGCAAACTGCGACGGCGGCGGTTTCCACGCGGAGGGTGGTTGTCGCGAGAGCGATGCGCATTGCGCCGGCGGCGTCAGCGGCTTGGAGTTCTGCATCGGTCCACCCGCCTTCGGGACCAACGAAGACAAGTATTTCCGAGTCCGACGGAAGGGCGCGAAGTTCGTCCACCAGCGAACCCGTGAAGGGGACGGATGGTGGTGAGATCGCGCGGGCTGAAGCCCGCGACTTGGGGAAAAAAGCCTCGGGGGAAAAAGCCCCGGGGAACAACGAATCGGTTTGTTCTGGAGCGGCGATGAACGCGGCTCGGAAGTGCTGTAGGCTCTGCAACGCTTCGTCGAACGTCTGAACGGGGTTGATCGTCGGAACCCAGCGTCGACCAGCCTGCTTGGATGCTTCGAGGGCACGGCGCGCCCATTTGTCGAGGGCGGCTTCGCGCGGTTTGACGACGGTTCGCTCAGTGACGATGGGCCAGATGGCCGCCAAGCCGAGTTCGGTACATTTCTCCACGAGATAGCTCTGCCGATGGGCCTTGACGACCGCGACGGCCAGGGTGATCCGATATCCGCATTCGAAGGGAAACGGCTCGACCTTCCGGACTTGAACGGCCGCCGATCGGGCGGTCATGGCGAGCACCCGCCCCACGGCTTCGTGCCCCTGGCCGTCGAAAACGATGACCTCATCGCCGGTTCGAATACGCAGGACGTTACAGGCGTGTCGGGCCTCTTCGGGCGGCAGGGTGACGACGTCCTGAGCCAGCGAGGGGCAATACAGCCGGGGGCGGCGCATGGCGGGGAGGATAGCCGTATGGGGCGCGTCGGCAACCTCAAATAAGTCCCTCGACCGACCGATAAAGTCGGTACAGGCGTCGCAGGAGGGTAGTCCGGCAGGCCGAAACTTTTCGGCTGACGTGTATCAATGCTCAAGAACATTGGCAAGATCGGGCGAACGGCACCGAGGCGCAGGGGTGGTGGTCCGACTGGGCAAGCGGCATCGTGGCGCGAGAGTCGTAGCAGGACCTCGCTGTCGTCCGGGGCGGCAATCATGGCGCAAACCGGCGTTCGGTCGATCAGCTTGCAAGGGTCGAAATGAGCGATAGCAATTCATCGGACAGTCCGCAGAAGGATCCGGCTGCGTCGCTTCCGCGATTGGCGACGGAACAGGAGCTGGACGAAGCCCTGGCGAAGGCGGCGGAGTTAGCCTCCGAGCTTTCCGGTGAGGTTGGTTCGGTTGGGAAGACGGACGCGCCGGTGCCGTCGACGACCGGCGGCGCGGCCGGCGGGGCATCGTTTGATGACGGTTCATCCGGCGTCGAGGCGTCACTCGATTCGGAACTGGCCAAACTGGAGGGGTTGGCGCGAGAGGCCGCGACCGACCTGGGTTCGCCAGAGCCGAAACCGGCTGTTGCGCCCGCGAACGTCTCGCGACGCGCCCCAACACCGGATTTCATGGCCGAATTCACTGCCCCCGAGCCGGAACCGTCCAAGACGGCTGCGCCCGATTCCGGCACGGCGGCGGATCGTGCGGCGACCGGCGCGCTCGACGCGGCTGCATCAGGGAAGACGCCGGCGAGCGGCAGTTTAGAAGCAGCAATGTCAAAGCCGACCGCCGAGCGAGCGTCTTCGCCTCCGCAAAAAGTTGATTCGGTCGCCGTCCCGGCGGTTGCGAAGGCTGAAGCGCCGGCGAAGGCTGCGGTGGCGTCAGCAAAGGGCGTGGCCGAGACCACGAAGGCCGGCGTCGTTGGGAATATTCCTAAAACAACCGTTGTTCATCCCGCAGCCGGCAAGACTCCAGCGGAGGTGGGGAAGCCTGTACCGGCGCCAAGGAGGGTTAGCGGGCGAGGAGTGATCCGGCGAGTCGAACCGATGGCCATGTCCATGGCGTCGTTGGTGGTCCGCGCGCTGGAGTTTTTCGACGAGCCGTTTTCATTTCTTGGCGCGGGCATCCGCAATCTTCTCGGCTGGCTGGCCATCGCCACGCTTATCGTCTCGGTGCTTGTCGTGATCTGGGCGCATGTCTAGTGGTCCGATTTACCTGAATCCTCTGGCTCGACAGGTCCACTCCCTCAGGGTCGCGGCTCTGATAAACAGCGGCCGGCTGTTTGAACAGAGCCGCAAGCGCAAGCGAGCGGAGGTTGGTCTACCCGCAACATCAGGCGTGTCGTCGCACCAGCGCACCGACAATGCGAAGCTCGGACAGGTGAAAGACCCTGTTCTGAAGCGTCGGCGGTTTTCTTTTGTCGCGTTCGCATCTATCATTGGGTGGTCCGGAGCCTGCAGGTCGAGGAGCCTGGAAGTTGAGATGCAGGATGTCAGCGACCATTCAGCGGAGGGGCCGGGAATTCTGCGTCGCGGTGAACGCTTGGGGTTGACGGTATGCGTGCTTTGCGATGGTCGGCGATTTTCCTGATCCGCGGCTATCAGGCCATCGTCCGCCCGCACTTGGTTGGGTCATGCCCATTTTGTCCGACGTGCAGCGAGTATGCCGCCCTGGCCGTTGGGGAACATGGGCTGCTGCGAGGCGCGTTGCTGGCGGCTCGGCGGTTGGCGCGATGCCATCCGTGGAGCAAGGGTGGGATTGATCCGGTGCCGCGGGCGTCGCGCTGAGGCCGCCGCCCGATCCACCTCGGCAAGGGGCTATGGGGAAGTGCGTCCATTGCGGATCAGCAATTCGTCCGGGTCAGGGTCTTGAGGCGAGTATTCGGCGATGAGTCGTCGAATGCGCGGCTGATTCGAGTCGAACTCCAATGAGCGATGCCACTGTTCGAGTGCCTTTTCCCGCTCCTCGATCCGCGTCGGATCCTCGAGATAGCGAATCATGTAAATCGAGCCTAACCCTGCATGAGCGCGGGGCAGCCGCGGATCGCAGGAGATGGCCATCATGTACGCACGTTCGGCGGCGCCGAAATCGCGGGTCTTGAACAGGCAATACCCAAGGGCTTCATGGGCGACGGCCAGATTCGTATCCAACTCCAGCGCGTGCAGCAGCGCCTGCCGGGCCATCTTGTATCGCTCCTGGTTCATGTACGTTCGGGCGAGGTTGACCAGGAGCAGGGGTTGTCGGCTGTCGCGCTCGAGGGCCTCGCGAAAGGCCCGGATGGCCTCATAGTATTTTCCCTGCGCGTCCAGCGCGACACCAAGGTTGGCGAATGCATGGGGGCGGTCGCCGTTGAGGGAGATTGCCCGTTCGAACCGCTCAGCGGCCTGCGAAAAATCTCCCGTCTGCTGATAACAGACGCCGAGGTTGAGCTGGGCATCGAAGTCGTCGGGGTTGAGTTCGACCGCGCGCAGGTAGGTGACGATCGCATCCTTGACGCGCTTGGTCATATGAAACAACTCGGCGAGGCTGAAGGTATCGGTGAATGACGACGAGTCGCGGCGAAGGGCTTCGGAATAGGCGTGGATGGCCTGCTCGTATTCGCCCATGCGGCGAAAGATCAACCCCATGCGCGAGTGGGCGACGGCGAGTTGGGGGTCGAGTCGGGCGGCCTCCTGGAAGGAGACCAGGGCGGCTTCGAGGTTCTGGGTGGTGATCTCCGCATCGCCGCGGCGGACCTGCCTGGCGGCGCGGTATTGTTGAAGGGTCGAACAACCGGTCCCGAGTGACAACAAAAGTATGAGGGCACCTAAACGTACCGCTCGCCGGGGCGTCGCGCGGGCTGACCCTTGACACTTGGCGCCAAGGGGAGCAGCCCGCGGCTCGGGGGCGATGGGCCTTCGTGAGTTCAGGAGAAAGGGCCGAAGTTTCTTCGGCGAAGCGGCAAAAGCGACAGGCGGTTTTCGACCGCCCGCAGATGGTTGGTCTGTTTGCCTTTCGTTAGGCAGGCTCTTATCATCAGGCGCGTACGCGGCCCCGTCCGCAGGAGCCTTGCCCATGCGATGTTCGATGAAGTCGATCTGCCCGCTGCTGGCGATTCCGGTCTTCAACGAAGAGCAGTCACTGACGCGGGTATTGGATTCGGCCAGGGCATATTGTCGCGACATCCTGGTCATCGACGACGGCTCCACGGATCGTACCTCCGAGCTTCTGCGGGGTGAATCACGCATCGCGGTCATTACTCATGCCGAGAACCGGGGATATGGTCGAAGTCTAGCAGACGCGTTTGCGCATGCGCGACGGCACGACTACTCCTGGCTGATTACCATGGACTGCGACGAACAGCACGAGCCGGCGTACATTCCCGCGTTCATCGCCGCGGCCGAAGAGGGCGACGCCGACGTCATCAGCGGCACGCGATATCCGGACGGACGCTATGAGGCTGCCGCCGCGCCTGCGGATCGCCGGGCCATTAATCGGGAGATTACGGCGGTCCTCGCCCGACGCTTGGGTCTTCACCTTAGCGACGCCTTCTGCGGATTCAAGGCCTACCGGGTTTCGGCGCTGCGCGACGTGCGCGTGACGGTTTCGGGGTATGCGATGCCGATTGAATTCTGGGTGCAGGCGGCGCGGCATGGGCTACGCATTCGAGAGCTTCCGGTACGCTTGATTTACAACGATCCCAACCGCCATTTTGGAGGGATGTTGGATGATCCGGACATCCGGCTGGCGCACTATCTGGAGGTGTTGGAAGGAGCGCTGGCTGCCGATGTTCCCGCGGAGGTGGCGGCGACGACGCTCCAAACCTGGTTCGAAGGCGACCCGGTCCGCTCGTGCCCCCGCCCCATCCTGGGGCCGCAAATTCCTCAACGATGCTGGATTTCCTGAGTGTCACTGTTCCAGAGGGCGACGGGCAGACCTTCGTGGCCCCCGATCCGCGTTCCTGCGCCGCGGAGGCCCTCGATAATCATCGCCGGCTTGGCACGGCGAACACGTGCCTTTGCGGCGTTCCTCTCAGTGAGTGGCGGCGGCGGACGCGGGCGGCGCTTTCCATCGCCGAAGACTCCATTCTGATTGCGACCGGCCATCAGCCGGCGTTCATCCATCCGGGCGTCTGGGCAAAGTACGTGGTGGCGGATCGTCTGGGTCGGGCGCTCGGTGGATCGAGTGTGTCGATCGTCGTGGACAGCGACGCTCCTCCGCACCTGAATGTTGTTGTACCCACGCTGAAGGCGGGGCGAACGGAGGTCCAGGCGATTCGCTTCGCGGAGGCCGCTGGAGGCGTTCCCTATGAGGGTTTGACGCGGCAAGCTCCGACGAGACTCGCACGGTTCCGGAAGGAACTAGGCGACGCGATGGGCGCGGACTTCGGAGCCGCGATGATCGGGGCGTACCTCGAGGGAATGGAAAGCGCAACGGCTTCGCGGGATTGGGTGGACCAGGCCGTTGAGGGTCGGCGCCGCGTTGATGCCGACATGGGCGTGTCGCTGCGGGACGTTCGGGTCAGCGATCTGGCATGGGATCCGTGGTGCGCGGAGATGCTGGCCAACGCACGGCGGTTTGCCGACGCGTACAACGGCTCCCTGGGCGGGTATCGCCGACGAAGCGGCATCCACTCCAAGAACCGACCCATGCCGGACTTGGCTGTCGCCGCGGACGGGGTCGAGACGGCGATGTGGGCGTGTCGGCGTGGCGAGGTTCGACGTCGATGCTACGTTCGCGAATCAGCCGGAAAGCTCCAGCTTCTGGCCCAGGACGTGGTCGTCGGCGAGGGGGATGTACGCGGCGTCGCGCGGGGCGGTGTGGAGGTTGCGGCGGACGCGTGGTCGCGCGGATGGCGCCTGCGCCCGCGGGCTCTGGCGCTGACGGTTTGGGTTCGTCTTTTCCTGGCCGACCTGTTCATTCATGGCGTGGGTGGCGCGAAGTACGATTGGGTGAGCAATCGAATCATCGAGGAGTATTTCCAAATCGATCCGCCCGCGATGAGCTGCGTGTCGGCGACGGTGTCCTACCGAAGGCCTTCCCACACGGTGACGCTTGATGACGTGCGGCGATTGCGACACGAGATGCGTGATCTCCGGTGGAACCCACAGCGGCAGGTGCCGTCGGCGCGGCTTGACGGGGATGCCGCAGCGGTCCGTGCGGCAGCGGTCTGCCGCGGTGACTCACTCCGTTCTGACGATCCGGGCAACTCGGTCGAGCGTCACGCGGTCTTTGCTCGGATTCGGGAGTTGAACGAGGTGCTGCTGCGTCCGGCCGAAGACGATCTTGCCCGGCGGCGACGTGACTTGGCCGACGCGGAGGCCAAGCATGCCGAGAATCGGTTGGTCTGCGGGCGGGATTACTTCTTTGCGTTGTACGGACGGGGATCGCTGCAGCGGCTGATGGACGCGCTTCCCGCCTTGTCCGACTTTCGGGTATAGTTGCCGTGCTTCGGCGCTGCCGGGAGGAATAAGATTCCACGCGGAGGAGACGGTGATGACGGAACCAGCGGGATCGGGCGGGCTGCACATTGACAGCGATTGGAAGAGCGAAGCCGCCCGGGAGAAGGAGCGGCTGGCGGCGGAGGAGAGGGCCACGGCCGGGAAGGGCGGTCCGGCCCCGCAGGCTGACTTCATCGAGTTGGTGAACCTGCTTGCGATGCAGGCGGTCATCTCACTGGGGGGATATCAGGGGCCGGGCGGCGAACGCATCCCTCCGAATCCGCTCGCGGCCAAGCACCAGATCGACCTGTTGGAAGTCCTCGAGAAGAGAACCTCCGGGAACTTGACCGACGAGGAGAAACGCACCCTCGACGCCGTGCTGTACGAATTGCGGATGCAATATGTGCACCTGATGGGCGGCGCTCGATCGGCGGCGAAGAAGGCGTAGGTCGCCGCGGGGGCGCGGTCTCTCCGTCGGGCGCACCCCGGAGGCGGGCGATCAGTGTGCCGATGGACATGGGCTGTGGCGTGACGTTCCGGAATAGATTCGACGTGGAGTGGACATGATCGTCGTCTTGCCGATTCGCACCGAGTCCGTGATTCGCCGGACGCCGTTGTTGAACTTCGCGTTGATCGGCGTGAATCTGCTGATGTTCCTGTTGCTGGACGAGCGATGGTCGATCTTGGGTCTGGAGGCTTGGAAACGGGAGCACCTGTACTTCCACGCGAACGATCCGGCGATCCACCAGTTCTTCACCTACCAGTTTCTTCACGCCGACCTCGCGCATCTTCTGGGGAACATGTTGTTTCTCTGGGTGTTCGGGAACAGCGTGAACTCGAAGATGGGCAACGTTCCGTATCTGTTGTTCTACCTGGCTGGGGGCGTTTTCGCGGCCTGGGGATATGCGATGGTCAAGCCCGGGTATTCTCATCTTCTCGGGGCTTCAGGTTCCGTGGCCGCGATCACGACGGCGTATCTGGTGCTGTTCCCCCGGAGCCACGTGACTGTGCTGGTGTGGTTGTTCATCTTCATCCAGTTTTTCGAGGTTCCGGCGATGATCCTCATTGGGGTGAAGATCATCGTCTGGGACAACCTTCTGGCGCCGCAGGTTGGTTCGAGCGAACAGATCGCTTATCAGGCGCACTTGGCCGGCTACTTCTTCGGCTTCGCTGGGGCTTTGGCGATGCTCCTCATCCGCGGACTCCCGCGCGACCAGTTTGATTTGTTGGCGGTCTGGAAACGGTGGCGCCAACGGAGATCCTGGGAGACGGCGTACGCCGGGGACGACAGCGGCGGGTGGCCGTCGCCGACGGCTCGCGCCGTCGCGGTAGATCCCGTCCAGCAGGCCAAGGAGGAGGCGCAATTCAACGCCATCGCCGACCTTCGCGCCAAGATTGCTGGTGAGTTGGAATCGCAAAACGCGGTTCAGGCGGTCGCCGTTTACGCGGAATTGCTCAAGCTCAGTCCGGGTCATTGCCTGCCGGAACAACCGCAGCTTGAGGTGGCCCGGGAGCTTTACCGCCGGGGGGAATACCCCGCAGCGGCCGAGGCCTTCGACCGCTTCGTGTCCTGTTATCCCGGTTCCTCCGAGGCGCCCAACGTCCGCCTGCTGTTGGGCATCATCTACGCCCGGGACTTGCAGAAATACGAGGCTGCCGACCGGCATCTGACCGAGTCGATGAACTCGCTGCGCGACGTTGCCCGGCGGGATCAATGCCTGCAATGGCTGGCCAACGTGCGGGCGATCCTGGGTCGCCCGGCTCCGGGGGCGACGGGATAGGAACCATGCCGGAACTTGCCTACGTCAATGGTGTGTTCAGCTCGATCGCCGACGCCAAGGTGTCCATCGAGGACCGGGGGTTTCAGTTCGGCGACGGCGTCTATGAAGTCATCGTGGCTTATGGCGGAAAACTGTTCCTGTTGGACGATCACATCCGTCGCTTCCGAACCAGCGCCGAAGCGATTCACCTGGAATACGACTTCGAGGGCCAACCGCTTGAACCGATCCTCCGCGAAGGGCTACGGCGCAGCGGGCTTGCCGACGTGATGATTTACGTGCAGATCACGAGGGGGGTTGCGCCGCGCTCGCACGTCATCCCGCCGGGGATGAGCCCGACGGTGGTCATGACCTTCAAGCCGATCCCCACGGTGGCCGAAGAGCTGCGCCGCCGCGGCGGCAAGGTCGTAACCGTGCGCGACAATCGCTGGGCGAACTGTTACGTCAAGGCGATTACGCTGTTGCCCAACGTGCTGGCGAAGAACGACGCGATTCGCCGCGGCTGCAACGACGCGGTGTTCGTCTCTCCGGGCGGCGAGGTGCGCGAGTGCACGTCGGCCAACATCTACATGATATGCGGGGGGGCGCTGACGTTCCCGCCGCGAACCGAGTCGGTCCTGCACGGAATCACGCAGCAATTCGTGATGGGGTGTGCCGCCGGAATCGGCATGTCCGTTTGCGAGGAGTCCTTCACCGTGGATCGCTTGCGGTCAGCGGACGAGGTGTTCATGTCCAGCACGACAGTCGAGGTGCTGGGCATCACGTCCATTGACGGCCGGATCGTAGGCGATGGAAAAGTCGGGCCGTACACGCTTCGGTTGCACGACGAGTTCCGCCGGCGCTCGCGGGGAAGATCGCTTCAGCGGGGCTCGGCGTAGTGCCGTGATATCTCTGGGACCAGGTAGTCCCGGAAGGCTCGGTCCGCGTCGTAATCGGGTTGCCAACCCCAATCGCGCCGCGCTGGCGCGTCGTCGACGTCCTGCGGCCAGGAATCCACAATCCGCGCCCGCGCGACGTCCAGCTCAAACGCGATTTTTGCATTGGGGAATGCCCTGAGCACGCGCTCCCGAAGCTCAGCGGCGCTGAGGCTGAAAGAGGTGACGTTGTAGACCTGCTGCGCGAGTCCGTTGGCCGGGGCCTCCGCCAGGAGCTGCAGAGCCTTGATCGCGTCCGGCATGACCATAAAGGGGATTCTCGCCTCCGGGGTGACGAAGCAGGCGTAGGGCTTTTTCTGCGCGGCGGCGTGGATCATTTCGACGGCATAGTCGCTGGTGCCGCCCGACGGCATGGTGATGGCGCTGATGAGGCCGGGAAACCGAACGGATCGGAAATCAACGCCGCTAGGCCCGGCCTCCGCCGCAAGCTGCCGGTAATGCAAGGCGTAGTATCGTCCCAGTTGCTCGCAGTACGACTTGTTGCAGCCATACATGGTGGTCGGGAATACCCACTCGGTTTCATTGACCTTTCCGGCCTTTCGCTTCGCCTCCGCCGAAGGAAGCCCGTACACGGCGATGGAGCTTGGAAAGACGAACTTGACCGGGTGTCCATGCCAGCGGGATTGTTCATGGGCGAGCTTGAGGAGGTTCAGCGTTCCCTCCACGTTGACGCGATGAGCGGTTTCCGGGGTGTACTCCGCCCGCGTGCTGAGCAGGGCCGCCAGGTGATAAATGGCGTGGATTTCGTACTCCGTGACCAGGCGCTGAAGCAGGTTTTCGTCGAGGATGTCCCCGACGATGGAGGCGTCGCATTTCTCTCGAAGCGACTTGGGGATTTCCTTGAGGTCCAGCGAGACAACCTGTGTGTCATGGTCGCGCTGGAAGCCGTCAATCAGCCCGAAGCCGACTTCACCGCCCGCGCCGGTGATGAGTATGGCTGGTTTTCTCACGGGTCGGGGGTTCCTGTGCGGTGGGCGGCGCGTCGGTTCCGGTCGATCATTTGGCCGAAGGAGCCACCAACTCCTCGACGACAACTTTGTACCCGTTCCATTCCGTCGGCTTGGCAAGGTCGCTTTCGCTGACTCCGGTATTGAGCGATTTTCCCGATAGACCCGGAAAATCCGCTGTTTGCACTTCGTAGCCGTTGTTTTTGGTCACCACGATCCTCGCCGGCAGGTGCGCCGTGCGATGGACGAACAGATCCAGTCGATCATATTTGCGGTATAGCCGGCTGTCGGGCTTGGGCACGCACATCAAGTGGTCCGTTTCGCTCGGATCGTCCCCGGCGGAATCCACCAGTTTCACGTCGAAGTTGCGGAGGATGGAGTCCCTTTTTTGTCCGAAGGGCATCGGGAACGGAGTCTTCTCGATGTCGAACATGTCCAGTTCGGAGCCTGGCTCGGCGATCTGTTGCTTTGTGACCTGCGTCGTACGCTCAACGGCCTGGTACAACCACTCGCCGTCAAACAGGTACCACTCGCGCTTGCCCAGGACGCCGTCCATCTCCGTTGAATCGAAGTGGATCAGGAAATGCGGGTTGGGCTTGGTCATCAGAAAAAGGAGTCGTCCATTCTTGACGTTCTTCGCCAGGTTGACACGATCGTCATCCACGAAACGCACGTCGCAACGGATGTCCCTTAAGCCGTCGCTGCGAGCCTGGAGGTTGTTTAGGATTTGATCCACTCGTTCCGCGGAATCTTGAGCCGGGGCTGCCTCCGTTTGGGTGGGGCAGGGTACGAAGAGGAGCCAGAGGGTGAATGGGACGAAGGCCGAGAACAACGGTGATCTCCAGGAGCGTGCGGGCTGGGGCTCGTTGCCGGCACGGCCCGCGATGGTACGGGATGCGTCGGTCTCCAGCAACCAGACAGCGGGCGATTATTGGTGGCGTAATGGAGGTGAGCGCTATTCGGGCTGAGCGGTTTGAGG
>JBBTCJ010000119.1:0-10484 GCA_038043285.1 Planctomycetota bacterium | reverse complement strand
TGTTGGACATTGCCAACACGGTGGACGCGGTGAAGTTCAAGGCTTATCCGTTTACAATGTCGAACTGTCCGTAAGAGTGCCGAAAAGAACCCGCGCGGCGCCGGCATTCTGCCGGTGCGTCCACGGGCTGGAAGCCCGTGCCACACGTTAGTAGGACAGCGCTACATCTGGTTCAGAGCCGCGGGCGCCAGCCCGCGGACATGTCACCGGGCTTCCGCCCGGTGCTCTGAACGTCACGTCACGCGAGTAGGACGATGTCCTCTTGGTTGCAACTGGTAATCGTCGGGCCTTTGTCGGGGTCGATGAACAGGTTGATCTCCAGTCGCACGCCGAACTCGGGGAGGTAGATTCCGGGTTCGATGGTGAAGCCGATGCCGGGGAGCATTTCGCGGGTGTCGTGGGTTTCGAGGTTGTCGAGGTTCATGCCCAGTCCATGGACCATCGGACCGGGGCTGAGGCTGTGACCTGTGCGGTGGCGGATGTATTTCTCGTAGCCTGCCTCGATGATGACCTTGCGGGCGGCATCATCGAGCTGCCAGCCCTGGACGCGTTCCTTGTCCTTCCAGGCGCTGCGCGCTCGTTGAACCGAGGCGTCGCGGGCGCGTTTCACGACGTTGAAGACTTCGCAGTGTTTGGCGGGGACGTCCTTGCCGGCATAGCCGACCCAGGTGATGTCGGAGTAGACGTTGTGGTCGCCGGGGCGGCGAGCCCAGAGGTCGATGAGCACCCAGTCGCCCTTCTTGATCGGCGAGGGCGAGGTCGCGGAGACTTCGAAGTGCGGGTCGCCGCCGTGGGCGTTGACGCCGACGATGGGCGGTTCGCTGGATTCGAGTCCGTCGGCTTTGAATCGTTCGACGATGAACTGCTGGACTTCGTACTCGTTGACGGGCTTGTTGGCGGCCAGGCGATCGCGGATGAGTTGGAAGGCAGCGTCTTTGATGGCCGTCACGCGGGCGGAGGCGTCCATGTGGGCGTGATGGGCTTCCTTGGACCATCGGGCGACGTGGACCTGGATGAGATTGGCTGACGAGACGACCTCGACGCCGAAGGAGCGGATGAGTTCGACGGTTCCGGCGTCGACGATGCCGACGACGGGGAGCGCACCGCCGGGGGCATACTCCATGGCCACGCGACCCATGTCGGAGAGTTTGCGCATGAGCCAATCGCGCAGGTCACACCAGCTCAGGTAGCGGTCCTGGGCGACGGTGACGTTTTTGAACTGATGCTCGTCGATGCCGTGGCCGAGGAGCACCGGATCGCCTGTGGCCGGGATGAGCAGGATCGCCCGCCGCGTGGTCCAGCGCTTGCCGGGCAGCACTTGAGCAAAGACGGGGTTGTTGCCGCGGAAATCATAAATCAACCAGCCGTCGATTTTTTGGTCGAGCATGTAACGTTGGACAGACGAGAAGCCAATCATGCCATTGCGCTCCGGAAGTTACGGTTTCGGTCTACCACGCTCGGCGCAGCCCTGCGCCTTTTCATCATATCGAACTCAGTAGGAACACAGAATGACTCACCCTGAGCCGCGGGCTTTAGCCCGCGCGATGCCGCACGCATCGCAATGGAACCGACGTTCGTAGTGTCGCGCGGGCTAAACCCCGCGGCTCAGGAAGCGTAAGTCTTTCCGCGTTCCTACTTCAGCAGCAAATCGTTCCGGTTTTTCCCGGCCATAGGTCACCGAAGAGCGCTGGCTGGGTGGAAATCCCTTTAACGCTGCGCATCTTGACCCGCCGAAGCTTCACGTCCACCGGAGGGAAGCGACGGGGTTCGACGCGGTGGCGCGCGAACGCACAGTAATCCGGGTTGAGGTCAATCCCGACATAGCGTCGTCCCGTACTTTTGGCGGCGAGACAAGTCGCACCGGTGCCGTTGAACGGATCGAGCACGATATCGCCGGGGAAGTCATGTTCCGGCACGGCCGCGAACGTGTACATCAGAATCAGCCGCTGGGGGAGCACAACGGGAAACGGCGCCGGATGCGAGCCGGCGCGGGCGACGTCCTGCGGGTAGAGCGGCCAGACTTGCATCGTCAAGTTGAGCCACATCTCTTGTGACAGGCGGCTTCCCTCTTTGATCGGTTTCGAGAGCTTCCGCGGCTTTCCGGGCTTCACGAGCACGTTGATGAACTCGATGGTGTTGTCCTCGTAGATGTTGGGTGGATGCGGATAGCTCCCGAACATTTTGACGGACGTCTGCTTCTGCCAGACGTAGAGGCTGTATCGCTGCAAGGCGCATTGCTCGTCGTTCAGGATCGAAGCTTCGATATCGTTGTTGATGTTCTTGAGGTGCCGCGTGTGCGTCGAGTTCATCTGCTTCTTCGGAATCGGGACGATCGGGGTGTTGATGCAGAGCTTTCCGTTGGGGATCAAGACGCGGGCGCACTCGCGCCAAACACCGAGGAGGTCTCGCAGGTAGCGCTCGTACGAGGATTGCCCAATTTGCCCCGGGATTCCGTAGTCCACCAGGTTCCAATACGGCGGACTGGTCACGATCAAGTGTACGGACTCGTCGGGAAGCGTGCGCAGAACCTCGGTGGAATCCCCGCACAGAATCTGATCCGCGACGGTTTCCATCGGCGCTGTCATATCATTCTTGGGCGTCGCGTCCCCAACCTGGGCCTCCGCCAGACCCTTGTTCTGATTATACACGGGCATTCGCCTGGAACAACGGTGCAGGCGCGGGCGGCGGCGGTCAATCGGCCGGGCTTGGCGGTTTGAGGATCGAGACGTAGCGCAGCCAGGCCCCGACTTCCTCGCGGTACTGGAAGGCCATCGCCTTGCAGATCTGCGCCACGTGGTTGAGGTCGTGCGTGACCCAGGTGGCCAGCAGTTGGCGCATGGTCACCGTACCCAGCGCTTGATGCGTCCCGCGGCGATCGAGGTCGGGTTCGGAGAGTTTCAGTCCGCGCAGCGTTTCGATGTTGCTTCGTCGCAGGGCTTCGAACTCATCGAGGAGTTGCGCGATGGTCTTGCCCTTGCCGGCTTGGTATTGGGCGTAACGGTCGTAGGGGTCAAAGGGTCGGGACTCGCCGTGTTGCAGGATGATCTTCGCGCGCGTCATCCAGTCGGTCTTCTCGCCGTGGATCAGATGTCCCACGACGTCGAACGGGCTGAAGGTCTTGTCGCCGTAGGTATTGCAGATCCACGGATCGCTGAGGCCGGCGAAGATCGCGCGAAGAACCGTCGGCGTATTCACCAGGATTTCGAGGGCTTGTTCGAGGGAATACTTCAAGTTTACCTCCTTGGCCGCTCAGATTTCCACGTGGCGCGGGCTGAGCCCTCGTCGTACGCCGGCAGGACGCCGGCGCCACGCGGGGGTTCAGTTCGCCGACCGGATCAACGTCACGGCGCCAACGGGGCAAGCCCGCTGGTGAATTCCTGGTCGAGTCACCCAGCGCTTCCGCTCAACCTTCGAATGCTCCACCGGTTCTCTATGCCGGCGTACCGAAAGGTGGCTCCGGCCGCAATCGACCTCGCATTGCGATTGCCATCGCCGATCGACAATCAGCACCGTCCAATCGACAATCGTCCATCCGCAGTCGACAATCCTTAGGTGGGCTGAGTCTTCCCAGCCGACATCGCCGCCACCCACGCCGCCAGGGTCTTCGCGGGAAGATGAATGTCCAGGCGGGCCGGCTCGCCGGACACGCTGATCGACAACCCCACCGGCTCGCCTCCGCCGGCCACCCCTTGCGCGACCATCCCCAGCAGTGAACCCAGCAGCGGCATGGCTCCGATCGGATCCACCAGCAGCACAACGTTCCGCTTTTTCGGCAGCTTCGCCAACGTGGCTGCCGCGGCCTTCGACGCCGACAGCGGCTGCGCCGCCTTCTCACCGAAGGCCGCACCCGCGTCCTCCTCCGTACCCAGGCAGTAGCGTACGCGTCCCTCGACGAGTCCCAACGACAGGCGGACGTTGTCGCCGAGCAGTTTCGACGCCTGCGTCGCCGCGGCGCCGCCGGCGTCGAATTTCATCGCGTATTCATGAACTGTCGTCTCGCCGATTTTTCGCGAGCCGCTCTCCTCGTAACTCGCTCCGCCGCTGAAGCCCTTGGTGATCGCTCCCGCCTTGGTCATGCTCGCCTTGGCCGCATCAAGAATCGCCGCCGCGTCCTTGCCGAGATAATCGCCGACGGCGCGAAGGCCCTGCGGCGTCGCGGTCAGGGCCATGTTCATCCCGCTGACCTTGTGGAACAGCTCGCGATAGACGCCCGCCGCCTCCTGGAGCGCCGCCGGATTCTCCCCTCCCGCTGCGTGAGTGCCGTTAACTGGCACTTTCGGAGCCGCCGCGGCCAACGCCTTGTCCAGGAAATAGTCCGTAAACGGCGAATCCTCGCCGGGAACCTCCCAGCCCAGCGCGAACACAAAAGGACGCTCGCCGATCGTCGAAAGCAACTCGCCCTGCGCCGGCTTCTGCTTCACCACGTATTCGTGAATCGCCCCGTCCAAGAACCCCGCGGCGACGGTGACGTCCGCGGCTGCCTCCGAAACGCCGACGGCCACGTCGAGGTAATCCACCTGCTGGACGAATTGCCCGATCCCGTCGAGCAGCGCGAGCACCGTACTGCTGATCATCGCCGCGTCGCCGGCCGCCGGACCCAACATCATCCCCACCATCGGGGCCATCTGCGCCCCCTGCGACAACCCCGTCAGCAGCGGTCCGCGCATCGACGGAGAAAACTGCACGTGGATCAGCCCCTCTCGCCCCTCGAGCAGCTCCTTCCGCGCCGCGAAGTTCTCGCTGAACACCTTGCCCTCGGCCGACTTCAACTTCTCCACCGCCACGCGGTCCTGCCCCGCCACGACATAGTCGCCCTTGGCGATCACGTACATCGTGCGGTTCTCGCCGGCCGGAATCTCCCACATCCCGCCCTCTTCCCTGGCCTCGGCGACGGTCTTCACTTTCGTCGCGAACTCGGGCAC
This sequence comes from Planctomycetota bacterium, assembly GCA_038043285.1. Classification (GTDB taxonomy): domain Bacteria; phylum Planctomycetota; class Phycisphaerae; order UBA1845; family UBA1845; genus JBBTCJ01. The sequence continues at coordinate 5,562 of JBBTCJ010000119.1, read as the reverse complement.
GACGGCCACGACGACCGACGAATCCGGACGCGTCGTGTCCACTTGCAGCAGGGCGATCGGCTTGGTGAAATCAATCCACTCCCCGATGCGCAAATCCTTCTTGATGTCCGAAAGGATTCCGCCGAAGGTCGCGTCCGGGGAGATCGACTTCACGAACCCGGTCATGGTCTTGTCGAACTTTTCGAGGTTCTCAAACGCGACGATCACCGGAAGGTCCGCCGGCACCAGCCGCAGCACCGGTTCCAACTCCTTCGCTCCGCCCAGCGCCGTGCCCGCCAACAACAGCGTCCACGCCGCGCCCTGCCGCGCCGCACACGCCGCCCATCGTCTACCGCCCGTCCTCACCATGAACCACTCCTTCCAGGTGCGCCAAAGAAAAATGCCGACCCCGAGACGCGGGCTGCTCCCCATGACGCGAAGTGTCAAGGGTCAGCCCGCGCGGCGCCTCCTCCCAGCGTCCTTCTTGGCACTCTAGGAGACGCTCACAAGTCACCCGCGCCGTTTGTATGATCGCACGTCGCTGTCCTTCTGAACACGTTTGCGCGTCATTCTTATCGCCGCTCGCCTTCGTGCTGCGCACCACCCGCCGTCGTTCTGAGCGTCGCGAAGAATCTGCTTCGTTTCTCCGCTCGATGCCTCCCCCGCGACACAGCTCGCGCATGGCGAGATTCTCCGCGATTCGTGCCTCGGCGTCGAGATTCTCCGCTTTCAGAGGTAGGATAGGTATGCAGGCCGCGCCCGCGGTTCGGCCATCCCCGCACTCGATCGACCCATGCCGCCGCGAATCATTCCATCTCTCCGCGGGCTCGGAGCATCCGCAACGCCTGTTCGTACGAAACCTGATCGTTCACGTTGAAGAGCGAGTCGAGGTCGGGGTCAACGTCACGGAGCAGGTCCGAAGAGATCAGCCTTGCTTGCACCCGTTCCAACAGATTCTGCGCCCGCAAGTCGTGCTCCGCGAGCATGGCCTCGACGTAAGCCCCAACCTCGGCGCGGTAGAGGGCCAGGAGCGGATACGATCGACCTTCGTGGATCGGGGCGATCGCCGGTGCTTCGCCGAGCAACTCTGCAAGCTTGCGAAGCAGCTCCGACCGCAACAATGGATGGTCACACGAAACCGCGACCACGGCCTCGCATCGACCAGCCAGCCTGGCGAACCCAGAGGCCAAACCCGCGATCGGACCCAAGCCCTCTTCGGCATCGTGAGCGATCTCCACTCCCTCCGGCAGCGGCGGAAGCGGTTGATCCATCCTCGACACGACGACAATGGGGTGGGCGACCTCGCCGACAACTCGCGTGGTGCGGCCAAGCATCGTCTCGTCGCCGATGGGCAGCGATAACTTTGGCTCGCCCATCCGCCGGCTCTGCCCGCCGCAGAGGATGATGGCGCCAAGACCGTGCATGCATCGGGTCACGGCTTCCTCACTGGGCAAGAGCCTATTCTGAACGCCGGCATGATGAATGGTCAGGAAAGCCGATGTCGGACGACATCCTCGATGAAATCCAATGCAACACGGGTCGCGGAAACACCTCGATCGTACGATGATATGCCCGTCGAGGAATCCACCTTCCGACAAACGAACTCCTTGTCAACTACGAACACTTCACGCACGCGGATAGGACACCCTTCGATCTTGTCCAGCCGGACGGTTTCCCCCGTTCCGTCATCTTCGCCGATCAACAGACTCACGCGGTATTCCGAATGGTCTTCGTCGGTGTCCTGTTCGGTCCAGAAATGCTTGCCGAAGAAGAAGCAGTAGCGTCGTCGCTTTCCCGCCATCCAGAAATCAAGATTAAAATACGAAGTCCGCGAACCCCCAATGCCCGAGAGAATGTTCTGCCATTTCGCTCGGTCGATCAATTCGAACCGCTGAAACTGAATCCGAACGGACCGGGACTTTTCACTGAATCGTCCGGCGACCAGTTCGAACTCGCGGCGCAATCGTTGCATCAGCCGTTCCCATCGCTGATACTGAAGCTGCGCCTTCTCCGATTGCCGCTCGTCAGCCTCACCGGCAATCGCGGCAATCGACTCCGTGAGTTCGGCGTCGCGCCCCAACTCGGTCAAGTACTTGTCCAGCGTTGCAGCCGTTCGTCGCGTCACAAGCTGCACCAGCGGGTTGAAGTCTCCCTCGTCCGCCTGTCCAAGCGACTCAAGATACTCCCGTCGATCTTCCGGGCGGATGATTGCGCATGTTAGCTTGCCTTCGAGCAACACAATGTCCTGCCACAGGCGCGCGATTCGACCATTGCCGTCGTGGAAGGGGTGGATCCTCGCAATTGCCCAATGAGCCCACGCCGCCTGAAAGATCGCGTTCCTGTCGCTGTCCGCTTCCCGCAACTCGCGCATGACGCGTTCGATCAGCGCCGGTACAAGGGTGTGGTCCGGCGGCTGATGCTTCGCGCCGCGGATCATCACGTCGTGCCCACGGAAGCGTCCCGCCCAATCGTCGTCAATCCCACCGAGAATCATTCGATGAATCTCACGGAGCCTGTCGATATCGTGAGCGCACGTTTCACCGTCCACCCACTCCGTGATGGCCCGGGCCGCCGTGCCCAGGTTCTGGGCCTCCTTCGCTTCGCGCTTCTTGGCCGACCCCGCCGACCCTTGTTTCAAGATCATGATGGTTTCACGCAGATCAAGCGTATTCCCCTCAATGGCATTGCTGTTGTACACCCGCTCCCCCAGCAGTTCGTCCTCGATTCGCGCAACGACTTCCGCAGGCAACGGTCGATGGTCGTCAACCCGGCGCGCGGCCTCTTCGGCGTCCTGGATCAGGGCGTTCGTGGTCCCGTTCAGCGCAAGTTGACTGGGCAGCCAAAGTTCCATGTTGAAAATCCCGGTGCATCTATACGCAAGAGATTGTACCCGTCCGGTAGTTGTGGGTCGAACGCGTGCAGCGCCTCGATGCGCGATGGCTATGGATAAAACTTTCCCATCATCCTCGGATAGGGAATCGTTTCGCGGATGTGTTTCACGCCGCAAAGCCAGGCCACCGTGCGCTCGACGCCCAGCCCGAAACCGCCGTGCGGAACGCTGCCGTAGCGGCGCAGGTCCAAGTACCACTCGTAGTCCTGCTGCGGCAAACGTTCATGCTGAATGCGGGCCACCAGGCGGTCATAATCCTCCTCGCGGGCCGATCCGCCGATGACCTCCCCGAACCCCTGCGGCGCGAGCAGGTCGAAGTTTTCCACGACCCGCGAGTCGTTGCGGTCCTCGCGCATGTAGAACGCCTTGCAGCCCTTGGGGTAATGGGTGACGAACACCGGTCGATCGTGCAACCGCGAGATGATCGTCTCGTCCGAGCCGCCCAGATCTCCGCCCCACTCGAAGTTCGCGGCCAATTCCATGTGGTGGGGGATGTTGCGAATCTGCTCCTCCAGCTCCGTGCGCTCCTCGCGCAGCTCGAGAACCTCGGCCGCGGCCTTGTCCTTCTGCCACTGCTTGGCCCCGCCGTCCTTGGCCGTCGCGTCGAGTTCGTCGATCTTCTTCGAGACCTCCACCAGCTTCGTCTGTTTGTCCGCCAGGCTGCGCTCCAGCAGTTCCTTCGCCCGCGGTCCGCGAAGAAGCTCCGCTGCCTGCGAATAGGTCAGGCGATAAAACGGTTTCTTGATCGACTCCAACTCCGCCACGTCGCGCCCCAGCTCTACCAGCTCCGGGCGATGATCGCGCAACACCCGCTCGACGATGGAGCAGACGAAATCCTCCGCCACCGCGATCACGTCGTCCAGACTCGCGTAGGCGATCTCCGGCTCGACCATCCAGAACTCGGTCAAGTGACGCCGCGTCTTGCTTCTCTCCGCACGGAACGTCGGCCCGAAGCAATACACGTTGCCGTGGGCCATGCAGGCCGCCTCCAGGTACAGTTGTCCCGTTTGTGCGAGGTACACCTGCTCGCCGAAGTAATCCACGCGGAACAGCGTTTGCGAACCCTCGCCGGCCGCTGGTGCGAAGATCGGCGTGTCGATCAGCAGGTACCCGCGATCGTTGAAGAATCGTCGAATCTGATCGACCACGGTGGCGCGAATGCGCAGCAAGTGCCAAGGCCGCTTCGAACGAAACCACAAGTGCCGGTGGCGCATCAAGAACTCGATGCCGTGGGCCTTCGGGGTGATCGGGTAATCCTTGGCTGCCTGCACCAGGCGAAGCTCCGACGCCGCCAGCTCGTACCCCCCGACCGAGCGCTCCTCCTTCCTCACCAAGCCGACGACCTCGACCGACGACTCCTGCGAGAGCTTCTTCGCCTCCTCGAAGGCCGCTTCGGTCCTGTCGTTCTTCTCCATGACGCACTGGCAAAGCCCCGTGCCGTCGCGCAGAATGACGAAGGCGATCTTGCCGCTGGATCGCGTGTTGTAGACCCAGCCCTGAAGTCGCACGGTCTGTCCGACGAACTCGGTTAACCGATTGATCGTGGCTTTTTTTTCCATGCGGGGAGTCTAAATCGAAGCTCGCGGACGGGGAAGTGGCGGCGAGCGCCCGATGGAGTTGGGATGCCGTCCCAAGCTGACGGCGGTCACTGCGTCGGATGGTCTGCGTTTGCCGCGCGCTCCATCCTTGCCGCCGGGCGATGGTCGTGGACCGGCCCACGGGATGGGATGCCCTCTAGCGAAGTACGGCGACCATCTCGAGTACGGCGGGTGTAATCATCAACGTGTCCGGAGCGGCTTCTGCTTCCGCGAGCGCCCGTGTGATGGCGGTTGCCTGGTCTGTCGTCAAGCGACCCAGTTCAACGAGCCGTTCCAAACCCACGCGGACAAAGGAACTCGGCCAGTGCCAGACGAAGCTGGAGGGTGGAACCACGTCCACGATCGCTGACACCGAACGAAGCTCGAATCCAAGCTCGCCCATCCAGCGAGGAAGAGCCAGCGCGATGTCGGGTTCGCCGCCGTGTTCGCGCCATGAAGCCATGACCTCGCGGACAAAGTCCTCGATTTCTGGAACCCGTGGCGCGAGCCGCCACGTCGAGTAGTCGAAGTATTCATGAAGCACCAGGACGCCGCCTCGCTTAAGCGTCCGGGCGATGCCGGCCAGGAGGCCGCGCGGGTTCTTCACGAAGGAGAAAACCCATCGTCCCCAGGCTCCGTCGGCGCCGATCCGCGGCAATTCCGCTTCGTCCAGATCCAACTCATGGATTTCGATGTTCGTCAGGCCGCGGGCGCGACGCGACGCTTCCAGCGCGTCGAGAAACCGTCGCGAACGGTCAACGGCGATCACCCGTCCCGTTGATCCGACAAGCTCCGCAAGATCGAGCGATGCAAACCCAGGCCCGCATCCGACATCCATGATTTGCTGTCCAATGGTGAATCCCGCTCGCCGCCAGGCATCCAGGGCTTTCGGACGCCACACCCGGTGTTGGAGACCAAGTCGTTCAATTTCCTCGGCATGCGTTCCAAGAACATAGTCCCGGTCATGCGTCGTGGTCATGGCGTTTTCCTCATCTCGGGCGATTCCGCGCTTCGACGGATTAAGTTCAGCGGCCGCGCCCCGGCACCCGGCAGCCCCCGAGCACCCGCACGGACGCGGCGAATGCCGCCAATGTAGCCAGGGGCGACCGGACGACG
>JBBTCJ010000118.1:0-56645 GCA_038043285.1 Planctomycetota bacterium | reverse complement strand
CTCACGGTCGCGGCTCTGTTCAAACGGCCGGGCACCTTTTATCAGAACCGCGACCGTGAGGGAGCGGACCGTCTAAAACCCGAAGGGTCAGATGTGTCGGACCACTAGGTAATCGTTGATTGGGGCGTTTGGAGCCCGCAGGAGAGGATCACCGGCCTGCGTAACTTGCCACGGCCCATCCAACCCGCCATCATGCGGAGCATGAGATGGAGCCAGTATTTCATTCCGACCTCGAAGGAAGTTCCGGCGGACGCGGCCGTCCCCTCCCACCAGCTCATGGTCCGGGCGGGGTTGATCCGCCAGGTGGTGGCCGGGGCGTACTCGTACCTTCCGCCGGGCTACCGTTCGCTGCGCAAGATCGAGGCCATCGTCCGCGAGGAGATGAACCGGGCCGGAGCGATCGAGCTGCACATGCCCGCGATGCACCCCATCGAATGGTGGGAGGAAACGGGTCGGGTGGCGGCCATGGGCGAGGTGCTCGTTCGTCTCGGCGGCGGAACCGGCGATGACTGGCGTTCTCGGACGGTTTTGGGTCCGACGCACGAGGAGGTCATCACCGAGCACGCGCGGGCGTACCTCAAGAGCTACAAACAGCTTCCGATCAACTTCTATCAGATTCAGACCAAGTTCCGCGGCGAAGCCAGGCCCAAGAGCGGCGTCCTGCGCACGCGCGAATTCCTGATGAAAGACGCCTACTCCTTCCACATGACTAAGGAGGGGCCGGGCGGGCTGGATGAAGGCTATCAGAAGATGTACGACGCCTATTGTGCGATCTTCTCGCGTTGCGGCCTGCCGTACGTCATCGTCGAGGCCGACTCCGGGCCCATCGGCGGCGACGCCTCGCACGAGTTCATGGTTCCCACCGACGCGGGCGAGGATTGGCTGGTGCAGGCCGAGGACGGCAAGTACGCCGCCAACCTCGAGCGGGCGGAGGTGGCCCCCTTGCCCGACCTGGGCGGCGGGAGAAACGCGGCGATCGCCGAAGTGCACACGCCGGGGCTGCGGACCATCGACGAGGTATCGACATTTTTGAAGTGCAAGCCCTCGGACATGATCAAGACGATCATCTACGAAGCCGACGGAGCGGCGCTGGTGGCCCTGGTCCGCGGCGATCATGAAGTGAACGAAGGCAAGTTACGACGGGCGGCGGGCGTGAAGTCGTTGCAACAGGCGGACGCCGAGCTGATCCGCAAGACGACCGGGGCGGAGGTCGGATTCGCGGGACCGGCGGGGTTGACGGCGCGGATCATCGCCGACCAGGCGGTCACCGTCATGCACGACGCGGTGACCGGGGCCAACAAGACCGATTATCACGTCACGGGTGTCAACCCTGGAAGGGATTTCAAGATCGCCGAATCCGGCGACGTTCGCGTAGCGGTACAAGGCGACCGGGCGAGGAACGGCTCGCCGCTGGCGTTCAAGAAGTGCATCGAGGTGGGGCACGTCTTCAAGCTGGGGACGAAATACTCGGATTCGATGAAGGCGACGTGCCTGGACGCGGAGGGCAAGCCTCGGGCGTTCATCATGGGCTGCTACGGCATCGGGGTGAATCGCATCATGGCCGCGGCCATCGAGTCGCTGCACGACGAAAAGGGGATCGTCTGGCCGACGTCGATCGCTCCTTTCGAGGTCGCGGTGATCGCCCTCGACCTGCGCGACGAACAGGTGAACGCCTTAGCGACGAAGTTGCACAACGAGTTGGAGGCCGCCGGCGTGGACGTGATTCTCGACGACCGCGACGCCCGTCCCGGATTCAAGTTCAACGACGCTGATCTGGTCGGGTTCCCGGTGCGCATCGTGGTCGGGAAAAAGGGACTGGCCGAGGGCTTAGTGGAATTGCAGATTCGAAAGACGGGAGAGAGTCGGAAGGTCGCTCCGGAGACGGTCGTGGGGGGTGTTGGCGAACTCCTCCGCGACGTCGCCCTCTAGCCGGCTCGTACGGACCTTATCGCCCTCAGGCGGTTACCGGATTATGCGTCGCGGATTGGATGGGAAACGGCAACCGCTCCCTGACGGTCGCGGTTCTGATCGGCGTCGCGGTCCGGATGGGATCAGCAATCAGCAATCGACAGTTGGCAATCGGCAATTCGTCGCCTCCTTCACGCTCGCGGCCCCCATTGAACGGCCCTACGGACACGGGGCGCCGTAGGGGTAGGGAATGTCCTTAACCGCGTCGACGACGCTGGCGATGTCCAGGACGTTGACCGAGTGATCGGGGACGGCCGGGTGCATGTCGCAGCGCTCGATGGACTGGGCGGTGGGAATGGTTTTGACGCGATCCACGACGGCCGCGATGTCCAGGACGTTGGTGCTGCCCAGTACTTCAGCGATGTCGCCCCATCCGAGCGTGGCGGCCACGGAAAGGATGGAAAGCCCACCGCCGGGCAGCTCGGCGCGAATCTCATAATGAACGCCGGGGGCGATCTCCGTATCGGCCAGGTGCAGCAAGCCCCATTCGGAAGCCATTCGGTACACCGGTGCGGGACCGAGTCGAGCGACGCCGGCGGCGGCGCGAATCGGATCGGGATCGAAGTCCGCATAGGCCGTCAGGCAGGGCCAGTCGGGCGAAGTCACCCGAATGGCCAAGGGATCGGGGCCGTTGGCCGGTTGCACGCCGAGATACCGCGCGCCTTCCATGGAAGCGGCTGGGGCGACGCGGCTGGCGCAGGTGGGATACACCGGCGGCGAGGCGAGGTCCGTCCATCCCTCGATCATGCGGACCCAGTCGTCGCAATCGACGTCGGAGTCGGGTTCGGCGTCGAAGATGCGGCATCCCGGTGGATGCGGGATTCCGGAGCCGCTGTAGCAGGACTCGAAGGCGATCGAGTCGGTGAGGTCAACGTTTCCGTCACCGTTGTAATCAGCGATCAACGGACTGCAAACCACGGTGGACAAGCGAATGTCGTCGATGTTCCATCCGCAATAGTTGACCGCCGTGTCCGACGTGCCCATGGCCCAGCGAAGGTATACCGTGGATTGATTGTCGGCGACGGCGGAGATGTCGATGGTTTGTGGAACCCAGGCGCCGTCGTCTATGGAGGATGAATTGGCCCAGACTCGGGTCCAGGTCGATCCATTGTTGCTGACGTCGACGGAGGCATGATCCCACGCGGCCTCCTCCACGCCAAGCCAGCGCCAGAACGAAAGACGCACGCCGGTGCGCCCGGTGCAGTTGATCGCGCCGGTGGTCAGGTATTGTTCGCTTGCAAGGTTGTCGGGGTAGTCGCCGGAAAGGTTATAGCCGAAGACGTTGGTTCCGGTGTGTCCAGCGGTCGGATCGGGCGAGCCGGTTGATCCGCCGAGTCCGAGTGGTTGGCCAAACCCCCACCACCCCTGCCGCGTCCAGCCGGGATCGGCGTCGAGGTTTTCGGTGAAGAAATCGACGCCGGACGACTCCACGATGGCGGAATAGACCTCGCCGGTGGCGGCGCGGCGCGGATTGGTCGTCAGGCCGCCCAGGCTTCCTTGGGCGCTGAAATAGAACTCCGGCGTCGAGAGGCAGTTGGTCGCCGGAAGCGTCGCGCGGTACCGACCGCCGACGAGACTGGTGAGGGCGACGTCCAGGAACGGCCCGCTTAGGTCATAGCGGTAGTGCAGTTGAGGCGTGCCGGGCACTGGCGTTTCCGTTTGGGCGACGATCTCCAGAATGACCGACGTATCCTGGCCCGACGGCAGCACCGCGGGCAGGCCGTTGGGGAACTCAAAGCGCATCGGGCTGCGGACCCAGTCGGCGTCCGTCAGGTGCAGGATGGCCGGTAGAAGCTCTTCACCGCTGGGGATGATCTGCTCAGGCGGAAGCAGGAAGTTGTAGAACCCGGTGTCGCGGCATTCAAACGACATGGAGAGGATGTTTCGTTGGGCATAGGTCCAGTCGACTGAGACGCCGCTGGCAGGATAGATGGCCGTATACACCGGCCCGATGCTGAAGTAGGTTCCGTGGACGTCGTAGATCATGTTTTGCATGGCGCCGCCGACGTTCTGGTAGTACGACTCATCCGAGGAGAGCGTGGGCGTATAACCATAAGGCCAAAGGATCAGTTGGGAGTAGCTGTGGATGTCCAATTGTGCGCGGACGTTGGGGTGGGCGATGAAGAAGTCGCGCAACGCCGTGGTCTCCGGTTCGGAGAAGGCGGCCGTTCCGCGATAGGTTTCGCTGCTGCGCGTAGCGCTCGAACCGGGACCGCCCCATCCTTCGCCCCAGTTGCGGTTGATGTCCACGCCGAAGGTTCCGTCTCCGTTGTTGCGGCGGTTCTTCCGCCACATGCGGTTGGTGGTGCGCGAGTAGACGTACCCGTCCACGTTGAACACCGGGATCAGGTAGAACTCGACGTGGTCGACGAGATCGGTGATGACCGGATCGGTTCCGTAGTTCTCCAGCAGGTGTCGCGCGACGTACGGAGGGATCATGGTGGTGATCCATTCGCGGGCGTGTTCCGCTCCGAAGTACACCACGCCCGGCTTGTTCGTCGTGGCGCTGTTGGTGATCCGCACCCCCCAGATGGTCCGCCCTTCCAAGGTCGTGCCCACGCTGACCACTGAGGCGAGACCGGGATAGCGGGCGGCAAGCTCGTTGAGGTGCCAGACCTGCCCGCCGACGCCGTCATAATCGTGATAGTCGAGAAAGAAGTCGGTGTAGGCGTCGGTGACTGCGGCGACGGCCCCGGCCTGCTGTTGACGGATCAGGGCGCCCACGTCCTGCTGCAAGACCACGGTCGCCAGGCCCAGGTTGCCAACGGCCTCTTCCTCCTCGGCGGAGACCAGGACGTCCATTGTGCCGACGCCCGGTGTGCAGTTGAGGATTTCCCCACCCACCCGCTCGATCTCCTCCAGCTGACGCGGCGTCGTGACGTCCACGCGCAAGATCCTGTACCCGTCGTAGCTCAGCGGTTGGCCGAGCGCCGGAAGACCGGCAACCAATGCGAAAAAGCCCAGTGCAATGCAACCACGCGATAGCCGTAACATGGCCATGTTCTCCGAACCTCGCATCACCGCGTTGACGATATTCCCCCAGGGCGGGCGTCCAACGTCCCCCGGGCGGCATTATAGCAAGATGGGCGGAGTCACCCAAAGCCGGTTCAGACAGAATCAGGCGGCGGGGTCGGCACGGCTATGCACTCTTGACCCCGCCTACTCCGACGGAGGTCCGGAGTGGATCGTCGCTATCAGGGCGTCATAATCCGAGCCGGGAACGAAGGCGGAGCCTCCGTCCGCGAACACGACGGCTCCGCCCCTGCCGCCGTGGTTGGACTTCGGCTCGTAGGCTGCGACGATTTTCCCGGCGTTCGCGGACGGCGCCGGCAAGACCACGACGTAGTTGGACGTTCTTGCGCTCAAACAAGTAACCCTAGCCGGTGCGAGATGTCCGCGTTCGATCAGGGATTGAATCGTGTGTGCCGAGGACCGGGGCGTTCCCTCGTCGGCATGGGCCAGCAAGGCCGCACGAATCGCCTTGAGGTTCTCGCAGCACAGACCCCGGCGCTGCAACTCCCAACCGCGAACCATCCCCGTGACGCCGACAACCAGCACGGTCGCGGCGACAATGAGGATCACTCCAAGCTTGAGGCCTTTGCCCTCTCGGCCGACGCGGCCCATCTGCTGCCTCCGAAGTCCCAGGGAGTTGATGACGACGGAATTTCCAACGCCGATGACCGCCCCACCCTTCGGATTGGCGATCGCCAATTGGGTGATTACGACGCAGTTTCCGACGCCGATGACAGCAGGTCGGCCCGGGCTTTCTCGTAGGTCAGTCCTAGGGCATGCAGGGCTTTGTAGGCCACGCTGCCCTTCTCGCTGAGCAGCGCCAACAGCAGGTGCTCCGTGCAGACCTCGCTGGTATCGAGCTGCTGGCATTGTTGAATCGCGTGGGCGATCACGTTCTTGAAGTGCGGGGTGCCGGGCAATCGCCCGAAGACCCAGGTTTCCTCAAGCTGTTTCTTGATGAGTTGATCGACCTGGGCCTTGAGTTTCGGCCCGGTGATGCCGTGCTTGGCGAGGATCGACGCCCCGGTTCCGGTTCCCTCGCGCTGCACCGCCATCAGCACGTGCTCGGTGCCAACGTATTCACGTTCGTACTCGCGCGCGATCTGATTGGCGATCTTGATGACTTCCGCGACCCGTTGGCTCGACTTGGGGAGCATACGCCGCCGATCCGTTCCACTGGTTCCGGCACAGCCGCCGGAGATCGCGGGAAACCCGCGCCTTGGATCCGCGCGGCGTCGCCCGCGCGATCCCCCGGCGAGCGGAACTCGCGATCCTTTCGGGGAATCCTATCCCGGCCGCAGCGCCGCGACAATCGTCGGCGCGCCTTAAACCGTCCGGCGGCGGAACCACATCAGCGAAACGGTCATGAACAGCAGGGGGAACATTCCGAGTGCGCCGCACGGCGACGCCCGACCGCCTTCGCCCAGGGTGTGCGTGCCGGGGAGGTCGGGATCCCCGGTGTTGACGTCGTCGCTGCCCGGATGGATGGTGATGAACTTGGTTGCCGATTCGGAGACCGTCGTCCCGCCGCTGGTCACGGACGTCACCACCGCGGTGACCGGGATCCGCAGATCGGACTGCGTGGAGTTGACGTAGGTATGCGGAACCACCAGGCTGGTGGCCCGATTCCCGTCTCCCAAATCCCAGGCGATGGACTGGAGAGCCCCGGTCAGAGCCGAAGCGTCCACGCTCAACAGCACGTTGAACGGCGACGTTCCGGTGTCCACGTCCGAACCCGGCGATCCGGGAATGCTCGCCAGGATTCGCAGGGTCGATTGGCTGCCCTCGCCGCTGTCGCCGCTGAGCGGCGGACCGATCACCTTGATGGCGACCTGCGCCGAACCGAGGTTGCCCTCGATGTCGTACATTGTCAACCGCGCGACGTAGAACACCGTTTCGCCCGCGGGCGCCGTGTAGGTGTGCGACGTGGTGCGCGTCGTGGCGTCGACCACCGTGCCTTGGTCCACGTCGAAATCCCACGCCGTACGACTTTCGTCGATCGGCAGCTCGCCCACGGCATTGCCGCTGAACCGCACCAGCACCGGCGAGTTGCCCTCCAACGGCGAAACCTGGATGGTCACCGCGGGAGCCACCCGCGCCTGAATCTGCGCCTGCCCGCCGAAAGAGTATCGTCCGGTCTGCACGTCGCGGCCGTAGATCGCAACGATTCTCGCGCCGACTCGAGGACGGACCACCTCCACCGCCTGCTTGGCCGACTGACCGCAGTCATTGTTGGTGCAGCCGAGGAACAACGTCGTCGTGCCCGTCGGTAGCGCCGCAATGTTCTGTCCGCTGCACCCCGACTGGCCTTCGTCGTAACAGGCGCCGTCCTGCGGAACGAACTCAAACACGTTGTCGTTCTGCACCACAAGGAACTCTTCCGATCCCTTGCCCGGCGTCCAACTGAGATTGGCCCCGTCGAGGACGACGCCGATGGGCGCGTCCGGCCAGGTTCGTCCGCCGTTTTCAATCGACGCCCTCGCGGCCAGCACGGCGGCGTGCGCGTTCACCCGTCCATACCCGTACTTGAAGCTCCGATTGCTGATGCCGTCGTATTGGGCGTCCGCGGGCTGAACGCGGTCGCAGGTGTGTTCCATGACGATCCGGACGTCGGTGGCGCTCAGCTTGGGGTTGGCCGAGACGACCAACGCCGCGACGCCAGCGGCGATGGGGCAGGCGGCGGAGGTGCCGCCGAAAAAGCCGGTGTACCGGCCGCCCGGGTCGATGTCCGCCCCGAACGGAAAGTCCGGATACCCCGGCTCAATGCCCACGCCGCCTTTGTTGTACCCGGTGATTTCGGGGCGGTCCTCGGTGCCCGGCATGTCCGTCGAGTCGGCCGTCGTCACGCCGAGGTCGACGTTCCCTCCGCCGGGGGCGAGGAGATCCAATTCGCGCCCGTAGTTGCTGAAGCTGGCTCGAAGATCGTCGGCTTGGCTGGCGCCGACCCCGATCACCTCGTCCAAACTCGACAGATCGAAGCCTTTGGTGTTCTCCGAGTCATAGTTGCCGGAGGCGAAGAGGATCACCATTCCCAGCGGTTTTTCCGGTCCGGCGCCGTCCGGGTCGCGCCCCTCCTTGAACGCGGTCTGGATGGCTTCCACCACCACCGGGGGATCGGGGAACCCGCCAAAGAAACCCCAACTGTTGATGTGGACGTCGACGCCCCGCTCCAGGGCGAACGTATACGCCGATGCGATCTGCGTATCTTCCACGAAGAAACTGCTCAGCCCGCGGGTCGCGGTGAACTTGGCCCCGTAAGCGACGCCGCGTACGCCGAGGGTATTCGCTGCCGCGGCCGCCAGCCCCATCACCGCCGTTCCGTGCGCGTCGAAGGAACTCTTGGGACGCGGATCGTTGTAACCTTCCACGAAGAACGCGAACGAAACGTCCTGCCCAAAGCCCGCATAGTTCGCGGCCAGATCCTCGTGTTCCACGTCGCAGGAATCGTCGAACATGCCCAGCAGCACGCCCGCTCCGTTGGCGAAGGCCCACGCCTCCGGCGCGTCGATATCCGCGTCGACGGTTCCGCGCGTCTGCCCGGTGTTGTTCAGGTGCCATTGCAGGTCGTAATACTTGTCCGAAGGAATGATTTGTCGGGCGACCGCGGGCAACCGCAAGCTGGGGTTGGCCCACGCGACGCGGAGGTCGGTGGACAATTGTTCCGCCGCGAGCACGCCGTCTTCTTCCGCATCGACCGGTTGAAGCACGTACACCTCGTGCAGTCGGGGCATCGCCCGCACTTCGGTCAACCCGTACGCCGCCCACAGCGCGGCCCGCTGCCCGGCGTCCATCGGAGCGGAAAGTCTGGCCACCGCCTTCCCCGTCGCCAGAACCGGCTCGTCAACGCCGTCGAATCGGTACACCGGTTGAACGTCGGCCACCGACGGATCGCGCAACATCAATTCGCGCTGGTGAGCCTGGGTCTGCGGGACGTTGAGCATTCGAACGTTGATTTCCTCGCCCGCCGAGTCGTAGGGAACGAGGTCGCCCAGCCCGGCGGCCTGCGCCCGCAGCGCACACGCCTCGGCCTGTTCGCACCCGCGCAACGTGACCGCCCATTCCTGCGTGGAGCGAGTCAGACCCACCGACCCCCCGTTCCGCACGGTGTACGATCGAACCTCGCCGTAGGTCCGAGAATGCGGGAGCGCCGCCGAAGCCGCCCAGACGCCCAGGAGCGTCAGTCCACCAACGCCGCGCGACGCGCGTACACGACTCTTCACGTTCTTACCTTTCATCTGACCAACGCGGGGCCGGATTGGCCGATCGGAACCCCCGGAAACCGCTACGCCTGCCGTCGGGCAAAGCCCCTGGAACGCTCACGGAGGAGGATTCGCGGCAATTTCACTCGCCCGTCCGGGTACCCGGCATCCACCGGGGACGACCTCAAAGGACGCTGGCGCGACGCTGCCGCGTCGGCAGGCTGTACCTCAACCGCTATTCTTGGAACCCCCAACAGCCCTGTCAAGGAGGGCGTATCAGCCGCAGGGGTGTTCGCTGATGGACACGGGCAGCGGGATGCCCGTTCCCGTCGTCCGCGACGGCGCATCCTTCTCCCACACCCCGGGGATCTTGGTGTTGCAGAACGGGCAGGCGCCGTCCTTCATGCGGTTTTCCTCGACCGCGAACCCGCGGCGACGAATGAGGACTCGATTGCAGGACGGGCAAGGGGTGCTCTCGCGGCTGCCGACGGCCCCGTGGATATTGCCGGGGTAGACGTACTTCAGCCCGGCCGCGCGACCGATGTCGTAGGCGCGGATCAACGTCTCCACCGGCGTCCGTCCCGGTTCGGTCATCTTGTAATCCGGGCGGAAGGCGGTCACGTGCCACGGTATGTCACACGAAACTCCGGCGACGAACCCCGCGATCTGCTTCAACTCCTCCTCCCCGTCGTTGAAGGTGGGCACGATCAGGGTAACGATCTCGACCCAAAACTCCATCTTCTTCAGCAGCTTGATCGTCTCCAGCACGTTGCCCAGCACGCCGCCCAGTTGACGATAGCTCTTGTCGTTGAACGACTTGAGATCCACCTTGTACAAGTCGACGTAGGGTCGAATGAACTCCAGCACCTCCGGGGTGCCGTTCCCGTTGCTGACGAACCCGCAGACGATCCCGGCGCTTCGGGCCAGTTTGAAGATCTCCACGGCCCAGTCGGCGGTGATCAGCGGTTCGTTGTACGTGCTCACCATCACCGGCACGTGGTTGCGCACCGCGATTTCGACCAGCCGCTCCGCGGACGCGAAGTTCGGGCGCGACACCGCGGCATCGTCGCGCAACGCCTGACTGGTGATCCAGTTCTGGCAGTAGCTGCAATGCAGGTCGCAACCCAACATGCCGAACGACAGTGCGTCCCGCGCGGGGTAGGCGTGGTAGAAGGGTTTTTTCTCGATCGGGTCGATCTGCACCCCGGCCACGTACCCCGCCGGAGCGCGCAACTCCCCGTCGGCGTTGAATCGAACGCGGCACACGCCGTTGCGCCCCGGCAGGATGCGGCAGCGATGACCGCAGGCCAGACACCGAACCCGCCCGCCGCTCTCGCGTACCACCAGTTGGGGTGCGGAGGGCATGGTGTGGCTGTGCAAAAGTTCCTTGAGTCGAACCGACGCGGACATGCCGTTCACTCCCCGAACCCCCCGTGGCACTCGATCCGCGGGTTCGCCCCGCGCAATCAGACCGTGGCATGGGAAGCCCGACGCCGGCGGGGGAACCGTTCCACGCCTCGATCGGCATTATACGCCGGAGAACCTCGTACCGCTCCCGGCATGAATGAGGGGTGCCTGTGCCCGATCCGCGTGTATGGTAGGCGATGCCCACCCTTGTGGCGTGCGCGAGGCAGAATGCGCCTCGGTTTGCGGCCCCTCCGACGAAACGGAATAATCCGCATGGCGGTCAGCCAGGGACAACAGCTTGGATCCGTCGAAACAGGCGTAACCCGATCGGAACGTGCTGGCGTCGAGATCGCTTTTCCCGAGCCGCGGGCTTTAGCCCGCGCGATACACCACGGCCGAGGATGCACTTTCGTCTGTGCGCGGAACTTTGGGAGCCGTTCATGACCTACGCCTTCATCGTCGCCGGATTGTCGCTGGTGGGAGCGGTCCTGCCGCTGCGCGTCCGACCAGGCCACGCGCCGCTACAGGTCTACCTCAGTCTTGCCGCCGGCGCGCTGCTTGGGGCGGCGATGTTCCATTTATTGCCGGAGTCGGCTGAACAGTTGCACGGATCCTTCGGTCTCCCCGCCGTCGCGGGGGTCATGCTGGTCTTCTTCCTGCAACGCTACGTCGCGCCGCACAGCCACGAGCCGACCGACCACCACGTCGAGGAGTCCGCCGCGGCGACGCCGCATTCCGGCGAATGTGAGCACCGGCACGACGCGGACGAGAACCAACCCCGATCGCATGGTCACGCCGAGTTACGTCATGCCCCGCACCTTGGCCCGGCCGCGCCGTGGCTCGGCGGTTGGGTCGCCATACTTGCCTTGTCCATTCACTCCTTCTTTGACGGCGTGGCCGTCGCCGCGGCCGGATCCCCCGACGGAGCCGGCGCGACTCGGTTGAGCCTGGCGGTCTTCCTGTCGGTGCTGATCCACAAGCCGATGGACGGACTGTCCGTGTCGGTCCTGCTCCTCCACGCGGGCGTCGGTCGCGCCTGGCTGTGGGTCGTGCAACTCGCCTACGCAGCGCTCGTTCCCTTCGGCGCTTACTTGTACATCCTGACCCGCGGCGCGTTTGCCGACACGTCCCTCCTGGCGGGTTACACGCTGGCGCTGAGCGGCGGAATCTTCCTTTCCATCGCCCTCACCGACCTGCTGCCCGAACTGCACTTTCACAAGCATGACCGGCACAAGCTGTCGGCCGCCTTGATCCTGGGCCTCGCGGTGATGTGGGCCACGAGTCTGCTCGGTCACGGAGGTCACGACGACGGGCACTCCGACGCACACGCGACGACCCCCTCCGCTGTTCCGTCGAACCCTTGACCGCCCCTCAAAAAAGGCGTCGAACGGGCGGCGTTGGGTGCCACGGGCGGCTCGTCCGCCCGTGCCGGAGTCACGTAAGGCGGACTTTGCCCGCCGGGACGTTTTGTTTCGGGCCAAGTCCGCCCTATGTACCTGCGGCGACCCCACCCCACATGCGATTTAGGGGTTGCGGCGGTATGATCCCGCTTCATGCGACCGGGCGACCACTCCGCGGGGCCGGAACCTCGTTCGATGCTCGTCGTGCTCCCGACGTGGGTCGGCGACTTCGTGATGGCCACTCCGACGCTGCGGGTCATCCGCCGCCGATTCGCCGACGCACACATTACCTTCCTGATGGAACCCAACCTGAGCGAACTGGTCCGCGGCGGGGATTGGATGGATGAATGTATCGCCTGGCCGCCGAAGACCCACCGCTCCGTGCTGCACCGGGAGTACCGCGCGCTGACAACCGAGCTTCGACAGAGGCGATTCGATTGGGCGGTTCTGCTGCCCAACTCCTTCCGTTCGGCCTTCCTCGCCTGGTGGATCGGGGCGCGGCGGCGCATCGGCTACCACCGCGACGGACGGGGGTGGCTGCTGACCGACCGAATCCCGGTGAAAAACCGCAAGCCTGGATGGTGGAGGAAGACCAATGGCGAATGGCGAATGGCGAATGGCGACTTGCCAATTTGCGCAGCGAGTGCCAACCCATGTGCGCGTTCCGAAGCTGCCTCGTACGGTCCGGCAATCGGCAATCGGCAATCGGCAATCGGCAATCCTGGCGCAAGCGGGTTCCCGATCCGGCCCGGTCCATCCGTGCGCGTTCGCATGGGCCATCGACTTCCGCGTCGGCTTGGACCGTTCGTGCCCATGCCGATGGTGGAATACTACGCCGACCTGGCTGAGGCGATCGGCTGCCCACGCCCCGACGATCGACTGGAGCTGTTCACCACCCCCGACGCCGACGCCGCCATCCAGCGCCGACTCGCTTCCGCAGGACTCGGTTCGCGTCGACCGCTGGTGATCGTCAGCCCCGGGGCGAAGTTCGGGGCGTCCAAATGCTGGCCGCCCGAGCGTTTCGCCGCCCTCTGCGATCGACTGATGGAAAACCAACAGGCAGCGATGGTGATCACCTGCGGGCCCGGCGAGGAGCCGATCGCCCGCGCCATTGCAACCTCGGCCCGCAACAAGCCCATGGTGTTCGACGATCCCCGGCTCTCGCTCGGCGAACTGAAGTCGCTGATTGCTCGTGGCGATCTGTTGATCGGCAACGACGCCGGCCCGCGGCACATCGCCAAGGCCTTCAACGTTCCGGTGGTCACCATCTTCGGCCCGACGCACCCGACGTGGACCGCGACGAGTTTTCCCGACGAATGGATCGCCCGCGTGGACGTGGATTGTGGGCCGTGCCAGCAGCGCGACTGTCCGCCCGGTCATCATCGGTGCATGACCGAAGTGAGCGTCGCGGCGGCGTACGAGGCAAGCCGCCAACTTCTGCATTCGCGCGCCGAGCGATTCGGCGCAACCTTCGCCCATGAGCCAATCCTCCCTGCGATCCGTTAGCCATATCGACGCCGTCGAGCAGAACGGCCTGTGGATCGCCCGGGGATACGAATCTCTCCTAGAGGCCCACGGAATCGACTCGTTGGAGGCTCTGGCCGCCTATGGCGGCGGGGAGCGGCTCGACAAACTCGGTCTGGCGGAATGGCGGGAGCGCTGGCGCATCACGCTTGGTTCCGGCGACGTTGGACCGACGCTCTACCTGAAGCGCTACACAAGCCCTCCCCCGGCGGCCCGGCGGGAAGCCCGGCGCGCAGGTTGTGGCGCGCGCAGCCTCGCAGCCGTCGAGTGGCGATGGATGCATCGCCTCCGACGCGACGGTATCGCCTGCGTCGAGCCGGTCGCCTTCGGTGAGGAATGTCGCGGGCGGCGTGAAGTGCGAAGCCTGATCCTGACAGCTGCCGTCCCGGGAGTATCGCTCGAAACACTCGCCGCTCACCGGACCGACGCGCACCCATCGGCCACCGCCAGGTTCTGTCTAAAAACCCCCTCTCCCCGGCAGGGAGAGGGTTGGGGCGAGGGTCGAATCAGCATGAATCACGCCTCACCCGACCTCTCCCCTCAAGGGGAGAGGGATTCTCAGCCACAGCCTGGGGTAGCGCCTTGCCCCAGTGTGGAGCGTCACAAGAAGCCGATCGCAGGATCCGTACCGCGACCGTCAGGGAGCGGCCCTTTCCCAGCCCCCGACGCACCTGCGTCTGCAGGCGCGGCATCCCGAAACGATCAGACAATTCTGAGTCACGACTTTAGTCTGTCGGACGAATTGGCGTCTTTGATCGGACGCTTCCACGCCCTCGGCTACGTTCACCGCGACCTCTACCTGTCGCACGTCTTTTTCGACGCGACCGCGCCGCCGCCCCATCGCCTGCGGCTGATCGATCTTCAACGAGTTCTGCGACCGGTTTGGAGAAAGCGGCGATGGATCGTCAAGGATCTCGCAGCGCTGAACTACTCCACCCCGACCACGATGGCCTCGCGAACCGACCGGCTTCGCTGGCTAAGATCGTATCTTCGCGTCGCCGGGCAGGTGGTGATGAGGACCCCCGGAAACGATCGCTCCATGCACCGATCTCACGAAGGCGATTCCCGCGGCATTCGATGGACGGGGGAGAGGCGCGCCCTGGTGTATCGCATCCTCGGGAAAACATTTCAGATCGCGCGGCACGATCAATCGCGTCAGCGCCGGGTCCGGTAGCGGCGGCGCGGGGCGAGGCGACCCGCCGACGGTCCCCGGCTCGCGTTCAACCGCTCCGCGCGGCATACTGTCGCCCATGCGGGTGGCGCTGGTCAGCGAGTGGCTGGACGCCTGGCGCGGCGGCGCGGAAACGTCGACGCTCCAGTTCATGCACCGTTTGATGGACGCGGGCATCGAGGTGCACGTGTTCACGCGGAGCCGCCCCTCCCCCGCTCCCGGCCTGAACGTCTGCTCCATCCCCGGCGCCTCCATGTCCCGCACCCGTCAAAGCGCGACCTTCGCCCATCGCGTCCAACGACGCCTGTCCGCCGGGCAATTCGACGTCGTCCACGCCATCTCGCCCTGCCGATTCGCGGACATCTATCAGCCGCGGGGCGGAACCGTCGCCGAGACCGTCGAACGCAACGTCGCCCTCCGAAACCCCGGCCCCGCCCGATCCTTCAAGCGCCTCGCCAACCACCTCAACCTCAAGCAGCGATATCTGCTCAGGCTGGAGCGGCAACTCTTCGGCTCCGCCGACGGACCGACGGTGGTGGCCATCTCCGACTACGTCGCCCGTCAACTGTCGCTCCACTATTCCCTGCCGGGCGAGCGGATCCGTCGAATCTACAACGGCGTCGAGGCCGACCCCACGCCGCCCGCCGAGCGGGCTGACCAGCGCCAAGCCCTGCGCCGCGAGTTCGGCGTCGCCGACGGCGATCTCCTCGTCCTGACCGTGGCCCACAACTTCCGTCTCAAGGGCGTGCAGCGATGGATGGAGGCGCTGCAATTCCTTCGTGGTCGCAAGGCGCACGACGTGCGCGCCCTGGTCGTCGGTCGCGGCGATTCGCCCCAGTGGCACCGGCAAGCGCAGCGCATGGGAATCACCGACGTGCTCACCTTCGTCGGTCCCAGCGATCGCGTTCGCAGCTTCTATCACGCCGCCGATTGCCTGATGCACCCTACCTATTACGACCCATGCAGCCGCGTCGTGCTGGAGGCCATGGTCGCCGGGCTGCCCTGCGTCACCACCCGCTGGGACGGCGCGGCCGAGATGATCGTCGACGACGTCAGCGGATTGATCGTCGACGACCCCGACGACGTCGTCGCCTTGGCGGCGGGCATCGAAAAATTGCGCGACCCCCGGATCCGCCGCGCGATGGGAGCCGCCGCCGCGCGGATCGCCGATCAGGTCAGCATGAAGCGCCACGCCCACGCCATGATCGAGGTCTATGAGGAAATCGCAGCCCGCCGTCGGCAAGGATTGCGCTCCGCCTGAGTGATCACGCTCCCGCGTCGCGACAACGCCAACGTTCACTCACGCTGCAACTGTGACGTTTGTCCTTGAATCGACCGGGGCGCCGCCTTGTATTCTGGGGCAAGGGTGTGGTATTGTGGGATTCTTGCACCGATACTCGCGTTCGGGGGCTGCGGTCTGCACAAGACCGTTGGGCGCGCCTAGGATCATCGGGGGGGCGGATGGCGGAGACAGGGAACTGATGACCACAAGAGCTTCTCGTTCGGTGGATCACGCCAGGGTGTTGGTGATCGGGCCGGGCCGCGGAGATGGTGACATCGCACGGCACTTCGATGCCGAGACCCAGGTGTCCGTCGTCGCCAGTCATGAGGAAGCGCTGCAGCAGCTCCGTTCCGCGCCCTACGATTGGGTTCTCTGCGAAGCCGGCGCCTTCATTCCCATTCAGGGCGTGCACTCCGCGGGTCAAGCCGCTGCGATTATCGACAGCGTCAGCCAGGGCATCGGCATCTTCCGACAATCCGGCGAGCTTGATTGGGCCAACCCCGCGATGCTCGCCCTCAGCGACGAGGTCCGCGAGAGAGTTAAGCATTTTTGCGTCGAAACATGGCACCTGGCGATCGAAAAAATGAACGCCGGCTCGAAGCAGATTCGAGGCCGGCGTTTTAGTTTCCAGACCGCGAAAAACGAAAAGTTCGAGGTTACCGCAACCCCCGTCGCGGACGCACAGCATCATGTCACCCAGGTGGCCGCCGTGGTTTGGGACGCCACCACGACCTCCCGCCTTCAGGACCAGATCGACGCCATCGACCAGGCCGGACGCGAATTGCTGTGCATGGACGTCGAGCAGGTCTCGCGCCTCGAGCCGCAGGAGCGGCTCGCTTTGCTGGAGCAGAAGATCCTCCGCTGCACGCGCGAGCTCCTGCATTTCGACAACTTCGAAATCCGGATCCTGGACAAGAACAGCGGCCGGCTTGAACAAGTGCTCGCCTACGGCATGCCCAACGCCGTCGCCAACCTCGAAATCTACGCCGAAGGCGAAGGCAACGGCATCAGCGGCTTCGTCGCCACCAGCCGACGAAGCTACATCTGCCCCAGCACCGCCGACGATCCGCGATACATCCCCGGCGTCGTCGGGGCAAAATCGTCGCTTACGGTGCCGCTCACTCTGCACGATCAGGTCGTGGGCGTGGCCAATTTTGAGAGCACCCGACTGGCCGCCTTCAACGAAAACGATCGCCGCTTTTCCGAAATCTTTGGGCGCTACGTGGCCCTGGCCCTGCACATCCTCAGGCTGCTCGCCTGCGAGCGCCAGACCACCACCGGCCTCGTCGGAACCAATGTCCTCCAGGAAATCACCGGCCCGGTCAACGACATCGTCACCGACGTCGAAACGCTGCTGGAAGACTACATCGGGCACGACGACTTGCGCGTCCGCCTGCGGACCATCTCCGAGAACGCCGCAAGGATCCGCCAGGACATCAAGGACATCACCGCGGCCAGACCCGCCGTCTGGGGCGTACGAAGCCCAAAGGGTGGAAAGCAGGACGAGTTCCTCGCCGGTCGCCGCGTGCTCCTCGCCGACGACGAGGACATCATCCGCGAAACGGTCCGCGACGTCCTCACCGGCTACGGCTGCATCGTGCACACCGCCTCTGACGGCGCCACCGCCCTGGACCTCATCGCCAGGGAGCCGTTCGACCTCGTGCTCAGCGACATCAAGATGCCGATCAAGAACGGCTACGAGGTTTTCGCCGCCGCCAAACAGGCCAACCCCAAGACCCCGGTCATCCTCACCACCGGCTTCGGCTACGACCCCAACCACACCATCATCCGCGCCCGCCGCGAAGGGCTGGCGGCGGTGCTGTTCAAACCCTTCAAGGTCGATCAGCTCCTCGGAGAAATCCGCAGCGCCCTGAAATCCGCTGCGTCTTGAACTCGGTTTTCGCTTGGGCGCCACCGGCGGCTTGCCTGCCAGTGTGCGACGCGATCAACTTGAGACGGGGTGCCGCTGGCGAAAGGGTGCCACTGGCAGGCAGGCCGCCAGCGGCACCCTTTCGCCAGTGGCACCCGCGTGCTCACGGCTGTCCCCCGCGGTCGCGGCCTTCGGATTTCGCACGCGACTCGTGCCGCTGCCGCCAGGAAGGAAACTGCTCGAAGGTCACGTCGCGCCATAGTCCTTTGCGCTCGGCTTTCGCTTGACTTTCCAACGCCGCGAACCGCTCCTTGTAATGATGCGCGAAGCGGTGGTCGGCGTAACCGAAGCCTTCCTCGATGAGCATTTCGTTGAACATCCGCCCGCCGCGCTCGACAAACACGTAGGCCAGCAACCGACCATACTTGTCCCGCGAGCGCTTCGGCGACAAAACAACGTGGGCCGGGCGGTGCTCCAAGGTTTGACGTGCGAAGACGAGGGCTTCCTCGCCGAAGTGCATGGTGGATTGGCCGCCGTGGGCGATTTCCGGGGTGTCCACGCCCCAGAGGCGGATGCGCGTCGTGGGCTTGCCCTGGTCGGGGGCGTCGACGTCCAGCGTGTCGCCGTCGATGACCCGGGTCACGGTGAAGTTCTGGTCGTGGTAACGATCGAAATCCGATCCCGGGCCCGCGGACACCTCGACCGCCGTATCCGGGTGCACATCGGGTGTCGGCGTTCGGTTCCAGGTGACGCAGGCCGCGGCGATGAGGACGACGATCAGCCCGGCCCAGCTGCGACGCCATCGCCGCGGGAGGTCGATCGAACCGGGCAGCCTCGGCCTGCGCCGTCGCACGCGCATCACTCCGCCGAATTGTTTCTGGGTTTGTCGAGTCCGAAGGCGTCGTGCAGGACACGGAGGGCCTTGTGCCCGTCGGCCTTGCGGACGATGCAACTGATGACGATCTCGCTGGTCGAGATGTTCTCGATGTTCACCTCGCCCTTGGCCAGGGCGTCGAACATCGTCGCCGCCACCCCGGTGTGCGTGCGCATGCCGATGCCCACGGCGCTGACCTTGGAGACTCCCTCGTCGACCTCGACGCCGCCGATGCCAAGCTCCCGGGCCAGGCGTTCACAAACCGTCTTGGCCTCAACCGCGTCGGCGGCGTTGGTGGAGAATCCGAGGTTGGCCAATCGTCCGCCGTCGTACACGTTCTGCACGATATCGTCTACCAGGATGTTGTTGCGCGCGACTTCGGCGAACACCCGCCCCGCCACGCCCGGGGTGTTGGGGACCGCGTTCAGCTCAATGAAAGCGAGGTCTTCCTTGAGGGTCACGCCCTGGACCGCGAAGGCCTCCATGCCGGGGGTCTCGGCTTGAATCATGGTTCCTCGGACATCGGTCATGGAACTTCTCACGTGAATGGGGACGCTGAACTTTTTCCCGAACTCAATGGCTCGCGAGTGCATGACGCCGGCGCCGGCGGCGGCCATTTCCAGCATCACGTCATAGCTGATTTCGTCGATCTTGCGGGCCTTGGGCGCGATCCGCGGATCGGCCGTGTAGACCCCGTCCACGTCGGTGTAGATTTCGCAGACCTCCGCACCCAGCACCGAGGCCAGCGCCGCGGCCGTGGTGTCCGAGGCCCCGCGACCCAGGGTGGTGATCTCCCCGCCCGCGTCGATGCCCTGGAAGCCTGCGACGATCACGATCTTGCCGTCGGCGAGTTCCCGATCGAGGCGCTCGCGGCTGATGCGCTGGATTCGTGCCCGGGTATGCGAGCTGTCGGTGAACAGGCCAAGCTGCGCGGCCGTCAGACTGATGGCTTCGTGCCCTGCGGCGTCGATGGCCATGGCCATCAGAGCGATCGAGACCTGTTCGCCGGTGGTCAGCAGAACGTCCATCTCCCGCTTGGGGGGGGCATGGGAGATGGCCTTCGCCAGGGCGATCAGCTCGTCGGTGGTGTGTCCCATCGCCGAGACCACCAGGACGACCTGGTGTCCGGCGAGCTTGGCGCGGATGGCCCGTCGGGCGGCCCGGTGGATCTTCTCCGCGCTGGCGAGACTCGTGCCTCCAAACTTCTGGACGAGCATGGACATGGCGCGAATGGTAGCACACAACCGCGACCGGCGTAACGAGCCGCGGGCTTCATGTGAGAGCGGTACCTGATGTTCAGAGCCGCGGGCGCCAGCCCCGCGGACAGGTTTCCGGGCTTACGCGTGGGCGCCACTGGCCGCTCGCCCGCAGGTGAACTCATTTCGTCGGGCGCCTTGCGCGTGGTGCCCCGTCCTTCGCGCGAAGGGTGGGGGACGCCTTCAATCAACAATCGCCGATTCCCCGGCGCCTTCACGATGGGCGCTGGCGATTACCTATTCGCCGGCGGCAGGAATGTGAATGTTGTGATATTCCAGCAGCGTCCCCTTGGCCCGCTCCAGGTCGATGAGCGCCACGTTGTACTGGACCATCGCGCCGAGCATGGTGCGCCGGGCGGCGGCGAGCGACTGCCGCGAGCCAAGCTCCTGATTGAGGACCACGAAGTCCTTGCGTTCCGCGCGGGCGACGATGGAGTCGACTTCGCGTTCCCGGGCTTCCGCGGATTCGAACGACGGACCGATCGCGTCGAAGGCCGTCGTCACCGCGCGCACCGCGAGGTTGGTGTCGAGGATCACGTCTTCGAGGGCCGACTTGAGCTGGGCGGCCTGTTGATCGTGTTGGAGCTTGGCCCGCTTGTGGGCGGCTTTCGGTCCGCGGTTGCCGATGGGAACCTCGAACCGAACGCCCACGAAATACTCGACGTACTTGCCGCGGGTCAGCTCGTCGAAGGAGCGGTCGGCTCCACCCGCGAGTCCGTCGAAGGTGGTGCGGAAGGTCAAGTCAAACAAAGGGAGTTCAAGGTTCTTCTGTCGGCCGACGACGATCTTCGCGCTCTCGACGCGAAGCTCCTGTTGCCGGATCTCGGTGCGGTATTCCAGGGCCGTCTGCACCTCGGCCAGGCGGTCGATGGTCAGCCCATCCAGGCGCGGGACGTCGATGGGGATGATTTCGATGTCGTTGGCCAGGTGCACATCGGGGGAGTTCATGGCCGAGATCAAGCGGTCCTCGGCGTCGTAGACGTTGGACACCCGGACCACGAACTGGGTGCGGGCCTCCTCGAGGTTGGCCTTGGTCGCGGCCAATTGAACCGGACTTACGTCGAACGCCTGCCGGGCGACGAGATACTCATAGATCGCCTCGTAGTCGGCCATCAACCGGGCGGTGATCGCCACGTCGCGTCGCGTCTGCACCACCCGCCAGTAGTATTCCTCCACCGCCCGCACCACGTCCCGGACCTGCTGCCGAAAGGCCTGGTCGCTGATGCCGCGGTCGTTCCGGGCAAGTACAATCATGGAACGGTTGAAATCCACGCCGAAACCGCGAAGCAGCGGTTGGCGCATCTCGAGGATGAAATTGCTGGTGTACTCGGGGTTGATCTGCTGAAACGCCGACGACGAGTAGGTGCGGTTGAAGGCGTACGCCGCGCTGACCGTCGTCCCCGTCGGAAGCACCTTCCGAACGCCGTAGTCGGAGTTCAGCAGATCGGCGTTGGCGGCGGACAACTGCGAGCCGGTGGGCCGGTCGATGTGATTTTTCGTGACGTCGGTGAAGGCCACGGCGTCGAACGCCGCCTCCGCCTCCACCACCCGCGTGGTTTCGACCGCCGGGCTGTAGCTCGCCACCTGAATCTTGTAGTTGTTCTCCAGCGTCCGTTGAATCGCCTCCTCCAGGCCTAGTCGTAGTTGCCGGGGACGCCGAATCTGATCCACGCGCTCCAGCACCCGCTGGAGGTACGTTTCCGCAGCCTTGTCCTGCGCCTTTCGACTGGCCTCCAAACGACTGAGCGTCGAAGCTCGATCCAGTTCCGGGTCGGGAACGTGCCACGAAAACCGATCCGCCGGAACCCGCGCGGCGGAGGTGGTTCCCGCGGCAGCCTTCGGCGAAGCCCCCTGCGAAGGCTCTCCCCCCAAGCTCGGCGCCGAGTCCGCCAACGCCCCATCCGCGATGGCTGCGAGGGCGGCTTCCGCCGCGCCGTCGCCCGCGCCAGACTCCTCTTGCGCCCGCGCGCCCCAGGTCGCCCCCAAAGCCACGACCATGACCGCCTGTGCAACCCGTGACCAGGGCCAACGCATCGCCGACACTCCGTGGGGTTGTTCCCGTCCAGACGCCCGTAACGGGAGGAACCAGCATGTACCGGATTCGATCGCGCCGCTCGTCCTAACCGCGCCAGGGACGATCGGCGTATCGCCGGGCGGATCGTATCCACCGCCCGCGACGCATGTCAATTCGCTCGCTGGGATCATGCATTCCGCTCGACAACTTCTGACGCGACCGGCGCGGGGAAGCGGCTTGTGACACTTCCGCCTTCTGCGCTGGCCCGGTTCATGCTCGTCCCGAACTTCGAAAGTGCTGACATGCCGATCCGAACCGCGACCGCATGGAGCGGTCCAGCGCCGCAAGCGAACGCGAGGTGCTTGCCCTCGTGCGGCGGCTTCCACGCGGGGGGCTTTCGCGTGCCGCCGGGCGTTGAGATATAATCGGTGAAGCTACGCGGTATCGCGATTTCGCGCGGCCAGGGAGTTGATCCGGAAAACCCGGACGCCCGAACGTGAGGGTCCGCGTACACGGTCCACGGTCATCTTCATAAGGAGCAGCTCATGGCCTTTCGACCCATCCACGAGACCCAGCAAGCCCTCAACACCTTGCAGGAAGAAATGAATCGAATGTTCGAGCGCGTCTGGCACGGGGGAATTTCCACGCCGCCGTTCAACGGGCAAGCCTGGGCGCCGGCGATCGACCTGCACGAGTTCGACGACCGCTTCGTCCTGCTGGCTGAGGCGCCGGGACTGTCTGCCACCGACGTGGAGATCACCCACGTCGGCAACGTCCTGACTCTCCGCGGCGAAAAACGCAAACCCTCCGAGATGGAGGGCGCCGTCGCGGTCATCCGCGGCGAGCGGCGATACGGCGTCTTCTGCCGGTCCCTCGAACTCCCCGCCGGCGCCGACGCCGACCGGATGTCCGCCAAGTGCCAGATGGGTGTCATCGAACTGACCATTCCGAAGTCGGAAGCCTCCAAGCCGAAATCGGTCAAGATCGCCGTCGAGCCGGGATGAACGCCGGTTGCTGATTGCCGATGGCGTGGTGCCCCATCCTTCGCGCGGCGAAGGGTGGGGGACAGGGGAATGCCAATTGTCGATTGATCGGCCGCGCGTGCTCTAGAGCGAACTCGGAAATCGTGTAGCGTTGCCCTTCATGGGCGGCGCGAATTTTCCAAGGTCAGACCCGGCGCCGCGGATGAGCCGCGACGCTACACAAGAACCGAGCTTGCTATGAAACGAAGCCGGCATGGAAGAATGATGTGGCCAGACGCGCGCAGGGCCCTTTGACAGGCGATGTCCTGTTGCGGGACGTGACGGAGAGTGATCTTCCCACATTCTTTGCGCAGCAACGGGATCCGGTCGCCAACCGGATGGCCGCCTTCCCGGCCAGGGACAAGGATGCATTCACGGCCCACTGGACGAAGATTCTGAGCGACGACACCGTCGTCAAGAAAACCATCGTCTTAGACGGGCAGGTGGCCGGCAATGTCGTGAGCTTCGACCTGTGCGGTGAACGACTCGTCGGCTACTGGATTGGGAGAGAGTACTGGGGCAAAGGCGTCGCCACCAAGGGGCTCACAGAGTTTCTGGGTGAGGTGAAGGTGCGCCCGCTCCATGCCCGCGTGGCCAAACACAACGCGGCCTCGATCCGGGTGCTTCAGAAATGTGGGTTCACGATTTCCGGCCGTGATGCCTGTTCTTCCAACGTTCCGGTCGGAGACCAGCGCTCCGCCGATGCGGCCGACGAGAAAAACGATGCTTCCGATGCCTGCGCTGACAAGGTCGAGGAGTTTGTTTTTGCTCTCCATTGACGAACTTGCTTGTGGAGAGATCGACGCGGGCGTCGAGTTCGAGTTATCGAGAATGAATCGCCGCGTGGCGAAGGGTGGGGGACGCCTTCCATCGGCGATCGCAACCCCAACGCGTTGAGCATGTCATGCCCACGCTGAAGCAGGCCCGCTGGCCCTGGCGATCCCACCCCACAACAAGCTCATTCGCCCGACGCCTTCAAATCTCGTACGGCGAGTTCCCGGCCGCATCATGCTCCAACCCCAACTCCGTCAGGATGCGATGCGTCGCGCGCACCACTTCCGGCTGGGTCAATTCCCGCGGACGCGGAGACTCGACCTGCAATTCACAACGGATTCCCCCCGGTCGACCCGACAACACGAGGACGCGATCGGCGAGTTGCACGGCCTCCGACACGTCGTGCGTCACCAGAATCACCGTCCGAGGCCGCTCGTGCAGCAACCCGACAAACTCCTCGCGCATCCGCAACCGCGTCAAATAGTCCAACGACGAAAACGGTTCATCCAGCAGCAGGATGTCCACGTGCCCGGCCAACGCCCGGGCCAACTCCGCCCGCTGACGCATCCCCCCCGACAACTGATGCGGGTAATAGCCGGCGAACGCCTCCAACCCGACAAGACGCAGCATCTCCTGAAGCTGTCCGTTCGCCTCCGCCGAAGTCGATCGTCGATCCACGCCCAGCTCGATGTTCTGGGACACCGTTCGCCACGGCAGCAGTCCCGATACTTGGTGCACCGTGCGAACTTGCCCGACCCGCGCGATCGAACCCTCCGTCGGCTGCAAAACTCCCGCGATGATCCCCAGCAGCGTCGTCTTCCCGCAACCCGACGGGCCGACGATGGCCACGAACTCCCCTCGTTCCACCTCCAGCGTCACGCCGCGCAACACCGCGAGCGAATCGAATGCATGACCCACGCGTTCCAACCGCAACGGGCACGGATGTAGCTTCTCCCCCTCTCCCTCCAAGGGAGAGGGTCGGGGCGAGGGCGGCGTTGACGGGCCGCTATCGCTCATATCCCCACCGAACACTCGGAATTCGCGTCAACTTCGCTAGCAGCCGGTCCATCGCCACGCCGATCGTCCCGATGACCATCATCGTCGCCACGAGGAGGTCCATGCGCAACCCGTTCCGGGCGTCCCATACGGCGAATCCCAGCCCGTCCCGACCGGCCAGCATCTCCGCCGCCACGACCACCAACCACGACAACCCGCCCGTCACCCGAAGGGCGGTTATCACCTGCGGCGCGATCGCCGGTAGAACGATCAACCGCCACCGCCGACCGCCGGTCAGTCCGAACTCAGCCGCGACTTGGAAATAGATACTTGGAATGGTCGCCACGGCGGATATCGTCGCCAGCGTCAGCGGAAAAAACGCCGCGAGGAAGATCAGGAAGATGGCCGGCGCGTCGCCGATCCCGAACCAGAGAATCGCAAACGGAATCCACGCCAGCGGCGAAAGACACCTGCAAAAGTTGACGTACGGCAGGAACGCTCGTCGCGCAAGCTCGCTGCATCCCAGCCACAATCCCGCCGGGATGCCCAGCAAAACCGCCAGCCCGAATCCGCCGGTCACCCGGAAAAGCGAGGCCACGACGTCCCTCGCCAGACGACCAGATCGAACCTCGTCGGCGAACGCCTTGGCCGCCTCCCCTGGAGAGGGAACCACCGCAGGCGGAAAAACTCCGAACGCTCCCAGCCCGCCCCAAAGCAGCACCAGGAACGCCCCGACGACGATCGGCCCCCACAGCCGCCCGGGCCTCCATCCCTCCCTCGATCGCCGACCCGCCGCCGGAGGCAGCCCCGCCGACCGCCGCGAACCTGCCGATGGCGCAAGACTCTTAGGCCGCCGCGGAACCTCTGATTGCGGAAGCCTTTCAGGCAACCGCGAACTTGCCGGTTGTGGGGAGATGCCCTCCGATGCCCTCGTGTCGTCGCTCACAGCCGTGCATTTTATCCGACCCGGCCGCGTGAGCGAACCGGCTATCCGAACATCGAGGGTCAGCGAACGACCCTCGCCAGCGACAGTCACCGTGTGGCGTGACCAGGCTTACTTGGGTGCATCCCCCCCCTCCTCCGTCCTCGGGGGAAGTGGAAGGGTTAGGGGGTCCACCCGGTGCCCCATTCTTCGCGAAGCGAAGTGTGGGGGACGCCTTCAGTCGGCAATCGAATTGTACGGCTTGGCTCACGCGAGTGCCCCATCTTTAGCGAAGCACTTAAGAACCCTCCCGCTCCTGATTGTCGGCGACATCGCCTGAACCGTGACTCACACGAATCTTACCGACACAGCCAAACAGGCACACGCAATCGAACTCACCGAGATGGCCGGTCCGCGTCCGCTCGACCTGTCAGAGTCTATCAGCAGAGAAGCCCGGGCTGAGATGTGCGGATAAACGAGGAACCCTTCCATCGACCTATGCTTGGCGGATAAGATGTGAAAGTTATGGGTGACCCAATTAAGACGCTGACGATCAAAGGGTTTAAGTCGATCCGATCGCTGGAGGGCTTCGCGCTAAGGAACTTGAATATCCTTATCGGCGCGAACGGTTCCGGCAAGAGCAATTTCGTCTCGTTTTTCTCGCTGCTTCGGGCCATCGTGAGGCAGGAAATGCAACTCCTTATCGCCAAGCGCGGCGGTGCCGATGCGCATCTGTACCTTGGGCCGAAGGAGACCAAGGAGATCGTCGGCAAGGTTTACTTCGGCCAGAACGGATACGAATTTTCGCTCGAACCGACAAGTGACGATCGCCTGATCTTTGCAAAGGAGACCGCCTACTACAACGGAAGTTACGGCGAAACTCGCCGACCATTCGGAGCAGGACACACCGAGGCTAAGCTTACGGAGAGAAAAGACGATCGAGGCATGGTGCATGAACATGGCGTTCCGTTCTATGTCTACAACGCAGTGTCGCGCTGGATGGTCTACCACTTCCACGACACGAGCGAGAGGGCCGCGATGCGTCGTAAAGGAACGACTCGCCACCACGAAGAATTGCAGCCAGATGCGGGGAACTTGGCGGCATTTTTGTTGCGGTTGAGGGAACAGAAGAAGGCCACCTACACGCTAATATGCGACACCATCCGGCTGGTCGCGCCGTTTTTCGACGACTTCAAGCTGCGACCTGAACCGAACGGCGGCGGCGATACAGAAGTGCTGCTCGAGTGGAAACAGAAAGGAAGCAGCTACCCGTTTCATCCGAGTCAGTTGTCCGACGGGACGCTGCGCTTCATTTGTCTGGCGACGGCACTGCTTCAGCCCCATCCACCGGCCACGATTCTGATTGACGAGCCGGAGCTGGGTTTGCATCCGTCCGCTTTGGGCGTGCTGGCGGGCTTGCTCAAACAGGCCGCAAGTCGAACGCAGGTCGTGGTCTCGACACAATCAGCCCCGTTACTCGACGACTTTGCGCCGGAAGAAATAGTTGTCGTTCGTAGGGACAAGGGGGAATCCAAGTTCGAGCGACTCGATGCCAAAAACCTGAGCGAATGGCTCGACGACTACTCGATGGGCGAAATCTGGCAGAAGAATGTAGTAGACGGAGGACCGGCGCATGAATAGGGTTCGCGCGCTGGTCGAGGGGCAGACGGAAGAAGCGTTCGTGCGTGAGGTACTGGCTCCGAACCTCGGCGTTCACGGCGTGTTCGTTTCTGCCACGAGGATCGGGAAGCCGGGTCGTCGGGGAGGTGTGCGACCGTGGCCCGTGGTGCGCAACGACATTCTCGCCACGCTGAAACAGGATCGCGCGGTGTACTGCACAACCATGTTCGACTACTACGGCCTGCCGTCCGACTGGCCCGGCACGGACGGAACAAGGCGTAAGAAGCTAATCTCGACAAAGGCCGGAGAAATCCAACAGGCGATTCAGGCAGATGTTTGCAACGAGCTTGGGGAGACCTTCGACGCCCAAAGGTTCATTCCATACATCCAGATGCATGAGTTTGAGGCCTTGATCTTCAGTGATACAGGGGTTCTAGCTGAATGCCTGCAACGCCCAGACCTTCAAGCCCGCCTGAATACGATTGTCGAGGAGTGTGGCGAGCCGGAAGGCATTGACGACCACCCAGAAACCGCGCCGTCGAAACGCATTCGCGCTCTCGTGCACGGCTACCAAAAGGTGTTGCACGGGGTCATCGCTGCGAAGCGGATCGGATTGACCACAATGCGTGAGAAATGCCCGCACTTCGCACAGTGGCTTGGAGCTTTGGAAGGCCTTGGGGAGGGGTCAGGCTGATGCGCGATCGGGGAGTGTCCCGTCGAACTGCATGACAGCGAACAGGAACGAAGCGGCACGAGGGCAAGCTGGGTTTTCGTAACGCGCCGACGACGCGTTTCGAGACGTTTCCACTTTCGTGGGCACGCGGCATCGAGCCGCGGCCGTCAAGGAGCGGGTCTTTCCCGCCGAGGTCGGCGGCCCTGGTAGGTGACGTTGCACGGGCTCGCCGGCGGTTTCTGTGGTGCTTGCGGAGAGTCTGCGCCGTACGCAACACGGAGGTAGCATGCTCCTATTGCGTACGGCACGGTCGCGGACGCGCTGCGCATCTCAGGGCACACGGCCGGTCAATCGATCTACGGCTTCACGATATCTGGCCGCGGTGTTGGCGACGATGTCCGACGGAAGCTCCGGTCCTGGGGGGGTCTTGTTCCACGTCCCAGCCTGCACCAGCGTGGTGAGATAGTTGCGGACGTATTGTTTGTCGAAGCTGTCCTGATCGCGTTCCGCGGCGTAGGCTTCGGCGGGCCAGAAGCGTGACGAGTCCGGGGTGAGCACTTCGTCAATGAGCAGATGTTCCCCGTCCGCCTCGCCCCACTCGAACTTGGTGTCGGCGATGATGATGCCGCGCGAGCGGGCGTATTCGGCGGCGCGAACGTACAGCTCGACGCTGCGTTCGCGGAGCAAGTTCATGGTGGACGAGCCGACCAGCTCACAGGCCCGCTCGAAGGAGACGTTTTCGTCGTGTCCCTGTTCTTCCTTGGTCGCGGGAGTGAAGATCGGCTGGGGAAGCTTTTCACATTGCTTCATTCCCGCCGGCAGCTTCACGCCGCACACGGCGCCGGTCCGCTGATAGTCCGCCCAGCCGGAACCGGCCAGGTATCCGCGAACCACGCATTCGATGGGCACGACCTTCGTTTTTCGACAGCGCATGGTGCGCCCGCGAAGTTGATTGAGATGCGCCTCCATCCCGGCCGGCGCGCGGTCCTCGACGACGTCGAGCAGATGATGGAGAACTCTACCTTCGAAGAACCCGAACCAGAACTTTGAGATCTTGGTGAGCATGACCCCTTTGCCGGGGATGGGCGTGGGCAGCACGACGTCGTAGGCGCTGATGCGGTCGGTGGCGACGAGCAGGATTTCCGTCCCCAGATCGTACACGTCGCGGACCTTGCCGCGGCGCAGGGAGAATCCTGGAAAATCCGTTCGGGTGACGACCGCAGTGACACTGACCGACATGCGCTGACTCCCGGGCGAATCGCCTGTTCTTCGAGGAGGCGCGGGCGGAATCCCGATCGTTCCGCTCCCCCCGCGCGCACCAATCGTGGTCCGGCGAACCCGACTCGTCAAGCGCTTGTCGAAACGGTGCCCGCGATCTACCATGCGATCGTGCATTCCATCGAGAACATCGTGGTCATCGGGGCGGGGAATTGGGGGTTGGCGCTGGCGTCACGGTTTTGTCGAAGACGACCTGTCCGCGTCTGGACCATCGACGAGGCCACGGCCGACGGGTTGCGGGCGACGCGAAAATTGGGCGGTCCATCGCATCCGCACGGGATCCCCGACGAGATCGTGGTCGAGACGAAGTTCTACTCCGACGTCGATCCGCGATCGACGTTGTTTGTGCTCGCGGTTCCGTCGAGTCAGGTCCGGGGCGTCGCCCGCGAACTCGCGCAGCACGCCAAACATCCGCTGGTGCTCAGCGTGTCCAAGGGGTTCGACGCCGAGCGTCAGTGCACCATGAGCGAATTGATTCGGCGCGAGATTCCCGAAGCGCACGTCGTGGTGCTGACCGGTCCCACGATCGCCAACGAAATCTCCGACGGTCAGCCGACGCGCGCGGTGCTCGCCTGCGACGATCTCATGCACCTCGCGCTGGTCAAGGAGACGCTCACGGACGACCTGTTGAGTTTCGAGGTCAGCCGCAATCCGACGCACCATGAGATTTGCGCGGCCTTGAAAGGGATCGTGGCCATCGCGGTGGGAATGGCGGAGGGGCTTGGGTTCGGCTCCAACGTGCGCGGCGTGCTGATCGCCGCCGGATTACGCGAGATGGCCGTCGTCGCCTCCTTTTTCGGCGTTCCCGAAGGCGTTGCCTACGGCGTTTCCGGCGCAGGCGACCTCATCACCACCTGCACCAGTCCGCACAGTCGCAACCGTCGCCTCGGGGTGCTGCTGGCGCAGGGGCGCACGTTGCCGCAAGCGCTCGCCGAAGTCGGGATGACCGTCGAAGGGGTGGCCATGTCCAAGACCATCCAGACGCTTTGGGCGCTTGACGTGTCGATCCCGCTGTTCCACATGGTGCACGCGATCCTGCAGGGGCAGGACCGCGACATTCGAGCGGAACTGATCGACCTGATCTCGCGGCGATGATCGTCGATCGCGCCGACGGGAGTGACGGGCCATGGTCGCCGTGATTCTCGCCGCCGGTGCAGGTCGTCGGCTCGCCCCGATGGGTTGGTCGAAGCCGAAGTGCCTTCTTCCCTGCGGAACCTCGACGCTGCTGGACAACGCGCTCTCGGCGCTGGCGGAGCGCCAGGTTCGCGACGTGGTCGTGGTGGTGGGGTATCAACGAGGGCTGGTGGAGGCCGCGCTGCGGAAGCATCGGCTGCGGTCCGAATCCGTGGTCAACGACGAGTTCGCCACGACGAACACGCTGTACTCGCTGTACCTGGCGAGGGGACATCTCGGCGAGGGATTCCTCTTGCTCAACGCGGACGTCCTTTTCGATCCGGCGATTCTCGATCTGTTGCCAATCAGCCCCGCGCGTTTGGACGTGGATTCCTGCTCCATCCTGGCCGTCGATAATTGTTCCCGCGATGCGGAGGCGGTGAAGGTTCTCACCGACGCGGAGGGACGCATCACGCGAATCGGGAAGGACGTACCAGCGTCACCATGCGCCGGGGAGTTTATCGGCCTGGCCCGCGTGGACCGATCCGCGTGCGCCGCGCTGATCCAGTCGCTGTCGAGTCTGGTGGACGCTCCGGGCGGGCGGTCGCTCTACTTTGAGTCGGCCATTGACGCCGTCCTCGCGGATCATTCCTTCGTGGCCGCCCCCGTCGGCGACCTGCGGGCCGTCGAGATCGACACGCCGGAAGACTACGAGCGGGCAAAGAAGTTGTTTGGAGCCGAGTAGATTCGGCTTTGCCCGACGATGATGGAAACCGGCGGCAAAGCCCGCCCCATTCGGCTACACGGTCCATTCAATGTGCCTGAACCGGCGCATCGCCGTCCGGCGCGTAGCCGACTCCTTTCGGCCTTCCTGCAAAACCGCGTTTGCTTTCGGCGAGCAGGAACTCCAGAAGCCGCCGCCCGGCGGGCGTGGTCACCGTTTCCTTCACCCGTCCTATGCCCTCGCGGAACGATCCTCGCCGATCGAACAGCACGCGATAGGCTTCGCGAATGTCCGAGAACTCCTCACGCGACACGCCCGCGCGTCGCAGGCCGATGCGGTTGATTCCCGCGATCTTCCCCTGCGTGTCGGCCATCGCAAAAGGCAGCACGTCGAGGATCACCCGGCCTACGCCCGCGAGCATCGCCAACTCGCCGATCCGCACGAACTGGTGCACTCCCGTACTGCCGCCGATCGTCACCCCGTCGCCGACGACCACGTGCCCGCCCAGCAACACGTTGTTGATGAGCGTGACGCGGTTGCCGACGCGGCTATTGTGCCCGACGTGACTGCCGGCCAACAGGAAGCAGCTTTCCCCGACGACGGTTTCCGAATCCGGTGTCGTTCCGCGATGGACGGTGACGTTCTCGCGGAGGATGGTTCCCCGTCCGACGCGGCAATAAGTTCGCTCGCCCTGGTACTTGACGTCCTGTGGAGCGTGTCCCACGATGGCGTTGGGGTGCAGTTCGCAGTTCGGCCCGAGTTCCGTCCAACCCGTGACGTAGACGTTATGATAGAGCCGACAACCGGCGCCAATGCGCACGTTCGCGTCGATGACGCAGTAGGGGCCAATGGACGCGGTGTCGTCGATTTCGGCCTTGCGGTCCACGAGGGCCGTCGGATGGATCAAGCGTTCACGCGCCTCCCCTGGACAAACCCAATTCGGCCATCACCTTTTGCAAATCCTCCCACACCTTCCCTTTGTCTGATGGGTTGCGCAGCAGATAGGCCGGGTGATACGTCGGCATCAGCGGGGTCGAGGGTCCATTTCCGCTGACGCCGGAGTAGTAGTAGGTATGGAACCTTCCGCGGAGCTTGCCAATGGCGTCGGCGGTGTTGAGCAGCGTCTTCGCCGCCGGCGCGCCCAGGGCCACGATCATTTCCGGTTGAATGACCTCCAACTGCTCGCGAAGGTAGGGATGGCAGGCGAGGATTTCGTCGGCCATCGGCGTGCGATTACCCGGCGGGCGGCATTTCACCACGTTGCAGATGTAAACGTCGTCGCGCGTCAGCCCCATCGCCACGATCATCCTAGTCAGCACCTGACCAGCCTCGCCGACGAAGGCCAAGCCTTGCTGATCTTCTTGGTAGCCCGGTCCTTCGCCGACGAACACAAGTCTGGCGTCGGGGTTGCCCTGTCCGAAGACGGTTTGCGTTCGATGCTTGCTCAATTCGCAGCGGGTGCAGCCCTTGACCTTGGTGTCGTCGAGGGCGCGAAGGCGCCGAACTTTCTCCGCGGTTGGAAGCGACGCACCGTCGTCCCGGCGGGGGCAGCCCGCCGTCCGAGGTTCGGTGGGCGATGGGCGCGTTGCATCAACGGCAGTCCTCTGGACGCGCGGGTTCACCGCGGCTGCCGGAGACGCCATAGGGACTTCCCGAATCCCCAAGAGCTTGTCGCCCAGGAGCTGTTGCCGCAGCGCCGCTCGGACCTGGTCGGCGAGTGATTCCATGATCCCTCCGTCGAACTGAGCAGCTTACCGGCTCAGGGCGTCCCAGACCAACGTTTTGAAGTTGAACATCGCGTGTGCGGCGATCGGCGGCAAGAGCGATCCGGTCCGCTCATAGGCGTACCCCAGCAGTACGCCGAGCACGAACAGGGCCGCAACCGCCTGCGGTTGACGAACGTGCACCAGGCCGAACGCCGTCGAAGCCATCACGATCGCCGCCCAGCGCCTGCCCGTCACGTTGAGTAAGAAGGTCTGCACGAAGCCCCGAAAGAAAATCTCCTCTGCCGCGGGCGCGACGATCAGCGCTCCCAGCCACAACGCCGAGGCCACGCCCCATGAAACCGAAGGATCGTGCAACGCCTCGATGGTCGGGTGCGAGGGGAACTGGTACCCCGGACGAAGCCAAAGCAGAACATGCCCCGCGAGGTCGCGGACCAGGGGACATAGCCCCAGCGACAGCAGCAGGACGCCCAAGGCTAGGCGCCATGCTCGAACGGGCTTGCCCTCCCTTCCGCCGAGAACCAGCCGCCTCCATCCGCCCGGCACCCGCCGCCGGGCAATGGCCAGGCACGCCGCGACGCCTGCGACATGCGCGCCGTTGTTGACCACCAGACTGCCGCGCACGCCTGGCTGGTCGCCGATCACCAGCCCGACGACCAGTGCCAGCAGCGCCGCTGCCAGGAGGTAGGCGAACACGGCGAACATGACTGCGTCCTCGCGGAGCTCGTTCGGACGATCCGGCGCCGACGCGAACCAGCCTCCACTACGCACCGGATGAGGCCGACGAAGAATCCACCAGCCCAGCAACCCTACCCCGCAGGCGCTGAACCCCAAATCAACGATCGACAGGACCGTGGAGAGAGCCGAGGTAGACCCTTCCGTCGGAATTTCCGCCGCCCACGCAGCCGCGCCCAACCCTGGCCCGAGCAAGAGAATCACGCGATGACTATACGCCGCGGTCGTATCGAGACCAAGTGCCGCGCCGACGACTTCTACTCCCGGTTGCCCGCGGTCGTCTTGACCTCGCCGTCCAACTGCTTGGCCAAGGCCTCCGGAGAAGTGACCGGGTTCTGACACCGATACCCCTCGCAGACGTACGCCGTCGGCTTGCCGCCGATCAACCCCTTGCCGCGAAGCAACGGAATGTCCGTCTGGGCGAGCTTCTCGGCGGCATGGACCACGACCTTGTTGGGCAGGTAACGGTCGTGCACCGCGCGGAGCAGTGCCTTGGTCTCGTCCGCCTGCGGGCTGCCGACGATGGCGATCTCTTTGACCTTGTCGTGGTAGAAGTCGGCGGCGCACAGCAGGCGCTCGAACGACGCCGGCGATTGATTCGCCAACGGCGCCAGCGCCCGCAGCGTCGCCTCGGCCTTCTCGCGGTAGTCCTGGCGATCCAACAGCGTCGCCAATCGCAGCAGGTTCATCGCCATCATCGAGTTGCCCGACGGTATGGCGGAGTCGTGCGGATGCTTTGACCGGGCGATCAAAGCCTCGGCGTCGGAGGCGATGAAGAAGAATGCACCGCCCTGGCTGTCGTAATGGTATTTGATGCAGATGTCGGTCAGACGAACAGCCTCGTCGAGCCACCTTCGGTCGAAGGCCGCCTCGTAGAGGTTCAACAGTCCTTCGGTCATGAAGGCATAGTCCGCCAGGTTGCCGATCCCGCGAGCCTCGCCCTGGCGATAACTTCGCAGCAGCCTTCCGTCGCGCCGTAGCGTCGAGAGGATGAACTCCGCCGCCTTCGCCGCGGCCTCGGCGTACTTCGGATCGTCGAGCACGCGCGAACCTTTGGCCAGACTGGCGATCATCAGCCCGTTCCAGTCCGTCAGAACCTTGTCGTCCAACGCGGGCGGGACGCGTTTCGCCCGAACCTCGCTGAGCTTCTTCCGCCACCCGGCCAGCTTCTGATCCAACTCGGCCGCGTCGAGGCCCTGGACCTTGGCGAAAACGTCGATCGGTTTGCTGACGTGCAGGATGTTCTTCGGACCCGGCGGAGCATGGCCGAACCGCTCAAACCAGTTCCCGGTCTCGGTCACGTCATGGAACTTGCAGAAAAGCCGTCCGTCCTCCTCGCCCAGCGCCGAGACCACCTGCTCCACCGTCCATAGGTAGAACTTACCCTCCAGACCTTCACTGTCGGCGTCGCGACTGGAATAGAAGGCGCCCTCCGCCGCCCGCAGGTCCGTCAGGACGTAGTCGAGAATGTCCCGAGCCGTTGCCGCGAAGCGCGCGTGGCGGCTTGCCTGGAAGGCGTCGAGGTAGATCGAACTGACCAGCGCCTGGTCATACAACATTTTCTCGAAGTGCGGCACGAGCCACTCCGGGTCGGTGCTGTAACGGCAGATGCCGCCGCCGACGTGATCGTAGATCCCCCCGCGGGCCATGTGGTCCAGCGTGTTTTCCACGGCATGCCATAGATCGTTGTCGCCATTCCGACGGTAGGTGCGGAGCAGAAGCTCCATGGCCATGCTCGGCGGGAACTTGTTGTTGCCGCTGGCGAGTCCGCCCTGCGTCGGGTCGAAGTGACGGGCCAGGGTCTTGGCGGTCTGGTCCACCTGGTCGCGCGGGATGACGCCGTCGGCCGGTGACGGTCCCTCCGCCCATTTCGAGAAGAACTGTTTGGCTGCGTCCGCACCGCCGGTCAGACGTGTGCGATCTTTCCGCCAGGTTTCGGCGACGTGGTGGAGAAGATCAAGGAATTGTTCCTTGGGAAAATAGGTTCCGGCATGGAAGGGCGTGCCGTCGGGCGTCAGAAAGACGCTCATCGGCCAACCTCCGTGCCCGGTCAGCGCCTGCGTGTAGGCCATGTACAATTCATCGATGTCCGGCCGCTCTTCTCGATCCACCTTGATGCTCACGAAGGTCACGTTCAAGGCCGCCGCGACGTCGTTTGACTCGAAGCTCTCGTGCTCCATGACGTGGCACCAATGGCACGCCGCATAGCCGATGCTGAGGAAAATCGGGCGGTCCTCCTTCCGCGCTTTCTCGAACGCCTCGGCGCTCCACTCGTACCAGTCCACGGGGTTGTGAGC
Source organism: Planctomycetota bacterium (assembly GCA_038043285.1). Lineage (GTDB taxonomy): Bacteria > Planctomycetota > Phycisphaerae > UBA1845 > UBA1845 > JBBTCJ01. The sequence goes on along the minus strand of JBBTCJ010000118.1, from coordinate 20,790 downwards.
ATGTTGCAGCAAGTAGGGACTGGTCGCGCGAATCAGGCGGTTGGCAGGCTTCGGCGTTGCATCCGGGGTCACGGGAGGCTCCTGGGGCGGGGCTGAGGCGCGGCTCGACGCTGGTTGTGCAAACGCCGCAACGCCGGTCGAGAAAAGGATCATCGCTCCCGACAAGACGGACCCCCAGCCGCGGGCTGAAGCGTTTCGCGTTTCTGCGTAGCGTCGCCCTTCATGGGCGGCGAGGCCCTTGATTGCGGAAATAAAGCGCCGCGGATGAACCGCGACGCCATACAAAAAAGAGCTTCGCTCTAACGCCCGCGGCTCGCCGTGCGTCGTCGTGTCACAGGGCAGATCACTCGGCATTCGTAACCTATCCCAGAGGCTTGGAAAGTACCTTGCGCCGGCAATCGTCGCAAAGGTCAAAGCGGAAGCAGCGGTAGGTCTGATCCTCCATGTCGTCGGGATCCGCCTCCGCGAGCGCTTCCATGACCCGATCCAGCTCGCGCCGGGAGTCCGTCTCCTCGTCGCGCGCAAGATCGACGTGCCCCGCGGCCGCGTACACTTCGATCTTGACGATGAACCGCTGGGCGTCGTTGGCCCCCATCTTTGCCCCGCAGCGGTCACATTCGTAGCGGATCATGGTGCGAACTCTGTGGGCACGGAACAAAATGACCCGGCTCGCTGGGTAAGTTCCCCGCATCGCGCGAATCATTCGTCTTTCCGGCTTGAGGAAGATGATGCAACCCATGCAGAAGCGCCGGGTGCACCCGAGCCGATCGCTATTCTACACCGATGAAGCGAGAAGTGCGACGATCTGCACCGCGTTGAGAGCGGCGCCTTTGCGGAGTTGATCGCCGGAGACAAACAGTTCAATGCCGCGACCATCGGGCTGAGAGACGTCCTGTCGGATGCGGCCCACGAGAACGTCATCGACGCCCGAGGCGTCGATGGGCATGGGAAATCGATTTCGCTCCGCGTCGTCGACGAGCTTCACGGCCGGCGCGCCGCCGAGAATCTTGCGGACCTCGCCGGGCGTGATGGGTTGCGAGAACGTCAGGTTGATCGACTCGCTGTGCGCCCGCAGAACCGGCACGCGGATGCACGTCGCCGTCAGGCAAAGCTTAGGGGCGTGAAAGATCTTCCGCGTCTCGTCGATCATCTTCCGCTCCTCGGCATTGTACCCGTCCGGACCGATCGGCGTGTTGTGCGAGAAGAGATTGAACGCGATCGCGTGCGGAAAAACCTTCGGCGCGATCCGGCGACCCGCGAGGTGATCCGCGGATTGCGTGCGAAGTTCCTCCATGGCCGCCGCCCCCGCGCCGCTGGCTGCCTGATAGGTGCTGACCACGATCCGCACCACGGGGTTGGCCTGGTGGAGCGGCCAAACCGCGACGGCCATGATGATCGTCGAACAGTTCGGATTGGCGATGAGGCCGTGATGCCGCCGCGCGTCCTGCGGATTGATCTCCGGAATGACCAGCGGTGTGTCCGGGTCCATCCGAAAGGCCGACGAGTTGTCGACGACGACGGTCCCGGCGGCCTTGGCCGCCGGGGCGAAATGCCGACTTCGCTCGGCCCCGGCGCTGAAGATCGCAAAGTCCACGCCGTCGAAGCTTCGTTCCGTCAGTTCTTCTACGGGAAGCTTTCGGTCGTTGACCTCGATGGTCGCTCCGACGCTTCGCCTCGAGGCGAGCAAGGTCACGCGTTCCGCGCGGACCCGCCCCTCGGTAAGCAGCGCGCAGACCTCTCGCCCCACGGCCCCCGTCGCCCCAACAACAGCCAAGTGCCGAATCATTCCTTCCACTCCCTTGAAATCAGCCCTTCGCGCATCGGCCAAACCCTAGTGCTTAGACACGCATATTTCGAGGGGTCGCCGGCGTCGTGCCCCTGCCCGAGCCGCCCCATTCATGGGGCGAGCGCCCGCGCGGCATGAATGCCGCGGTTCGGTTCAACCCGTCAGATTCGGTTCGACCCGTCAGTGGAGGCGTGACGGACCACAAGTTCAGGATCGGGTGCGGCAAGCCGCGACCTTCACCATTCGGCGACGCACCGTCGAAGCACCCTGAGTTACTCAGCGATTTGCAAGATTAGGCATTTTGGGATAAATAGGCAATATATCCCGGCGCGCAATCTTTGGAAAGGCGACGGGTTTTCAGTGTTGGCATCGGCAGAAAAACCAGAACCCATCGGCTTGCATCGACTTCTTCAGTTGCTAGACTGCAACGCCCTCGCGGGCAAAACGAAAAAGCCGCGGTGGGAGGAGAGAGTGGGCGCGCTGGTCGCGCCCAACTTTCGGGCACACTTTGTATCACTTTGATACAAACTTCGCCCAAGGTCGCGGGTCGCGCGATGGCGAAAAACGACGGCGATCGGCGCTCGATGGCGCGGTTTTACGGCATCGGCCTGAACTACGTCGGCGCGGTGGCCGGGTGCGGGCTGTTTGGCTACTGGCTCGACCGCCGTTACGGTTGCGAGCCCTGGGGCGTGCTCATCGGCGCGGGTCTCGGTTTGATCGGCGGGACGTATAACCTGATGCGGGAGTCGCTTTCCGCGTTTCGAGGTCCGCCCGATCGCCGGGACAAGGGTCAGCCCCCGTCGACATGAATGCCGCGGCGCGTCAGACGGTCGTGGCGTATCTGACGCTGGTTGGCGTGGCGTTGGCGACCGCCTGCGTATTGGCCGGGGTGGGATTTTTCCCGACGCGGCGATTCGCGGGAGCCGAAGGGCTTCCCGCGATGCTCGGAGGGTGCACAGTCAGTTGGCTGGCAAGCTGTGCCGGCGCGGCGCCGCTTGCCAGAATGTTCTCCCAGGCCGGACGGACGAACGCGGCGATGCTGGTCTTGTCCAGCACCGGCATTCGGTTCCTTGCCGCGTTGGCCCTGGTGGTTCCGGGCGTTTTTTCCGGTTGGTTTGATCGAACGGTCTTCGTTGCCTGGACGGCGATCAGTTATCTCGCGATGCTGGCGGCGGACACGTTGTTCGCTCTGTGGCGGTTGGAGCAACAAAAAAGGACGGCGGGGGGAACTCCGGGGCGAGATCGCGTGGGCTGAAGCCCGCGGTTCAGGCAGGCGTTCCGGCACACCCGTCGTGGAGACGTAAGGTCGATGAGTTCAACGCTGTTGGCCGCCTCCGACCCGATGGACCACGTGTATCAGTGGGTCTATCAGCGCTTTCCGTTGGGGACGTCGGACGGCATCTTCACGCCGCAAGGAACGATCACGCTGGTCTCCAACCACGTCATCATGCAGGTGCTTGCGGCGCTGTTGTTGATCCTGTTGGTTCCGACGTTCGCACGGGTTCGAAGCTCGGGCGACGCCGTGCGTGATTTGACCCCGCGCGGGATGGGCAACTTTTTCGAGTCCATCTGCGCATACTTTCGCGACACCGTCGCTCGGCCGGTGCTCGGCGAGCACACCGATCGGTTCATCTGCTATATCTGGTCGGCGTTTTTCTACGTGCTGTTCGTGAACTTGCTGGGCATTCTTCCTCTGGAGCCGGTTACGCGGGGGTTGGTCCGCGGGGTGTTTCCCGACGCCCATCACGGGTTCGGCGGATCGGCCACGGGCAACATCTGGGTGACCGCATCCCTGGCGACGTGCACCCTGCTGATGGTGATCGTCAACGGACTGCGCCTGGGCGGCAAGCACTATGTCGCGCACTTTTGTCCCGGTCCACTCTGGCTTGCCCCGCTGCTGGTTCCGGTGGAGATCATCGGATTGGTGGCCAAGATGTTCGCGCTGGCGGTGCGACTTTTCGCCAACATGGTGGCGGGGCACGTGCTGCTCGCGGTGTTGATGGGATTCATCAGCCTGAGCTACGTTGCCCTGGGGCTTGCGGGCGGTCTGGGAGTCGGACTGATCGTCGTGCTGGTGAGCACGGCGTTTAATTTGCTGGAGGTGTTCGTCGCGTTTCTTCAGGCGTTCATCTTCACGTTCCTCACCACGTTGTTCATTGGACAGGCGGTGAACGTGCACCATGAACACGGGCACGAGGAACACGGGGAGCACGACGAACACCAGGGTGTTGCGGAAGCCCATGCATGAGAATGTCGAATGCGAAATGCGGAATGCTGAAAAAGGTGTCGGCCTCTGCGTTGTTCATTCGCCGTTCCGCATCGGAGATTCAACGTTGATTTTTCGCCATGCCCGGAACGACGTGGGCCGATCGGGCCGTGAGGCGTGACTGCGATGGCGAGAGAAATCGGCTTTCGGCGCCCACCCGAAGGCCCAGAAGGCGAGATGAGGTAGAACGATGAAGAAATTGGCACGAGTTTCATTGGCGATGATGGCAGCCGGAATCGTATTGTCCCTCGCTTCGCCGGCGTTCGCGGCGGATCCGCCGGCCGGCGGCGCCCCGGCGGCGTCGAGCGGCAACAGTCCGTTGTTTCCGGGGGTGACGGCCGCCAACCTCGGCGGAGCCATTGGTGCGGGATTGGTGGTGATGGGCGGGGCGGCGGGCATCGGTCGAGTGGGCGGCAGCGCCGTCGAGTCGATGGCTCGTCAGCCGGAAGCGGCCGGGAGCATCAGCACCGCGATGATTATCACCGCGGCGATGATTGAAGGCGCGACCTTGTTCGCCGTGCTGGGCTGCTTCCTGGCGGCGATCAAAAGCTAAATGTCGCCGCACAAAGAGGAAAGTGCGTCCCGGATCGTCGTTGCCTCGCGCGGGCTGAAGCCCGCGGCTCGGGAAAAAACCCGCGCGGACGTGCGCTGGTAGGGGTGCTTCTCGGCGCTTCTGCTTCGGGCGATCTGGTGACGGTTCAACGTACTACGGATATCGCGCATGCAAAACGATGACTCAGGATTTCAACGCGGGTCGGCTTTCGGGCGATCGCGCGGGCCGACTCTTGACGCGAAGCGTCAAGGGGAGCAGCCCGCGGCTCAGACGCAAGCGGATTGGGAACCCGCGGCTCGGCGCCCTCGAGGGGCAGTCGCCTGGACCGTCGCCTGGCTTGTCGGGGCGGGTCCAGTCGCCGTTACCTTCGCTTCCGAGGAAACGCACGATAAGCCAAACCTGTTCACCGGCGACCTGGGCAACGTCATCTGGAGCCTGCTGACTTTCGGCGTCGTTCTGTTGGTCTTGGGCAAATTCGCCTGGAAGCCGATTCTGGCGGCGCTGCAAAAGCGGGAAGAGTTCATCCGTGATTCGCTGGCTCAGGCGAGAAGAGAGCGGGAGAACGCGGAGCGGACGCTGAAGGAATACGCCGACAAGCTGGCCGCGGCCAGGGCGGAGGCGTCGGCCATCGTCGACGAGGGCCGCCGTGACGCGGAGGTTGTCAAGACGAGGATCGAGGATCACGCCAAGGGCGAGGCCCAGGCGATGCTCGATCGGGCCAAGCGCGAGATCGGCATCGCCAAGGACACCGCGGTCAAGGAGCTGTATACGCTTAGCGCGAAATTGGCGACGCTTGCCGCGGGCAAGATCCTCCGCCGCGAGCTGAGCGCCCAGGAGCACGAGCGGTTGATCGCGGAGTCCGTCGCGGAATTGGAAACCGTGGAATAGGAAAAGGAATGCGGAATGGAGAATTTGGAATGCTGAATGAGAAACATCACGAAGACCGCATCAAGGTCTTGGTAGGTGTTTTTATTCGACATTCCGCGTTCCGCATTCCGCATTGTGGTTGCTATGCCCAAGTTTGACGAGGAACAACTGGCGTTGGCGAAGGTCTACAGCGCGGCCATGCTGGCCTTGGCGCAGGAGACCGGAGCGGCACAGACGTTGGCGGAAGAGCTTGTCCAGATTGGGAAACTGCTGGACCGCGAGAAGGGGCTGGAGTCCTACTTCGTCAGCCCGGCAGTGGACGCGGAGACACGGAAACTGACCATTGAGAAATGGTTCCGCGGCCGCGCCAGCGACCTGTTGGTGGACTCCTTGCAGATTCTGAACCAAAACGAGCGATTAGGCCTGGTCGGGGCGTTGGTGGAAGCCTACCGGCTACAGATGGAAGAGTCGCTGGGCGTGGTTGACGCGCACGTTCGTACGGCTGCGCCGCTGAGCGAGGCCATGCAGGTTCGGCTTCGCGAGCTGGTGAAGCGCCGGACCGGCAAGAAGGCGGAGTTGATCGTGACCGTCGATCCGGAGCTGATCGGCGGGTTGGTGGTGCAGGTCGGCGACGAGAAGTTAGACGCCTCGGTGGCCACGAAACTGGGCCGCGTGGGCGCGATTCTTCTGGATCGCGCGTCGCGGGAAATCCACAGCGGACGGTCGTACGTCGACGAGCGGGCGGCGTAGACGAATGGCAATTGCGGAATGCTGAATGCGGAATGCTGAAGGGACTTTCCCAGCGTTGGGGATCTTCCGTGCATCCACGGCGTCTCGCGGCGGTAGAGAGTGCCTATGAAATTCAGAGTTGACGAAATCTCGTCGGTAATCACTGAGGAAATCCGCCAGTACCGCAGCGGGGTGGACGTTGCGGAGGTCGGCCGAGTGCTGGAGGTCGGCGACGGCATCGCCCGCATCTACGGCCTCAGCAACGCCATGGCCGGCGAGCGCCTGGAGTTCAAGAACGGGGCCAACGGACAGGTCTTCAACCTCGAGGAGGGATCGGTCGGCGTGGTGATCCTCGGGGACTACCTGGGCATCAAGGAGGGCGACGAGGTCCGCCGTACGGGCGAGCTGCTCAGCGTACCCGTCGGCGATGCCATGGTCGGGCGGGTGGTGGATCCGCTGGGTTGCCCGCTGGACGGCAAGGGTGTGATCGAGACGCCGCATCGCAGACCGCTGGAGTTCAAAGCCCCGGGCATCGCCGAGCGCCAACCGGTGAACGAGCCGATGCAAACCGGCATCAAGGCGATCGACGCCATGATTCCGATCGGCCGCGGGCAGCGCGAGTTGATCATCGGCGACCGCAAGACGGGAAAGACGACCATCGCCGTCGATACCATCCTCAACCAGAAGGGCGGCGACGTAGTCTGCGTCTACGTGGCCGTCGGGCAAAAGGAGTCCACCGTCGTCGGGCTGATCGACAAGCTCCGCGAGCACGGAGCGATGGACTACACGATCGTGGTCAGCGCCTCCGCTTCGGACCCCGCGCCGCTGCAATACATCGCGCCGTACGCCGGGGCCGCGATGGCGGAATACTTCATGTATCAGCAGGGTCGGGCGACGTTGTGCGTTTACGACGACCTGACCAAGCAGGCGCACTCCTATCGTCAGTTGTCGCTGCTGCTTCGTCGCCCCCCAGGCCGAGAGGCGTATCCCGGCGACGTGTTCTATCTCCATTCGCGTTTGCTGGAGCGTGCCTGCAAGCTCCGCGACGAGTTCGGGATCGTTCCCAAGGACACGCCGGCGAACAGCCGTGATCGCAACGGGATCAAGAAACACCCGCAGGGGTTGGAGGCTTCGCCGGAGCACCGACCCGACGACGTGCACGGCCTCTATCACCGCCCGCACGGCAAGCACAAGGCCGAGACGTGGCTGGCGAGTCTGCCGGACAAGGACAAGCTGAAGGTCCACAAGTTTCCGGACTCCGGCGGATCGATGACCGCCCTGCCGATCATCGAAACCATGGAAGGCGAGGTGTCGGCCTACATCCCGACGAACGTGATCTCCATCACCGACGGGCAGATCTATTTGGAGCCGGACTTGTTTTTCGCGGGCGTTCGCCCGGCGGTGAACGTCGGCATTTCGGTATCTCGCGTGGGCGGCAACGCGCAGCGGAAGGCGATGAAGAAGATCGCCGGATCGCTGCGCCTGGACCTGGCGGCCTATCGTGAACTGGAGGCGTTCGCGCAACTGGGGACCGAGCTGGACGCGGCGACTCAACGCCAATTGGACCGCGGAGCGCGCATGGTCGAGCTGCTCAAGCAGCCGCAATTCGCCCCGCTTTCGGTGGCGCGGGAGGTGGTGTCGATCCTCGCCGGAGCGAAGGGATATCTTGACAGTCTTCCGATTGCCCAGGTCCGGCCGTTCGAGGAGGGGCTGCTGAAGCACGTGGGCGACGAACACCCGGAGATCTACGACGAGTTGACGACCAAAGGCGAGCTGACCGACGACCTGATGGGCAAGTTGACCAAGGTCATCGAGAACTTCAAGGCGCGATGGGGAAGCAAGAAATAATGCCGAATTGGGAATGCCGAATGCGGAATGAGACACGACCCGTCGGGTTGATGGTTTTGTTCATTCGGCGTTCCGTGTTCGCCATTCCGCGGTCGTGATCTATGGCCAACGCACGAATCATCGTCAAGCGGCGCAAGTCGGTCCGCAACATCCGCAAGATCACGCGGACGATGCAATTGATTGCCACGGCCCGCTTTCAGGCGGCGCTCAATCGCGCCATGTCCACCAAACCGTACGTGCAGAAACTGGCCGAGTTGGTGGCCGACCTGACCGAAGCGGCCGACGACGCCGGGCACCCGCTGATGATGACCCACCACGAGGTGCAGCGATCGGCGTTGGTGGTCATCACCAGCACCCGCGGATTTTGCGGCGGATACAACGGCAACGTGCTGCGCGCGGCGATGGCCCACCTCGACGAGGAAGCCAAGAGCGGACTCTCGATCGACACCTACATGACGGGCAAGAAGGGGATTCGATACTTCAAGTTCTTGCGCCGGCCGATACACGAGCAGATCACGCACATCACCGACAAGCCGCGGTTCGCCGACGTCGAACCGATCGCGGTGAAGCTGATGGATCGTTTCATTGCCCAAGAGGTCGCCTCGGTCCACGTCGCGTACATGCGCTTCGTGTCGCTGGGGAAACAGGTGGCGACGGTGGCCCAACTGCTGCCGCTTTCGCGCGAGAAATCGACGGCCGAAGAGAAGGAGACGCCGGCGATTTCGATGCAATACGAGTTTTCGCCGGAGCCGAAGGAGTTGCTCGCCGACTTGTTGCCGGCCACGGTGCGGATGCGGTTGTTCCAGTGTTTCACGGAAGCCGCCGCCAGCGAGCAAATCGCGCGGATGGCGGCCATGAAGGCCGCCACCGAGGCGGCGGGGGACATGATCAAGACGCTCACGCGGCAGTACAACCGCGCCAGGCAGACGCAGATTACGATGGAACTGCTCGACATCGTCGGCGGAGCGAATGCGCTCCAATGAAGAATGTAGAATGAAGAAGGAAGAATGAGCGGATGACCGCGTCGTCACGCGACATCGGCGAGCGGACGTTTAACTTTTTTGTACTGGCTTCGGATGGTTCGGGAGTCCGGCTTCATTCCAGCCCGTCGGATCGAAGGACTGGTAAAGGAAGCCCATGAGTTGGTGAGTATTCTCACGGCGATCGTCAAGCGATCACGCATGGCATAGGAGATTATGGAATGTCGGCGATTCTACATTCTTCATTCTCCATTCTTCATTTATGAAACCGGAAGACGACAATGAGTAGCGACAATTTCGGCACGATAACCCAGGTCATCGGTTCGACCCTCGACGCACGTTTCGACGAGGGCCGATTGCCCAAGATCTACAATGCCCTGGAACTGGCCGTGGAGCGGAAGGTTCTCGGTCAGACGACCAAGGAGACCCTCTGGTGCGAGGTCGCCCAGCACCTCGGCGGCGGGTCGATCCGCGCCGTGGCGCTGGGGTCCATGGACGGCGTGCAGCGCGGGTCCAAGATCCGCGACACCGGCGCGCCGGTGACCGTCCCGGTTGGCGAAAAGACGCTCGGACGGGTGTTCAACCTGGTCGGCGAGGTCATCGACGGACGTGGACCGGTTGCGGTGATGGAACGCCGCCCCATCCACCACGAACCGCCGGAAATGGTGGACCTCACCTCCAAGACCGAGATGTTCGAGACCGGCATCAAGGTCATCGACCTGCTCTGCCCGCTGGTCCGCGGCGGCAAGGCCGGCCTGTTCGGCGGCGCGGGTGTCGGCAAGACCGTCATCATCCAGGAGCTGATCGCTCGATTGGCCCGCTTCCACAGCGGGTACTCGTGTTTTGCCGGCGTGGGCGAGCGAACCCGCGAGGGCAACGACCTCTGGCTCGAAATGCAAGAGGCCAAGATCGGCAACACCGGAAAGAGCGTCATCGACCAGACGGTCATGGTCTTCGGGCAAATGAATGAGCCGCCGGGCGCGCGGCTCCGCGTGGCCCTCTCCGCCCTGACGATGGCGGAGTATTTCCGCGACCAGACCGGGGCCGACACGCTGCTGTTCATCGACAACATCTTCCGCTTCTCGCAGGCGGGTTCGGAGGTGTCAGCGCTGCTGGGGCGAATGCCGTCGGCGGTTGGTTATCAACCGACGCTCTCCACGGAAATGGGTCAACTGCAGGAGCGAATCACGTCCACGAGCCGCGGCGCGGTGACCAGCATCCAGGCCATCTACGTCCCCGCCGACGACTACACCGACCCGGCGCCGGCGGCCGCGTTCACCCACCTGGACAGCACGGTCAACCTCGAACGAGGCATCGCCGAGAAGGGCATCTACCCGGCGGTCGATCCCCTGGCGTCGAGCAGCCGGCTGATCGCACCGGAATACGTCGGCGAGCGACACTACAAGGTCGCCCGCCGCGTGCAGCAGATCTTGCAGCGTTACAAGGACTTGCAGGACATCATCGCCATCCTCGGCGTCGAGGAGCTAAGCGAGGACGACAAGGTCATTGTCGCCCGGGCCCGCAAGATTGAGCGGTTTCTCTCCCAGCCGTTCTTCGTGGCGGAGCAGTTCACCGGATTCGCCGGAAATTACACTCCGAAGGAGGAGACGATCCGTTCGTTCGAGGAGCTTTGCGAGGGCAAGTGGGACCATCTTTCCGAGGGCGCCTTCATGTACGTCGGGGTCATCGAAGAGGCCGCCGCCAAGGCGGAGAAACTGGCGAAAGGATAACCACGAATGCTGAATGGTGAAAGCGGAATGCTCAATGAGCATTAGACGGCGCATTGCATTCCTGATTCCGCATTCCTAATTCCGCATTCGACGTTCGCACATGGCCAAGACCGACACATTCCAATGCTCCGTCATCACCCCCGAACGTCCCGTTCTGGAGTGCGAAGCCAAGTTCGTCGCGTTTCCGGCGCATGACGGCGAGGTCGGTGTGCTCATGCACCGCGCGCCGCTGGTGTGCCGGCTGGGCGTCGGCGTGCTACGGGTGGAAACGCCGACCGAGAAGCACCTGATGCTCATCGACGGCGGCTTCGCCCAGGTCGCCGGCGACCGCCTCAGCATTCTGACCGAACAGGCGAAGAAGGCGTCCGAGGTCGATTCCAAATCCGCCCACCAGGCGATGGTGGAGGCCCGGGCCATGAAGATCACCGACGACGCCTCCGGCGACGCTCGCGCCCGCGCGGTTCGACGTGCGCAGATTCAACTGCGCCTGGCCCGGTCATGATGCGGTCATCTGTTCGCGCCGGTTGGGCGCGAACTTGGCCGCGGTAACGCCGCTTTAGCTGCCGACGTAGGGCAGAAGGGCCATGAACCGCGCCTGTTTCACGGCCCGCTTGAGGGCCGCCTGTTCCTGAGCGCTGGTGCCGGCGCGCTTCCGAGACATCAGCTTGGCGCTGCTGGTGAGGAACTTGCGAAGGAGTTCGATCTCCTTGTAGTCCACGAGCGGCCCGGTCCAGCCCGGTCCTCCGCGATCGGGGAAGCGTCGTTCGGTGTGAAAACTCTTGGTCGTGTCGTTCGTGTTCTTCCGTTCCATGTCGTCGCCTGCCGCCTGATCGCGGCTTCAACCGTTCCCGTTGGTGTGTCACCGGGCAGCGTGTGCGTCGGTGCGGATCCCCCCGTGATGGGCGCGACACGTATCGTCGTGCGCCGCCCGCAAGACCGACCGACGTCAAGCGCTAGCTGTGTTTCGCGCCGGCCATCGCCTGTTCAAACTCCTCGAGGCCGACCACCACTGACTCCTCGGCCAGCATGATCGGGATGCCGTCGCGGATCGGATACTTCCGCCGCGTGTTGGCGTCGGTCGAATACAACCACTCGCCGACCTGCACCAACGGCGCCTTCCCGACGGGACACTGCATGATCTGGAGCAGTTGTTCGTCGATCTTGCTCATGGCCGCCCGCGTCAGCCCTATCCAGTCCTACGCCGGGCTGAGCCCTGCATTATAGCTCCGGCCGCGGGTCACGCAACAAGTTACCCCGGCGATCTTTTTTGACGCTCGGAACCGGCCGACCTATATTGCGCGGCCCATGACGGGTTTCCTACCAAAAGTGAGGATCAGACCATGCCGACCGCTGCCAAGGCCCGAGGAATAGACGTCGTCCGCAGCCTTACGACGCGCGCCGGAACGCTGCAACTTCATAGTTTGAAAGAACTTACGAACGCAGGATTCGGCGATGTCAATCGCCTTCCCTTCAGCATTCGCATCCTGCTCGAAAGCGTTCTGCGGAACGTGGACGGATCGGCCGTGACCATGGACGACGTGGCCCTGGTCGCCGCCTGGAACGCCGCCAAGGTTGCCCAGCGGGAAGCCCCGTTCATCCCGGCGCGCGTGTTGTTGCAGGATTTCACCGGCGTGCCGGCGGTGGTGGACCTGGCCGCCATGCGCGACGCCATGGTCCGCCTGGGCGGCGATGCCGGGCAGATCAACCCCTTGATACCCGTGGACCTGGTCATCGACCACTCCGTCCAGGTGGATGCCTTCGGCAGCGACGACTCTCTAGGCATCAACGTGGATCTCGAATTCAGCCGCAACCTCGAGCGCTACCAGTTCCTCCGCTGGGGGCAGAACGCTTTCGCCAACTTCCGCGTGGTTCCGCCGGCCGCCGGCATTGTCCATCAGGTCAACCTCGAATACCTGGCCCCGGTGGTCATGACGCGGAAGATCGGCGGACAAACGACGGCCTTCCCCGACAGCCTCGTGGGCACCGACAGCCACACGACGATGATCAACGGACTGGGGGTCGTGGGCTTCGGTGTCGGGGGGATCGAGGCCGAAGCCGTCATGCTCGGCCAACCGTACTACATGCTGCTCCCCCAAGTGGTCGGCTTCAAGTTCACGGGCCGACTGCCCGAAGGTGCGACCGCCACCGACCTTGTGCTCACCGTGACCGAGATGCTCCGCAAAAAGGGCGTCGTCGGAAAGTTCGTGGAGTTCCACGGCGACGGCGTGGGGGCGCTGAGCCTCGCGGATCGGGCCACCATCGCCAACATGGCCCCCGAATACGGCGCCACCATCGGCATCTTCCCGGTTGACGATGAATCGTTGCGCTTCCTTCGTCAGACGGGCCGATCCGAAGAGCAAGTCGATCTGGTCGAGCGCTATATGAAGGAACAGGGCTTGTTCCGCACCGAGGCCACGCCTGAGCCGACCTTCAGCGACACGGTGTCGCTCGATCTTTCCACGGTTCAACCGAGCTTGGCCGGTCCGAAGCGACCACAAGACCGCGTCCTGCTGAGCCGCGTGAAATCGTCGTTTCTGTCGGCTTTGAAGGCTCCGATCGCCGAACGCGGTTTTGCCCTCGACGACGCAGCCTTGAAGAAGACCGCGCCGATCAAGCTGAACGGCCGCCAAGAGACGATTGGGCATGGGGCGGTGGTGATCGCCGCAATCACGAGTTGCACGAACACGTCGAATCCGTCGGTGATGATCGCGGCGGGACTGCTGGCCAAGAAGGCCTGCGAGAGAGGTCTGTCGGTCAAGCCGCACGTCAAGACCAGCCTCGCGCCGGGATCGCGGGTGGTGACCGACTACCTCAACGACGCGGGACTGACGGCTTATCTGAATAGACTCGGCTTCCAAACCGTCGGTTATGGTTGCACCACCTGCATCGGCAACAGCGGTCCGTTGCCCGATGCGGTGGCCGATGCGGTCAGCAAGCACGACATCGTCGCCGCCGCGGTGCTGAGCGGGAACCGAAACTTCGAAGGCCGCGTGCATCCACTGGTGAAAGCCAACTACCTCGCCTCTCCGCCGCTCGTCGTTGCTTACGCGCTGGCCGGACGGACCGACCTCGACTTGACCACCGAACCCCTGGGAGTCGGAAGCGACGGCACGCCGGTATTCCTCAAGGACATCTGGCCCACCGAGCGAGAAATCAGCGACACCGTTGCTCGCTGCGTGACCGCGGACAAGTTCAAGACGCAATACGCCCGGGTGTTCGACGGCAACGAAAGGTGGAACAGGATCAGCGGCGCCGGCGGCGACACTTACCCATGGGATGCGGACAGCACCTACGTGCAAAACCCGCCGTTCTTCGAGAACCTCACGCACGACGTTCGACCGATTCAACCCATCCGCGGCGCTCGCGTCCTGGTCATGGTCGGGGATTCGGTGACCACGGACCACATCTCGCCGGCGGGGTCGATCAAGTCCGATTCCCCCGCGGGGCGATTTCTCCAAGAGCGAGGCGTCGCGCCGAAGGACTTCAACAGTTACGGTTCCCGCCGCGGCAACGACCGGGTGATGACGCGGGGAACCTTCGCCAACATTCGCTTGCGGAACCAGCTCGCCCCCGGGACCGAAGGCGGGGTCACGGTTCATCTTCCATCGGGGAAACAGATGAGCATCTTCGAGGCCGCCGAAGCCTACAAGAAGGAGGGTGCTCCGCTGGTGCTTCTGGCCGGCAAGGAATACGGCACGGGTTCCTCGCGCGACTGGGCGGCCAAGGGAACGCTGCTGCTGGGCGTGAAGGCGGTCATCGCTGAAAGCTTCGAGCGCATCCATCGCAGCAACCTCGTGGGCATGGGCATCCTGCCGCTGCAATTCCGCGCGGGAGAAACGCGGCAAACCCTCGGCATTACGGGGCACGAGATGTTCGACTTTCCGGCGCTTAACGATCAACTCAAGCCGATGCAGGAGATCGAGGCGAAGCTCACGGATTTGAAAACCGGCTCGTCGCGGACGATCAAGCTGCATTCGCGCATCGACACGGCTGTCGAAGTCAACTACTACCGTCACGGCGGGATTCTTCCTTTCGTGCTTCGCAAACTCGCCGGCAAGGGATGACCCGTCACGCCGGTTCCTCCGCAGGCGTCCCCGCCTGTCGCGATTGGATTGGGGCATCGCCATTCGGCGGCTCATAAAGCACCACTGTCGGATGGCTTTGTTTGGTAATTTTTTTCAGGGGTCACCGTTTTCCCTACGACGTTCAAAGCAAGGGGGGTAAGCGGCCCTGCCGAACATTATCCTAACAAGTGGAAGGACGGAGGTCAAGGGGCTTTTTGGAGGGGATTCTGCGCGGTACGGATGAAGGAAAGACACTGCTCCATGCTGTCGCGGTTCTGATAAAAGACAGGGCCACTCCCTCACAGTCGTGGTACGGATGAAGGAAAGACACCGCTCCATGCTGTCGCGGTTCTGATAAAAGGCCGGGCCACTCCCTCACGGTCGCGGTATGGATGAAGGAAAGACACCGCTCCATGCTGTCGCGGTTCTGATTCCTTGACCAGATGAAGTCCCAGTCGGCGGCGTGCAGCGATTGACGTGTTGATGGTACTCCTTTCTCGACGGGAGTCTCCCCGCGCGGTTTCGACAATGGGTGGCGTGGCGCGACGGATGATGCATGGCCACGCAAGCGTGGACCATGCCACACGACCGATAACTTCTCCGTCGGATTCTCGCAATCGAAAGTAAATCGAGAGTAAACCCGTAGTTGAGCGTGGAGTAAACCTTAAGTGAATGTTCCTGTGTGGCGATACGAAAAAGTAAAGACCCTGAAGTACAGTGGTTGTGGCCCCTATCGAACGCAACGTGTGGTTCCGCAAGGTTCAGCGCAATCTTGTGGGTGGGCCGGGTCATCTTGGCGGAGCGTCGAATCCATGTTGGGGCTGTGGGGCTGATTCCACGACTCCTGCTTGATCTGGTCGAAACGCTCGGCGGACCGGACGCGGCGACTTCGGTTCGCGAACGGGCGGCCATCGCGGCCGTGGACCCACATTGGCGGGCGCGCGGACTGCCGGAGTCCTCGGCTTTCCAAGGTTTGCACAAGGGCATGAGGCATCGTGACGTCTGAAGACCATCAAGTTCGGCGTGCTCGGCTCGTGCCGTCGGTGCGGCCCTGGACTCCGGGGATCTTGCTGGGCATCGCTCTGGCGGGCGTGGCGGCGTTGTACCTCGGGCTCTCTCGGCAGTTCGAACAGGTGGTGCGGGGAATGGCCCTGCAAGGCACTGAGTTGCAAGTCGCGACCATTTCGTCCTTCAGGCAAATGTACAGCACCGAGGTAGCCACCAAGGCCGTGGCGAACGGACTGCACGTCACTCATGAGTATCATGACCAACCGGACGCGATACCGCTGCCCGCTACCTTCACCAAGGAGATCGATTCGCACATCGAGCATCTGCGTCCCGGCGCTCACGTCCGGCTCTTCAGTCGTTTTCCGTTTCCGTGGCGTCCCCCTTTGGATCGCGACGACGTCTTCGCCGCCGCGGCGCTGGAGGCCTTGGGGGCGCGCCCCGACCACCCTTTCTTTCGGTTCGAATCGTTTGAGGGCCGGCCCTCGCTACGCTATGCGATCGCCGACCGCATGTCGCAAACATGCGTCGACTGCCACAACAGCCGCCCGGACAGCCCGAAGCGTGACTGGAAGGTCGGTGATGTCCGCGGCGCGCTGGAGTTCATTCGGCCGCTGGACAATGAGGGCCCGATCGCGGTGTTGTCCGCCGGCGGTGCGTTCCAAAGGTACCTGATGCTCGCCGGGCTTGCGCTCGGGGGCGGCGTGATTGGACTCTTTGGTGTTATTCGATCGCTCCGCGCCGGCCGGGCGTGCATCGAGGCGTCGCACAGGACCGCCGAGGACGCTCTGCAACAGCGCGAACAACTGGTGGAAGAACTTAGCTTTCAGGGAGAGGAACTGCTGAAACATCGAGACCATCTTGAAGTTCTAGTAGAGGAGCGTACGGCCGAGCTGACCAAGGCCAGCCAGGCGAAAAGCGAGTTCCTGGCCAACATGAGCCACGAGTTACGCACGCCGCTTAACGGGGTGATCACCATGAGCACCCTGCTTCTGGGCACGGAACTTGACGCTTTGCAGCAGCGCTATGCGTGGGTGGCGAAGACCTCGGGGGACGCATTGCTGGGGATACTGAACAAGGTCCTGGACGTATCCAAGATCGAGGCGGGCAAGATCGAGATCGAGCACATCGACCTCGATCTGGAGGAACTCATCGAGAGCGTGGCCGCGTGCGTCGGTCCGCGGGCGGCGGACAAGGGGCTCGAATTGGTCTGCCGCCGCCACCCGGACGTTCCGCGGGTGGTGCGGGGCGACCCGACGCGCATCCAGCAGGTGCTCAACAACCTGGTCAACAATGCGATTAAATTCACAGAGCGCGGGCAAATCACCCTGCGGGCCACCCTCGATGAGCGCACGGACCAACGCTGCGTGATCCGGTTCACGGTCACGGACACCGGGATCGGCATCCCCGCCGACGCGGTCGGGAAGTTGTTCCAACGGTTTCAACAGGCCGACAACTCGACGACGCGGAAGTACGGCGGCACCGGGCTGGGGCTGACCATCTGCCGGCAGTTGGTGGAGTTGATGGGCGGGCGAATCGACGTCATCAGCGAGCCGGGGCGGGGGACGACGTTCTGGTTTACGCTGGACTTGGAGATACCCTCGGCGGGCGAGGCGCGTCCGTTGGATCCGGTGATCGATCTGCGCTCGCTGCGCATTCTGGTGGTGGACGGGAAGGAGACCAGCCGGGAATTGTTTCGTGATCAACTGACCACCTGCGGTTTTGCGTGCGAAGCGGCGCACGATGGTCAGGAAGCGCTGCGGCGACTCCGCGAGGCGGACCGTGCCGGGGCGCCCTTCGGATTGGCCGTGGTGCACGCCGCGTTGCCGGACATGGGCGCGGAGCAATTCGCTCACGTCGTCAAGGTCGATCCGGACCTGCACGACACGCTGCTGGTGCTGGCGACGTCGGACGGGGCGTGCGATGAGGCGAGGCTTCGCTCGGTGGGATTTTCCGCCTGCGTCCCCGAGTCCGCGACCCCATCTGAAATTGTTGACGCGCTTGCCGAAGCCGTCGCTTGTGCCTCGGCGGACACGACCCAGGTGCGCCAACGGTTGGAGCGGCAGGCGGTCTCGGCGAAACTGCAGTGGGCGACGAAGAAGGCCGGGGCGCGGATTCTGTTGGCGGAAGACAACGAGATCAACCGAGAGGCCGCCGTCGCGGTGCTATCGCGGATGGGCTACCAGTGCGTCACGGTCAACAACGGGAAGGAGGCCGTCGAGGCGGTGCTGAAGGAGCCTTTCGATCTCGTGCTGATGGACTGCCACATGCCGGAGATGGACGGGCTGGAGGCGGCGCGGCGCATCCGAACGTCCGAAAGCCAGGGGCGGTTTGCCGCGGGGAAGCGCGGACCCATTCCGATCGTGGCCCTGACCGCCAGCGCGATTCAAGGCGACCGCGAGCGCTGCCTGGAAGCGGGGATGGATGACTACGCGACCAAGCCGCTGGAGCCGGACAAGCTGTTTGAGGTGATCGAATCCCGCCTGGACGGCCACGACGTTGCCTCGGAGGTTACGGACCTCGCGGCGCTTCCGGCGGCTGAGCCTGCGCTGATGCCCGGACATGCGCCGATGCCCGAGCCTGCGCCGATGCCCGACGAGCGGGATGCCACCTTGGCGAAGCCCGACGCGTCTCCGCCGTTTGATCACGAGGCTCTTCGCAAACGGTGGGGGTTCGACGCGACTCTCCTGAAGGAGCTGGTTGGCAAGTTTCAGGAGCAGGCGTGGGGTCTTTTCACGCGGATCGAGGAGGGCGTGGCCGGTGGCGACGCCAAGGCAACGGCCAGTGCGGCTCATGCGCTGAAGGGGGCGGCAGCGTATCTGGAGGCGACGCGAGTGCGCGATCTCTCCGCGCGCCTGGAGCAGCTGGGGCGGGGCGGCGACATGAGCGGAGCGGAGGGCGGCTTGGAGGACCTTCGCCGCGAAGTTCGGCGCTGCGTGGAGTATGAGCGGGAGAGGCCGACGCCGGTCGCGGAAGTTGCGGAACGGTGATTCGTTGTGCGGGTGTTATCTATAGTGCGAAGGTTGGGTTAACCCTGAAAGGTAGGAAGGCTTCCCGTGGCAGGCGGGGCGCTACATCCGAGGATTGGAACATGCGCAAGATTCTGCTGGTTGACGATCAGGTGCTCTGTCGGGAACCGCTGGCCCAAGCGCTGAAGCAGAAGGGGTATGAAACGATCTGCGCCAACGACGGGGAGCACGCGCTGGTCTTGCTGCGGGAGATGGTGCGGGTCCGCAGGTTGCCGGACCTGATGATGCTCGACGTGGATATGCCCGCGATGGACGGCCTCACCTTGTTGCGCATCGTGCGGCGAAACCCCGACTACACCCAAGTTCCGGTCATCATGCTGACCGGCGAAGCCTGCACACGGGTTGTGGCCCACGCGGCGGAGCGGAGGATTCAGGGGTACCTGCTGAAGCACGAGATGACCATTGATACGATCATCGAGAAGATCGAGGAATGCCTCGCCAAATCGCCGCAACAGGCTGAGTCGTCGGTGAAGAGGGGATAATACCGACCCCAGTTTCGGCTTGCCGATAACCGAGCCGCGGGCTTCGGGGCCGCCGCGTCAGCGCATGTGCTTCACCACCGCCTGGCCGAACTCGGAGCATTTCAGCAGCTTGGCCTTTTGACCTTCGGTTTCCATCAGCCGGTGAAAGTCGTAGGTGACTTCGCGGGCGGAGATGGCCCGGTCCACGCCCTGGATGATGAGGTCCGCGGCCTCGGTCCAACCCAGGTAGCGGAGCATCATTTCGCCGGAGAGAATCACGCTGCCGGGGTTGACCTTGTCCTGATTGGCGTATTTGGGGGCGGTTCCGTGGGTGGCTTCGAAGATGGCGTGGCCGGTGTCGTAGTTAATGTTGCCGCCGGGGGCAATGCCGATGCCGCCGACCTGGGCGGCCAGCGCGTCGGAGAGGTAGTCGCCGTTGAGGTTGAGCGTGGCGATGACGTCGAACTCCTCGGGACGGGTGAGCACTTGTTGCAACGCGATGTCGGCGATGGCGTCCTTGACGATGATCTTGGACTTCAATCCGGGGACTTTCGACCTTGCGGGGTCGATCTCGCACCACGGCCCTTCACCGATGACGGTCGCCCCGAACTCCTCGCGGGCGAGTTCATAGCCCCAGTCGCGGAAAGCGCCCTCGGTGAACTTCATGATGTTGCCCTTGTGAACGAGGGTGATGCTCTTGCGATGGTTCTTGACGGCGTATTGGAACGCGGCGCGGATGAGGCGCTTGCTGCCCTCGCTGGAAACGGTTTTGACGCCGATGCCGCTGGTTTCGGGGAAACGAATCTTCTTGACGCCCATCGTCTCCTGCAGGAACGAAATGACCTTTTTGGCTTCAGGTGAGCCGGACGACCACTCAATGCCCGCGTAGATGTCCTCGGTGTTCTCGCGGAAGATCACCATATCGACGAGTTCGGGGCGCTTCACCGGCGAGGGGACGCCCTTGAAGTAGCGGACCGGGCGGAGGCAGACGTAAAGATCGAGCATTTGCCGCAGGGCGACGTTGAGTGAGCGGATGCCGCCGCCGATGGGCGTGGTCAGCGGGCCTTTGATGCCCACGAGGTAGTGCTTGAACGCGGCCACGGTGTCTTCGGGAAGCCAGTTGCCGAACTTGTTGAAGGCCTTCTCGCCGGCGAAGACTTCGAACCAGACGATGCGGCGTTTTCCGCCGTAGCCCTTCTCGACGGCGGCGTCCATGACCGCCACGGAGGCCCGCCAGATGTCCGGCCCGGTTCCGTCGCCTTCGACGAACGGCAGGATCGGTTGATCGGGGACGTTCAGTCGTCCCTGGCTCAGGGTGATGGGAGAGCCGCTTTTCGGTGGCGTCAGGTGTTGGAGTTTCATGGCGTTGATCCCTTGCGTTGGGGCTGGTGAAGTCGACGTTCGGCCTCGACTCATTCGGCGTTGACCGCATGTTTCACTCGTGGTTTCCGCGGTCGGCGATCGTCAGGAGG
>JBBTCJ010000117.1:0-12813 GCA_038043285.1 Planctomycetota bacterium | reverse complement strand
ACTTCTGCCACGGGCTGCTAGACCGCGACACCATGCAGGGGGATGGCCGACTCGTGCGTCGCGCCGCCGCGAAGGGCCGCACAATCCGCCTGGAACTCCCGCTCCAGGGCCGCGAGTTCGGCACGCAGCCGCGCAGCATCCCAACCGAGTTCTTTGGCCAAGGCGTCGCCGACCCGCGACAACGCCTCGACTCCGCCGCCCGCGGCGTGGAAGTAGATCGAGGTGCGCCGCTTGGCCAGGTCCAACAATGTCCGCACCTGCTCGGCGCGGCACAGATAGATCAGTTCCGCCGGGCAATAGGGCAGGCCTTCCTCGACCGCGTCGGCCGTGGAGGCTTCAGAGCGAATCCGCTCGAGAATCATCCTGGCGTCGCCGCCGTAAAGCTGCACGAGTCGATCGACCGAGGCGGATTCTCTTCTACTGTGGCGATGGCGTTGCCTGAGGTCGTCACTGAGCTTCCCGGCCTGTCGAGGCGCAAGCCCCGGCCAGAGCATCTCGTTGCGCAGGCGGTGTCGGACCTCGGCGGAGTCGCGCGGCCGCTGGAGCATGGAACAGACCTGGTCCATCGACTCCTCGGCCATCTTGCGAAAGGTCGTCAGTTTCCCGCCGGTGATCGAGATCAAGCGATGGTCGCGGTTAATGATGATCTGGTGGCGGCGGGAAAGCTCGTTTTCGGATTCCTTCGCCTGGCGTACGATCGGGCGCACGCCGGCGTACGCCCCGACGATGTCCTCGCGCGAGCGAATCAGCGATGGGAAGTAGCGCAAGAAGCTCGAAAACAAGTCGTCGACTTCCTCCCCGCTGGCGCGGATGTCGCGAAGGTCTCCGGAGTACTTCGACTCGGTCGTGCCGACGATGATGCGCTTCTCCCAGGGGATGACCCAGAGCGGACGCTGATCGCGCACGCTGCGGATGATGACCGCGTCACGCCCGAATTTCGCCGATCGGTGGAACAGGATGTGGCTGCCCTTGATCCACATCAGGTCCAACGGATCGGCGCCCAGCAGGTTCGAGGTGATCGGGGACCACGGTCCCGTGGCGTTGACCATGACCTTTGCCTGAACGGTGTCCTGATGGTCGGAGAGCACGTCGGACAGCAGGAGGGTCCACGAGTCACCGTCGAACCGCGCCGAGGTCAGTTGGACGTAGTTGCGGAGCTCAGCGCCCCCGGCGTGGGCGGCGCGGAGGGCGGCCATCACCAGCCGGGCGTCGTCGGCTTGGGCGTCCCAGAAGGACACGCCGAAAGGGTGAGGGCGAAGTGCGGGGTAGTCGCGGGCCAGGCGCATGGCGCTCATCGACGACGAGCGCCGGCCGGTTCGCAGACGCTCGATGAACCCGTACAACTCCACTCCGCTGAGCGTGAGCAGCCACTTGGGCATGCGGTGCGGCTCGAAGGGCATGACGAACTTCAGCGGACGAACGAGGTTGGGCGCGATCCGATTGAGCAGGCGATCGCGCTCCGCAATGCCCTCCAGGACCAGCCGGAAGTGACCGTGTTCCAGGTAACGGAGTCCGCCGTGGATGACCTTCGAGGTCACGTGGCTGGTACCCGATGCGAAATCATTGGAGTCGATCAGCAGCGTTCGCAGGCCGCGTATCGCGGCATCCCGCGCGACGCCCGCCCCGGTGATTCCGCCGCCGAGCACGACGCAGTCGAAATGTCCACGGGTTCGCCGTCCGATCGGGGTCATGGTCGGAAAATCATGCGGGCGTTTTGACCATACGGCGTTCAGGCTGCCGCTTCGACGTCGTCCGCGCAGGCCAACACCTTCTCAAAGGCCAATGCGTATTGGTCGAGGAGTTCGCGGTCCGCCGATGGAAACGACGGAAGTTGCAGCAGCGTCGCGTTGGCTTGCGCCGTTTTCGGCAGGGCGTCCGGACGATATATGGGAAGCGACGTACGCGGCAGATGCCCGAGGCGCGCGAGGCCAATGAAATGATCCTCGGTGAACACCGGTTGCTGGTGCAGCAGCGGGTAGCGCGGACCGACGACGTCGCAGCCTTCGGCCTTCAGGGCACTCACCAGCTTGTCCGTCGAAAGACCGGTTTTCGTCGAATCGTTTTGAACCAGGAAGAGGAAATACACCCGCTCCACGTCCGGTGGGGGGAGGAACGTGTTCACGCCCAACCTTTCAAGCCGGCGCGAAAGGTACTCGATGTTGGCGTTGCGGCGTGCGTTGCGCTCAGCAAGATGTCGCAATTGCGTCCGGGCAACGGCCGCGGAAAGCGGCGACATTCGGTGCTTCATTCCCCAGCCCGTGCCCGCAAATCGGCGGGCCGGCGTCTTAAGACCCAGAATCCGTTCAAAGTGCCCCAGGCACAGCGCGTGCTCGTGGATGGCGTCGTCGTTGGTGACCAAAATGCCGCCCTCGCCGGCCGGGGCGAGCTTGTTGGTTTGCAGGCTGAAGACGGCGGCATCGCCCAGCGTACCGACCGCTCTCCCCTTCCATTTCGCGCCGTGGGCGTGGGAGGCGTCTTCGAACACCTTCAACCCGTGCTTCTTGGCAATCGAAAGGAGCCGGTCCATTTTCGAGGGCATTCCCCAGAGGTGGACCACGATCATGGCGCGCGTTCGCGGGGTGATCTTCTTTTCCGCGTCTTCGGGATCCAGTCCAAGCTGATCGGTTTCGCTCTCGCAGAAGATGGGAACCGCCCCACACCAAAGGACCGGCATGACCGAGGCCCAATAGGTGGCCGAAGGAACCAGCACCTCATCGCCGGGTTCCAAACCGAAGGCGTGCAGGGCCGCGAAGATGGCCGAAGTACCGTTGCAGCAAGCGAGGGCGTGGCGGACACCCAGGAGGTTGCGGTAATCGCTCTCCAGCTCCTGGGTGATCGGGTTGATGGAGAGTTCGCCCGAGCGAAGAACGCCGGTGACCGCGGCCACGTCTTCGTCGGTGATGATCGGCCAGCGGTTCATCGCCGCGGCCCGAGCGACGTCCAGCGTAACCGCCTTGGTGCCGCCAAGAATCGCGGGTCGTTGCACGGTTCCCGTCAAGCCCACGCTCCTTCTCCTGTCCGCGCCGCGAGGTCGGCGGTCCGAGGTCACGCCGGTGGTTCTGCCGCCCCCGGATGGTATCCGCCCAAAAATAAGGTCGCAAGGCGTGGGAGGGGCGAGGCGATCGAGAGATCGTGAGGGAACCAGCCCCATTCAGGCCGTCATCGAACGCTTGTTCCGGCGGCCTGGGTCGCTCGCGCCGCGTCGTGCGGACCCGCTCGCGCGTCCGATAGCCGGGTTGTCGGATATGAAGCTTGGCCGGAGCGTCCGATCATGCTACAATCCATCGGCATCAGGCGGCGCGAGCCAGGGGGGCTTGCCTCGCCTCCAACCATCGGGGCCGCAGGGCGTGTGCTCGGATTGGACGCACCATCGCGGGGGGGCTTGGGCAGGTGCGTTGATGGCTGTGCGTGCGCGGAGACCCGGCGTCTTGCGGGTACCGCGGCCGTAGCGTGCCACAACGATACGAATTCAAGCTATCGGATGAAGAAACACTGAACCGTGACGACCTAAGATTCGGCGGAAGCGTATCTACACGGACCCTCCGTCAGTCCACCGCACGAGCGGAGGCCTACGGCTTGGGGTCGGTGGTGTTTATCGCTCTGCGCGATGTGGAGTCTTTTGCAGCACGGCCGGCACGGTTGGGGTGCGGTGCGTACTTCGGCAAGGGGTTGTTGTGACGCCATACCGGTTGATAGGTTGCGCGGTTGCGGTCAGCGCCGCCCTTGTCGGGGCGCTGCCGATCGAAACGCGCGGCGGGGATTCGGTGCCATCGGACCGAGCGCCGTTACATCGACCGGTGATTCACCATCCGCCGGCTCTGCTTGGGACCGCCGCCGGGGCGGTGGCGAACGCGCCCGGAGTCGGTTCCATACGCTGGCCGGACCTCGATCTAGAGCCGTTGATTGCGGAGGATCTCGCCCGCACGGCCCAGCCGGGGACGCCGACACGCATCGGCGTGAACCGAGCGGTTCCGCATGGAAGCCTTTCTCCGAGCAATGGGGGATTGTGGGGAGATTTGCCGGATGGCGGGCGGGTGTGGTCGGCGCGGCTGACTCTTCCCGGCGCACAAGGGGTAAGGGTCCACTTCTTGGAGTTTGATCTCGCTCCAGGTACGCGGGTGGTGATTGCCGGGGAGGGTGGCGCAGGACCGTCGGAGTACGTGGAAAGTGGAGTTCGGTCCAGGGGCGAATTCTGGGCCGCCCCGACGGAGGGCGAGGTCGTCATCATCGAGCTCCAGGATCCCACCGGTAGTTCCGGACATTCGCGGCTGGTGATCGATGAGGTTTCCCATCTATATCGCGGCCTGAAGGATTCAGGTGGCGCTCTTCCGAATGATGCGGCGTCGGCGACGTTGTTGTCGTGCCATGAGGACGTGAGTTGTCACCCGGTCGATCCTGCGGCGCGTGACGCGGTAGGGGTCATGTTCTTTCCGGTTCCGGGCGGAACCGGGACCTGTACGGGCACGTTGTTGAACGATGCGGATCCCAACACGTTCGCGGGATATCTCCTCACGGCGAATCACTGCATTTCGGACCAGGCGTCGGCCGACGGCCTCAGCGTCTACTGGTTCTATCAGACGGATTCGTGCAACGGGACGGTTCCTTCTCTCCCGAGTCGCCCTCACTCCAACGGAGCAACGCTGCTGGCCACTTCATCGGGGGACTTTGGCGGGAATGACTCGTCGTTCCTGAGGCTCGACAACGATCCGTCGGCCGGACAGGGATTCGCCGCGTGGACTAACAGCGTCCCCGCGGTTGGTGCAACCGTTCGGGGTATTCATCATCCGGGATCAAGCCATAAGCGGTTCAGTGAAGGGTTGGCGACCACCGAGGCGCCCATCTGCTCCGGTCTGCCGCTTCCGCGATACGTGTACAACGATTGGACGATCGGCATCACCGAAGGCGGATCCAGTGGATCGGCGCTGTTTAACGAGACCTGGGAAGTCGTCGGTCAGTTGTATGGCGTGTGCTATTTCGCGTCCCCCACCTGCACGAACCCGGAAATGTACAACAACGTTTACGGTCGCTTTAGTTACACTTACGATCTTGTGTCCGCATATCTTGAGGCGGTCATTCCGGACGACGGGTACGAGGACAACGACGCCTTTGAGACCGCCGCGCCGATGGCGCGGGGTTCGCACTCCCTGCGGCTGGTCGACTTCAATGACTATTTCACGTTGACGTTTGGCTCGGACGCCACCTTTACGGCTACCGCGACGTTCAACCCGGCGGACATGAACTTGAACCTGCAACTGCTGACCTCGACCGGCGACATCGTGGATACGTCGAACTCCTCGTCGGGGATAGAAGTGGTCGGCGGCGCCCTGGCGGCGGGGACGTACGTCCTTCGGGCCTCCAAGGACGGAGGCTGGGGCGGTGACTACACCCTCGACATTGACTACACCCTGTCCCAGTGTCCTCCTCCGGACGCACCGATCGATGAACCGGCGCCTGCGCCGAAGAACCGCTACATCTCCTTCACGCCGGGCAACGCGGGAAGATCGACGGCGATCCGTGTGACGCTTGCGTCACTGCACCACCCCGATCCACCGTATGTTCCGGGCGTGCCGACGTCAGACTTTTCGGAGTTCGAAGGGACGGCCATGTGGGTGGGTCTGGCGGAGGAGTTTCCGGAGCGCGATCTTCCTCCACAGACGTTTTTCGCCGCGACGTTGCAATGCGAGCCGTATTACGCCGACTGGAGTTCGATCAACGTCTTGCAGGTCTACGGATCGGAGATCCTGCCAAGCTCGTTGTACCTCGTCGACGCGATTGAGGAAGCCTGCGACGTTGCCAACCCGGCGAATTTCTCGCCGGCCTTGGCGGTGGTCACGGCGCGTTGGGGCGATGTCGCGTTTCCGTGGCAGCAACCTTCGCCGGCGTTGCTGACTGAGCCGAACGTCCGTGACGTCACCGCGGCCGTGGATCGAATCAAGCAGCTGATCGGATCGATCCCCAAGTACGCGGGGCAGCTCCAGCCTCATGTCGTAAACCCCGTGGCCAACATGAACGTCCTCGACCTCGCCTCGGTCGTCGATGCGGTGAAAAGCAGCGGGTATCCGTTCCCCGGTCCGTTCGGCTGTCCATAGGTCGCCTCCGACCCGTCGCGCGGACAGGTGGCGGAACAGACGGCCACTCAGGCTCCGCCGGTGATCTACGGCCGGGCGCCCACCTCGTAAACATCCACGTACGACTTCGAGCTTGGAAGTGACGGGTGGGAGTATTTTTGGATCCTGTGCAGAACGGCGCCCTCCAGGACGGCAAGGGTTTCTCGCAATTGGTCGGTCGTGACGGGCGGTGAGAATCCGTAGGTGCGGACGATCCGATGCACTTCGATCCAATTCACCAGGACATGGGAGATGCCTTCCGTCTGCAACCACGCGGCGGCGGCTTGCGTGTCGCGCGCGGCAGCGCGTTCCAGGAACGCGTTTCGATTGAAGGCGGTGCAGTAGATGGTTGGACGTTGGAAATAGAATGCACGCGCCTCTCCAATGAGCAACAAGCGGGCATCGGCGGGGAGTTCGCGATTGGCCATCCCCAGATGCTCCTCGCCCGGGAGCGTGCCTTCCACGAAGATGTCGGTCGTCAGGCCGACGGGAACTTCTGCTCTTGTCATTTCCGATGCGAAGTAAAGGTTCCAGATCGCGCCGCCGGCGAGGGCGAGGAGCATCGCCCGTTGCCGCCAAGGGGAAGGAACGTCGCCGACTGCGCGGCCGGCGAGCAGGACGAGCGGCGCGATGAGCGCGACCGCGAACCGGGCGAAAAGATGCGTGAATACGAGCCAGACGAAGAGTTGGAGCACCACGACGACCAGAATGGCGCGGTCGATCGAGGTTCGTCGTCGCCCCAGGAGTCCGATCGGACCAAGCAGTAGCAGGACGGGTCCAAACCGTTGGTGTGGGTCGGCGGCGATGCGGCGCCATATTTGCACGAGGCGGGCGGTGGGCGCGGTTTCACCGGGCGGCGGCTGATGACCGCTCTCCCAGTGCTCCGTTTCCGCGGCGGTCCATCCGGGGGGGGTGGCGGCCCACCAACGGGTGGGCCGGGGGGACACCGGGGTGCCGGTGGTGAACGCGTTGTGCACCAGCCAGGGGGAGAACGAGGCGAGCGCTGAGGCCGCGACGATGGCGATCGACGTGAGGCGTCGTCTGAAGGTTGGTTGCAGCCATCCGGCCGCCGCGAGCACAGGTAGGAGCGTCAACGCGATCCCCGTGTACTTGCACCCGCACGCGAATCCGGATGCAAGCCCTGACACCATCAGCCGGCGGCGCGCCTGCGCGGCGTTCGGTGACCTGTCGAAGGCGCGAGGCTCCCCTCGGGTTTCGGACTCTTTCGCGCGGAGCAGCGAGCCCAAGGCGACAATCGTAAAAAGGAGCAATCCGTTCTCGACGTAGGCCAGCCCGGATAGGTAGGCGAGCCAGCCGGTCGTCGCAGTCGTGATCGCCGCCAGGTTTCCAGCCGCCGGTGACCAATCGCGGGCCACGGTCCAAGCCGCGAACACCGTCAGTCCGGCGAGCATGAGATGGATCATATTGGCGACCAGCGCCACCTCGGGCGTGGGGCCATGAACGATCATGGCCAGCAGGTACAGCATCTCGACGTTGGCCGGGAAGCAACCGTAGACGTTGTGCGGGAGGTAGGTGATGCGGCCTGCCTGAAGGTACTCCTTGGGAAGTTGAAGATGGTATTCCAGCACGTCGTATCCGAATCCCTCCTCCTGGAAAATCGTACCGGGAGGCGCGGAGGCGTTGAGCAGTGCGATCACCAGGAAGGGGGCTGCAAGCATCCACAGCCAGTGAGCGGCGGAGTGCTCCACGCGGGGAGTTGCGGTGGATTCCGGCGACCGCCGACGGCGCAGCTCGGCAACGCCGGTCGCGGCGGCCGCAACCAGCAGAACCAACCACATGGGGCGCTGCAGCAGTCCGGCGCAGCCGAGGACCAAGACCGACAGCGAGGCCGCGCTCAGCCCGAACGTCGCCGCAAGCAGTAGTCGCCACGCCGGGGACATCGGGCCTAGAGACGCGCGCCGAACCAGCCAAAGACCAAAAAGGATCGGCGGTACGACGACGATCAGCGCCGAGACGGCGTTGATGAAGACGGAAGCCAACGTCCACGGCGAGATGACCGCGAGCGCCGCAACGACGGAGGCAGCGAAGGTGAGGACGATCGCGTAGGGATTTGGCCGAACGATGGATCGAAGCCACGCCGCGCGTGAGCGCTTTGGATCGAGCGAGTCAATCATCGGGAAAGAGAACCCGCCGCGCCTTGACCAGTCCGACGAGGGCGTGCGCGGAGTGGTCGATGCGCAATTGAGTCAGCGCGGCCCCGGCGCGGATCCCGCCGACGGCGTCGCGCGGACTGCGCAGGAAGACCGCTTCCTCCGGTCGGAGTTGGAGCTGCAACACGAAGCGGGACGCCAGGCGCACGATTTGCTCATACCGCGTCGCTCGGTCCCTGTCACCGACAACGCGGGCGAGCGCCAGCGCATCGGCGAAGGCCTCCAGGTACGAGGCCGTCGAGGCGCCGACGCGGCCGGGTCGGTACGAGGCGATGCCGCCGTGCAACTCCGGCCAGGGGCAATTCGCCGACGTCAATTGCTTTTCCGCAAGCCAGTCAGATAGCTCAAAGACGAAGTCGGCGAAGTCCTTTCGCTTGGTTTTCTCAGCCATGAGCGCGAAGGCCTGGACCTGCCAGGGAACAAACGCCGGCGATCGACGGGCACGGAAGTACTCGCGATAAAACGAAATGCCACGATCGAAAGCACCGAGGAGTTCCTCAGACGGGTGGCGACGATACTCCAGGGCCAGCGCAAGGAGAGCTTCGCCGGGGAAGTACTCTTGCGCGCTGACGCGCTCGGCCGGAGGGAAGGCGGTGACGAACATCCCGGAGGAATGTTGCAGGTTGAGGATGCCGCGGATCAGCTCCTGGCGCGTGGCTCCGAAGTGGTCGGAGTCGGGATGCTCCGCCAGGGCGATCGACAAGAGCGCCGTGACGCCGAGCTTGTTCTGTCCGTCGGCGGTGGCGATGAACGATGCGTCCTGCGAGCCGGGGAACTTGGTCAGGCCCTGCAAGTGAAAACGGATGGCCGCATCCGTTGAGGCGGTTGCGGCGGAGCGTTTCGTGCGTCCGGAAAACTCGGCGATGGCAGCCGCGGCGCCGGCTTGGCGTACGACGTTGTCCGCCTCGCTGTAGCGATCCGTGCTCGCGTCGAACTGGTAGGCGAACAGGCCGGAAGGAAGCTGGCGGTAGGCCAGGTAGTCGGCGAGGCGGGAGACCGCGGCGTCGAGGGTCTCCGCGCGAACCTCGGAGAGGTCGAGGAGCGTCATTCCCCGGTGCAGGGTGACGATCTCCCCACCGGAGCGAGTCTCATACCAGTGCACGGTACGAAAGCGCCGCAACTCCGCCTTGGAGGCTTCCGTCGGCACGCGCAGCAGGCCTTGGGCGAGATCCTCCATGGCGTCGTCGAATTCCATATCGGAGCGGGCGATCTCGGAGGGCGCCACGCGACGAGATTTCCACTCGCTGGAGACCACGAGTCCATGGACCCCGGGTTCAACGTGCGCGTCCAACAGACCCGGTGTTGACCAGTCCAAACCCTCCGGCAGCGGTTGGCTTGGGCCGCCAAGCTCGATCTCGACGACCATGTTCGTGAGTCGCTCGGCGACGCCGTCGCCGCCCTTTTTGAGACCCGCGGCTGCCGCGAGGGCGGCGTCACGCGTCGCATTGACGGCCGATCCGATCGGAGCCTGGCCCAGGCTGAGGAGGAACCCCGCCTCCCAGACCCGTACGACAGGCTCGCCCGTGACGCCCTTCAGGGCGCTGGGAACGTAGGCCGGCTCATAGTCGGCACGTCCGAGCAGGGCGTCGCGCATCGTCCGGCGCGCGACCTTGGACAAATACTCCTTGCCCGCGTTGGAGATTTCCGGAACGTGCGGCTCCGCGATGGTCTGTGCCAAGAGGTGCTCGGAGGTGGAAAGCCCCAGGACGATCAGGGGGATTGACCAGGACGCCAACATCGCCGGTAGTCGATTGAGATGCGGCATGTCGCTTAGTATAGTAGTGCCACTCCGCCGCCTCAAACGCAGCGGTGCGCAGCGGGGAAAGCGGCGTGCTCGACGGCGGTTCAGGGAGCGCGACCAGGAGGCGTGTGTGCCGAAGGGAGATGCTGATTTCGCCGCTGCCATGCTCTCCGCCGCCGCGGAGGTTGCACATTCCGTTTCCGCGCGAGCGGTTTTTGCCTACGCCGACGCGGTTGAGGACGTCGCGGCCCTTCGCAAGGTGATCCGGGCACCCACGGAATTGATCCTCGTATGCCGCGACCCGTCGGACGAGAGCCGCGCCGAACAATCCGGCGCCGCGAGCCTTTCCGTTCCCCCGTTTGACTTGACCCGCATGGGTCAAATCAAGATGGCGACGCTGATCGCGTTCTCACAGCAACTTCTAACCGCCGGCGACGTGTTCGTGTTCCTGGCCGGCGTCGCGGGACACGGAATCGACACGCTGGTGACCATGCGCGTGGGCGAGGAATACGAGCTGTTTCAATCGGTCGGACAGCCCAAGCTGACGGAGCACATCCGCCGACCGGTGTTCGAGCGCGTGTTGCGGGTGGCCCTGGAGCTTGCTCACGAGGGCCGGGAAGGCAAGCCCATCGGCGCGATCTTCGTGGTCGGCGATCACCGCGAGGTGGTCAAGGCGAGCGTCGAGGGGCGGATCAACCCGTTCCGCGGCTACGGGGAAAAAGACCGGAACATCCTGGATGATTCGATCCGCGATACGGTGAAGGAGATCGCCAAGCTCGACGGGGCGTTCATCCTCAAGGGCAACGGTGTGATCGTTTCCGCCTGCGCGATCTTGCGTTCGAGTTCCGGTGTTGACAACCTTCCTCAGGGGCTGGGTTCTCGTCACGCCGCGGCTGCGGCGATCACCGCGGTCAGCCGAAGTATTGCGATCACGCTGTCCCAGTCCACGGGCGACGTTCGTGTCTGGCGGCGGGGAACGATGATTACGGAGATCGAGAAGTCGCCGATGCCCGCCCATGACGGCCTGCCGCCGGGGACGCCGCCCAGGCGAGCATGAGGTTCGGTCGTCGCCGGCGGTCAGATCGGTTCGAGGCGCCGGGCACGCTGTTGAAAGACCGCGGCGTGTCCGATGCCGGCTTCGCGGAGCATCTCGACGGCCTTCTCGAAGTTCGCGCCGAGGTCGTCGGCGCGATGGGCGTCCGACCCCAGCGACATCGCTTGGCCGCCTAACTCGGCGTATCGGATCACGGTGCTGGGCCCAGGCATTGTTTCCAGCAGACCCTGACGAAGCGAAGAGGTGTTGATCTCCGGGGTGAGGTCGGCTCGGACGCAGGCGTGAAGAATCTCGTCGATCAAGTCGGCGCAGCAAGTCACGTCGTAGCTTCCGAGGAATCGGTGCGTGTAGCGTTTCACGACGTCCAAGTGGCCCAAAACGTCGAACACTCGGGTGCCGCCGCGATGGAGTTGCTCGCAGAATCGAACGGCTTCGAGCACGTTCTCCAGGTAAAGGCGCGTGCCGCGATCCGCGTCGACGCCGTTCCAGGGATCCCGCCGGTGGACCGGCACGCCGGCAAAGTAATGAACGCTAAGAATGACGAGATCGAACTCGTGAGAGGCAAGGAAATCAAGAATGAAATCCATCCTCGACGGCTGGTAGCAGACCTCGATGCCCTTGCCGATGAAGATGCGGGCATCGAATTCCCGCCGAAGGGATTCGATCGTTTGCGAATAAGCGGCGTCATCGTACACGCAGCCCGCCCAGTCGTCTGGGTGGGTGTCGAAGTGCTCCGTGAACGTCAATCCCGACAACCCTCGGGCAATGGCGGATTCGACGTTGGCCCGCGGGTCGGTCCGGCAATCGAACGAATGCCGCGAATGGAGGTGTTGATCGAAAAAACCCATGCGATTCCTCTTCCCGGGTGAAATATCGACGCCGGAGGAAGGAATCATCGTAGGTGGCCTGCCCGTTGCAAGGGCGGGTGGTCCGCGCCGCCGACGGTCGTCGTTGCGTCCGACCGGCAGGCGGTGCTACCCTATCGGGGTATTTTCGAGGATGCGGCCATGAATCCGACGGTCGAATGCGGCGATGCGGCGTCTGCCGTGAAGGTATTCTGCCCGCGCTGCGGGCAAGCGATGCTGATTGCTACGGCCGCGATGCCGGGGGCGGTCGCGTGCCCGCATTGTCAAAAGAAACTTAGCGCGGCCAGGCTGGTGGCGGACGCGCAATTTGCGCGGGCGGTCCCGGCTGCGCCCCAAGCCGGCGCATTCACGAACGGGTTTCAAGGGCCGGGAGTCTACTCCTGGCGGAATCGCTGGGTGGCCGGGGCGCTCGGCGTCCTGCTGGGCGGGTTCGGCGTGCACCGATTCTACCTGGGGTTCGTGGGGATCGGCGTCCTGCAAATTCTGGCGACGGTGCTGACCGTCGGGATCGTCGGGCCGATCTGGGGATTCATCGAAGGTATTCTCTGCTTCTGCGGCGCCATCCGCGATATCGACGGTCGTCCGCTGAGCGGATAAGCCTGCGAGGCCGCGCGGATGGCGCTAGTGCGACGACACACCTGATTCCAAAGGTCAACCTCCGCTCGCTCACGCTCGCGGCTCTGTTCAAACGCCCAACCGCCTTTTATCAGAGCCGCGACCGTGAGGGAGCGGGCTCTTTCACCCGCTAGACTCACCATGTCGGGCCGCTAGAGAAGGCCGGCTGTTGGGTTGCCGTCCGGGGTCGTTCCATTCTCGCAGGTCTTGCGGGTCGGCAAGGTCTTTTCATCCCCTGCGACCGTTCAAAGGCCGCTCC
>JBBTCJ010000116.1:0-24149 GCA_038043285.1 Planctomycetota bacterium | reverse complement strand
GCCGAAACGAATGATCGGATCGACGCACAATTACGCATGCGCGCTGAGCAGAACCCCCGTCCCCGCGCAGGCCTTCGAGATTTCTTCGACCACAATCGACGACGCGACGGTCCCCATCCCCGCGCCCCCGTACGGTTCGGGAATCGCGATGCCGAACAATCCCAGCTCCGCAAGCTGCCGCCGAAGTTCGTCGGGCATGGCGGCTTCGAGATCCCGCTCAGCCGCACCCTTGGCGACCTCTTTGAAGGCGAAGTCGCGGACCTGCTCCTGCAACATGCGATGATCGTCGTCGAAGGCGAAATCCATGCGTCCGCCCTTCTAAAGTTCCAATAGGTTTCGTGCGATGATGACCCGCTGGATCTGGCTTGACCCTTCCCCGATCTCACAAAGCTTCGCGTCGCGCATGTACCGTTCGACAGGCACCTCTTTGGTGTACCCGTTGCCGCCGTGAATCTGGATGGCGTTTAGCCCCGCCCGTGTAGCCATCTCGCTGGTGAACAATTTGGCCATCGACGCGGCGATGTTGCTGGGCTTCCCGGAATCGGAAAGCAGCGCCGCCTGCCGCGTCAGCAATCGGCCGGCGTCGATCTCCATCAGCATGTCCGCCAGCATGAACTGAATCGACTGATGTTCAAGAATCGGTTTCCCGAACGCCGTCCGCTGCTTGGCGTAAGTCAAAGCTTCTTCAAACGCCCCGCGTGCCAGCCCCACGGACATGGCCGAGATAGTGATCCGCCCGCGCTCCAGCACCTTCATGGCATCGACGAACCCGCCGTGCAACGCGCCGCAGAGGTTCTTCTTGGGGATGCGACACTGATCGAACGTCAGGCCGACCGTGTCCGAACCCCTCATGCCCATCTTGTCTTCCTTCGGGCCGATCTCGAATCCAGGCGTTCTCCGCTCGACAATGAATGCGCTGATGCCTTTCGCCCCACCTTCAGGCTTGGTCCGAGCCATCACCACGAACACCCCGGCGTAATGCCCATTCGTGATCCATTGCTTGGCCCCGTTGAGCACCCAGCGATCGCCGTCGAGCGTTGCCGTCGTGGTCAAGGCCGCGGCGTCGCTGCCGCATCCGGGTTCGGACAGCGCCCACGCTCCGAGGTACTCGCCGGACGCGAGCCTCGGCAGGTGCGTTCGCTTTTGCTCCTCGTTCGCCCCGATCAACAGATGGGCCGTGCACAAGGCGTTGTGCGCGTCGAGCATCAGGGCGGTCGCGCCGCAGTGCCGGGCGATCTCCTCCATAATGACCGTCGCGCCCAGGTCGCCCAGCCCCACCCCGCCATACTCTTGCGGAGTGAAGATTCCGAGGAACCCAAGCTCCGCCAGCTTGGCCACCGTCGCACGCGGGATGTCCGCCTCGCGGTCCCACGTCCGAGCGTTCGGCGCGATGTGCTCCGCGGCAAATCGCCGGGTTACGTCCTGAAGGGCGACCAATTCATCCGGTAGTTCAAAATCCATCGTCAAAACCACCTCGTCTAGGCCTCAGCGAACCACGAACGCTCCGAAGCGATACCTCGGCAATTCCCGGACCAGCGATCATACCGCCCGGCCGCTGGGTCGTCATCTTCGTACCGATCGGAGTGATGGCGCCTCCGTTTCCATCGGTACGAGGTCCAAGCGGCGACCCGAACGAACCCCGCGCCGCACCACCATCGGTCGCTTCCCTCGTTTCAAAAACCCTGAAACCGACCTTTCAGGCCGACCGCGGCGTAGCCGCCTTCGGATGGTTATCTATAATCGGTTCCAGATTCGAAGATTGCAGGAGAGGGCTTTGGAACGCGCCGGCGAAAGTTCAAGAAAATGGCGTCTGGGCGTCGTCTCGTACCTCAACGCCAAACCGCTCATCGCCGGTCTGAACACGGATCGTCGCATCGAATCCGTCTTGGATGTTCCCGCCCAACTTGCGGAGAAGCTCGATCGTGGAGAGGTCGATGCGGCCCTGGTTCCTGTGGTGGACCTCGCCCGCAACGATCGCCGCTGGCGCATTGTATCCGATGCCTGCATTGGCTGCGACGGCGAAACCCTGACCGTTCGCGTCTTCTCGCGCATTCAGCCTGAACGGATTCGCACCCTCCACGTCGACGGCGACTCGCACACGTCCATCGCGCTCGCCGAGGTGGTGTGGCGCGAGACGTTCGGTACGGCCCTGGAGATCGTTCCCTATCGAGGCGACGAGAGCATCGAGGCGTGTGAGGCTGTCCTCCTCATTGGCGACAAGGTCGTGCACAACACCCTCGTCGATTACGACATCGAAACCGACCTTGGATCGTGTTGGAAGACCCTGACCGGACTGCCCTTCGTGTTCGCTGCCTGGGCGGCGCCCGAACACGTCGATACCACAGGACTGGCGGAACTCCTTTCCGCCGCGCGCGATCGCGGGGTGAGAGCCGCCGAAATGATCGCTGCCGACTTCGGACCCGGGCTGGGTTGGCCGGTCGCCTTGGCAAAACGGTATCTCACCAAGCGACTGAAGTTTACCCTCGGGCCACGACAGCGCGAGGGCATGAGGCGATTCCTCGACTTGGCCGCACGCCACAACCTCATCGCCGGCGGAAGGGGGCTGGTTTTCGCATGAGCACGGCGATCGCTGCCCCGCCGCCCGCGGCTCCAACCGCGCGACTTTCCGATCGCGACGCCCTCGCCCTGTACCAGGACTGCTCCATCCACGAGCTGGGTCGGCAGGCGCACGCCGTCACCCTGCGACTACATCCCGAGCCGTATCGAACCTACGTCGTCGATCGAAACATCAACTACGCCAACTACTGCACCGCGAAGTGCATCTTCTGCAACTTCAAGGCTGACCCGCCCGGGCTGAACACCGGACGAAAGGATCTGCCGGACGGCTACGTACTGACCTTTCAGGAGATCGGGCGGAAAATCGAGGAACTGCTCGCCATCGGCGGAACCCAAGTGCTCATGCAGGGTGGGCTGGTTCCGGCGGAATTGCTTCCTTTCTCGTGGTACCTCGACCTGCTTCGGTTCATGAAACGAGAGTTTCCGGCCATCCATGTTCACGCGTTCAGCCCGCCGGAGATTTATGCCTTCTCCGAAATCTTTGGCATGAGCGTCCGCGACGTGCTGCTGCGGCTGCGTGAAGCCGGGCTGGACTCCATCCCCGGCGGCGGTGCTGAAATCCTCGTCGATCGTGTTCGACGCAAGATCGCCCAGGGCAAGACCACCGTTGAACAATACCTTCACGTCATGCGCGAAGCCCATCGCATCGGCATGAAAACCAGCATCACCATGATGTTCGGGCACATCGAAACCGTCGAGGAACGAATCGGACACCTGAAGGTGGTCCGCGACCTTCAGGATGAGACCGACGGGTTCACCGCGTTTATTTCCTGGACTTTTCAACCAGGCGATACTCCCCTCGGTCGAGTAACTCGCTTCCAACCTGGGTACACCGGTCCACCGGACGGGAAGCACCTGGTCCTCGCTGACGCTGGTGAGTATCTCCGGATGCTCGCCGTTTCTCGGCTTTACCTCGACAACATTCGAAACATCCAGTCAAGTTGGGTAACTCAGGGTGTTAAAATAGGTCAATTAGCCTTGTTCTTCGGGGCCAACGACATGGGATCAGTCATGATGGAGGAGAACGTCGTTTCGGCGGCGGGAACCACGTACCACCTGACCGAGGAGGAAATCCGCGCCGCGATCCGCGGCGCCGGCTGGACTCCCTGTAAGCGAAACTTCTACTACCAGCCCATCGGATTCCCCTGCGGATAAGGCCTGCCCGGGGCCGGTCAAGCAATGGAGCGGTACGGGCTTCCGGTCCGTGGGAGACATCGACAGGATCCGTGTGGCGCACCTTCCTGCGAGCCTTCTTCGATACGCTGGCTGGCCTTGCTGTGCTGCTTTTCCGCTGACGTTGTGGGTCCGGCTTGTGGCGCGGCTTCGATTCGTTCGATTGTTCCCCTCGACGAAACCTCTCCGTGGGAAAAATCTGCGGCGAGCTTCCTTTTTTTTGTAGCGAATGCCGCGTTAGTTTTGTTACAATGCCGTAGCGGTTCCTTTGCCCACCGCCCCTGAAAGCGGTCATGGGTGGGGTTCACACCCGTTCGGTGTGTTATTTCGGAGCCGCAGCGCCAGTCGTGAGACCACCGTGCGGAACCGACGGATAGGCAGGCTCCGTTGAACTCTGCACGGGTCGCCTATGGCGCGCCGGTGCGCGGTTTGGTTGGCGCTTTCAGCACGTTTTGTTTCAACGGGCTACCATCCGCTATGGTCGGCGAATCGGGCGGGTCCTAGGTGTTCGCGGCGCACGCGTGCGGTCAACGCGATGCCTCGCTTGTTCTGTGGTAGGCGGGAAGACGCGGTCATGGACGTCGACGCGGTTTGGAAGCGCGCTCGCGCCGACTTGGCTCTGCACCACTCTCGAGCCGAACCGGACACTTTCCTTTGGGAACACTCCGAGCGAGTGGCCCGGACTGCGCAGTGGATCTCCGGCCTTGACGAGTTGCAAACACGCACGCTGGATGCGGCAGCCGTGGTCTCCGCCGCCCTGTACCATGATGCCGGCTGGGTGACTCGGTGCCGCTCAGGCGAACTCGATCGCCTCGAAATCCTTCTGACCCCGTCGTCCGCGGCGGTTCGCGAAGACGGGGCCGCCCTGCTCGAAAGCAGCTTGCGCGACCTTCTTCCACGCCGGACACTGGAACGTGGCGCGGAAGCGGTCCGAGCTTGTGGCGATCGCTCGACCGACGTCATGGAGGCCCAGGTCGTCGCGGAAGCCGACGCCCTGGAGGAGTTTAACCTTGCTTCGATCTGGCTCGCCGTCCGGCGCGGCGCGGCCGAGGGCAAGGCGGTTCAAGCGCATCTCGATACCTGGCGCCGCAAGCGAGAATACCATTACTGGGACGCTCGGTTGAAGGACGCCTTCCGGTTTGCCGCCACGCGCGAGGCCGCCAAACGGCGTTTAACGGTCTTGGAAGAATTCGCCAACGAGCTGGATCGTCAGCACCGGTCGGTGGACCTCGAACGCTGGGGAGCCCAAGCCTCCGCGGCTCATCCCACGACACTCGCTCCGCCCGGATAGACGGTTGGGATTGAGCTTTTTTCGGACGATCCGGTGGGGACGCGAGCTGGGCGGAAAGAACCAAGCCAAGTCTAGACTTTCCTTAGCCGGCAGCCTATAATGCTCAAAACAGCGGGGGTCCAGGCGGGTTCTCGCGGCTGGGTTGTTCGGCGGCGTGGGTGGCTTGTCCGCGCACGATGGACACATGGGGGTGTCCGCGCCGAGTACCCACAGGGCAGTCCGCAGTGGGGTGTTTTTCGGACGGGATGGGGGCTTCCGAGGATAATTCGGCTTTCTCCAACCGTTCCGCGACGCGCCGGATGCTCGGTGCGCTTTCCTGTAGTCAATAGGCTTGTCCGGCGCTGGAATTGTTGGGGGACGAGTATTGAGTCGCCGTGACGGTTTGGTTAAACTGGCGAGGTCGGGGGGTTGGAAGGGACGTTGCGTCTGCCGCTCCCTCCGCTGACATGAAACGTTCAAAGAAGGGGATGAGCACCATGAGGACGGGCATTGCGGGCTACGGAGTTGCGCTAGCCATCGTAGGGGTCTTGGGATCGGGCGTGGCGGCTCAAGCCGCGACGCTGAAGCTGGTTGCGATCAAGAAGAACGGGTCGGCCATTGCGCCGACGTCGACGATCAGCGTCGTGCCCAACGACGTGATCGAGGCTGAGCTTCAAGTATCGGGCTTCGCGGCCACCATCCCCACCGGCATCAAGAGTTTTACGGCTCGTCTGGACGGTCGCGTTGGAGCGACTAGCGGCCCGAATGGGTCGATCCTCCCAGACGGGTGGGAAGCTGAACCATCGCCTGCCTATTGTACTATCGACTCAAACTGCCGGCTCAACGAAGTTTGCCGCGGCTTACAATGCGTCCAGCCCGCGCATAACCCCGCGATCGGCGCGTTCATTTCCCTGGCGCATCCCCGCTTCATCTTCTCGGGGATGGCGTTTGCGGGAGGGGCGGTTACGACCAGCTTGGACTATCTATACTTCGGAGTCAATCTTGACGCCAATGTGGTCCTCGATGACGGGCAGCCGTTCTACCTGGGGACGCTAAAGCTCGAGGTCAAGGGCTTCACGTGTGGGCAGTTTACCTTGGATTTCCTCAAAATGCCTGGAAACCCCGAGACTTTTTTCGGCGACCTGAATAACGTCGAGCTGGTTCCGACGACCGTCCCATTGATCATGACCGGACCGACCTGCCCGCCCCTGCCCCAGACGTCGAATCCGCCGAACTGCGCCGCTGACGCCCGTGAGCCGAACACGCCGGCGAATGCCACGCGGCTGGGCTGGGCCTCGATGGATATCCAGTTCAATCAGGCCCCGGACACTGCCACCAGCGCCTATCGCGTTACACAAAGTCCCACCGTGTTCGGCGAGTCGGCTCCGACGATCTTGACGATCACCCCGCAGCCGAACAACATCGCCCGGATCAACCTGAGTCGGATCATTTCGTTGCAACGATGGACGTGCATCGAACATCGAGCCAGCGGACGTTCGAGGTGTATGGGGGCTCAGCCGGTCGACGTCGATCAGAACGCCGAAACAAGAGCCGCGGCGGATATCGCCGAGCTGATTGACTACGCCGATCGTCTGCTCTTCCCGCACCCGGCTCCCGTTGATCCCTACGAGTGCGACATGGATCGCAGCGGCAAATGCGGCCCGGTCGACATCCTGATGGGCATCAATATGTTGGCGGGATCCGACGCCTTCACGGTCTGGAACAACACGATGATCGCCGCTCCGGGTGGGCAGACGCCGGTGCTTTGTCCTTCGCGTGCTTCGCAGTAGCTATGCCGAACGAAAAGCCCCCAGGGCCGCCTGTACGGCAACTTCGATGATATTTGACGCGGCGAAGATCGAGATGGTCTTCGCCGCGTCTGTTTTGCAGGGTTGTGGTCGGCTTATCCGTGCGTCGCAGATCGGCCCCAGCGAGCCTGAAGACTGTCGCCGATCACGTTGAGACTTGCCAGCAGGATCACCAGCGCTCCGCAGGGGTAGACCAGCAACCACCAGTAGGATACGAAGCTGTTGACCGCCTGTACCCCCTCGGCGGCCAGACGTCCCAATGATGGTGTTGGTGGCTGAATCCCAATCCCAAGGAAGCTCAAGAAAGCCTCCTGCATCACCGCTTGCGGGACAATAAGGAGTCCGTACGCCAGGATCGGCCGCGCCAGGTTCGGAAGCAGGTGTACGCGCAGTATGCGAATCGGCCCCGCACCGGCCGCCCGCGCCGCCTCCACGAAGGGCCGCTGCCGCAACGAAAGCACCTGCCCCCGTACGACGCGAGCCATCGTCAACCAGCTTACTCCCCCCACCGCGGCGATTACGATTACCATGTCCACAAGCCTTGCACGCTCCCCGAAGATCGTCCGTAGCGGCGGCGTCAGCGCGATCTTCAACAGTATGACGGTGAGAACGTAGGGCAGGCTGTACAGTACGTCCACGATCCGCATCATCAGCCGATCGACCCACCCGCCGAGCAGCGCGGCCAACGCCCCCCACCCGACGCCGATGATCACGGCGATGCAGGCGGCCGACAGTCCCATCGCCGTGCTCAGCAGAACGCCCGGCAGCACGCGGAACAGAAGGCTCCGACCAAGGTCATCGTGTCCCAGCCATGACGTCGTCGCGTGCGCGGCCCGGACGAGCCAGGATTCCTTCGCACGGGGTTCCGCACCGCCGAACGACGCCAGCGGGGCGACCGGGTACCACGCGGGCGCGTGTCGGATCGCGAGTCCGCCGGATTGAACGTTGTACCAGCGCACCGAAAGCGGCGTCGCCGCCGTGGCAACGAGGAGCAAGCAGCCCAATGCTGCGGAGGCAGTCCCGGCGTAGACGCCCCACCCGGTAAGCCGTCGCCAACCAACGCTTCGTCGGGTCGGCTCTTGGCGTGGGGCGTGTGCCGGAACGCCCTCCTCCTGCCCCGCACCGGAGCGCTGCTCAGGAGTTCGGGCGTGCGGGCCTACAGGCTGCTGCTGATTCGTGGGTCCACCCATGCGTAGAGTACGTCCACCAGGATATTGAGCGCAATCAAGAGCGCGGCGAAAACCAGCACGGCTCCCATCATCAGTCCGGGATCACGATTGAGTGCCGCGTTGACGAAGTGCTGACCCAAACCGGGAACGCCAAAGACCTTCTCCACCACGAACGATCCGGTCATCGCCTGGGCCGCGGCTGGACCCAGGTATCCAAGAACCGGGAGGAACGCAGGCTTAAACGCATGTCTCCAGATCACCGCACGCGGCGGCAGCCCTTTGGCCCGGGCGGTGCGGATGAAGTCGCTTTCCAGGACATCCAGCATCCCGGCGCGAACCAGGCGAGTGACGTAGGCGACGATGGGCAGCGAAAGGGTGAGGGCCGGCAGCGGCAGGTGGCGCCAGGTTCCCCAGCCGCCGATTGGCAGCCAACGGAGCCAGACGGCAAAGACGGTGACCAGGGCTGCGCCAATAACAAACGTGGGCACGCAAACCCCCGTCAGCACAATGAACGATACGGCCTGATCCATGCCGGTCTTCTTTCTGGCCGCGCTGACAACGCCCAGCGGGACACCGACCAGCACGGCAATGACCACCGCGAGTGCGCCGAGCGTCGCGGAGACCGGGAGCGATGCGGCGATGATCTGGTTGCAGGTCCAGTCGGCGTAGGTAAACGCGGGGCCGAAATCCAGGCGGACCACACCGGCGAGATACTCGCGGAAGTACGCCCAATTGTCGTCCATGTGGTAGCGCGCCCGCAGGGCCTGCTCGGCTTCCTGCGGCATGTTCCTTTCGCCGGTCTGAAAGGGGTTTCCGGCGACGCCGATGACCATCGCGAAGGTAAGCGTGTACACGCACGCGAGCGTAACGACCGCGCCGAGCGTCCGCCGCGCGATTCGACCGATCATCGCGTCACCGTGACGTAGCGGAAAGGAAACCACAGCCGCGCGTTCGGATACAGCCCGGACACCCGGGGCTTCACGGCGATCAGTTGCGTATAGTGGAAGATCGGCAGGATCGGACACTCCTCCTCGACGATCAGGCGTTCGGCTTCGCGCAGCGTGCGCAACCGCTCCGCGGGATTCCTCTCGCCGGCGGCGCGGCGCAGGAGTGCGTCGTAGCCCGCGTGGTGAAATCCGCTGTCATTGTTGCCGTTAGCGCTCTGCAGGCAATCGAGGAACGTCGTCGGATCGTTGTAGTCCGCGTACCAGTTGGCGCGGGCGATCAAGAACCGGTGATTGGCCTTGTTCTCCGCAAAGGTCTTGGATTCCTGCACGCGAAGCTCGATCGAAGCGCCGAGCGTTTCCTCCCACTGTCGGGCAAGCATCTGCACGATTCGCTCGTCCGTGCCCACGCAGAGAAGCTCGATGGGCGGCAATCCGGCGCCGTCCGGGAACCCCGCGTCCGCCATCAGTTTCTTGGCCGCTGAAACGTCGCGGCGCAATCCGTCCGGCGGCCAATATCCGGGAATGGTTCCGG
Source organism: Planctomycetota bacterium (assembly GCA_038043285.1). Lineage (GTDB taxonomy): Bacteria > Planctomycetota > Phycisphaerae > UBA1845 > UBA1845 > JBBTCJ01. Next base: position 14,673 of record JBBTCJ010000116.1, on the reverse strand, counting down.
GCGGCACAAAGCTGTAGGCCACGCGGTCCCCTCGGGCCAAACATCGCTCGACGATCCCCTCGCGGTCGATCGCCAGCGAAAACGCCCTCCGCACCCGGGCGTCCGCGAAAGGGTTCGGCGTTCCATCGCCCCGGGAACGCAGGCAATTGAAGTTCAGAAAGAAGGTGGCCGACACCGGACACGGCAGGAAGTCCGGCCGCTCGCCGCTGCGAGCCAGCCGTGCGATCTCATGGTCGTAAGGCACGTTCAGATCGGTGAGAAAATCCACGTCGCCGACTTCGTAACTCATCAGGGAGGCACTGATGTTTTCGAACTCGCGCATTTCCACCGAACGGCACGACAGTTGCGCGGCGTCGCGATGGTGCGGATTGGCTTCCATCCGCGCCCCACGTTTGAAGGCCCATTCCACCAGACGGTACGGCCCATTGGTGACCAGGCCCGGGTAGCTGTTTCGACGGTAGTTCGGCTTGGTCCACTGCGGATCGTACACCACCAGCCCCTCTTTCGTGAGTGACGATTTGGCGTGCCGCTCTCGAAGCACCTCGATACTCACATGGCAAGGCAACAGCGTCGGGAAGGCAGTAAGATCCAGGAAGAACGGGCACGGCTTCGCCAGCCTCACGGTCAATGTGCGTTCGCCCTCGGCGTACAGACCCACCTGCGCGAACCGGTCCGCCAGCTCCGCGGCATGCCTTGCGTGAAAGGCTTCGGCGATCGTGCTCCAGTCCAGCGGCGCGCCCAACAGCGCGTCCGCGAATCTTGACCACTCCGCGGGAGCCGAATCGGGCGCTGGATGCCGCACGACCGCGCGAAGATCGGCGGGGAACGCATTCCAGACGTCGTCGTCGGAGAGGACGCGGAGTTGATCCTCGTTGAGCCGCAGCCGACCTTCCAGACCTCGCAGAGCAGCCAGCACCGCGACGCCCTGGCGTCGCCAACGTGCATACTCAGCAGTCCCCTCGATATTGTCGGTGATAAGGAACGTGTAGTCCGTTCCCGTCCCCGGCTCGATCGCCCGCCGCCAGCCGCGAACGAAATCGCCGCTGGTCACCGGATCGCCGTTGGACCACCGGGCGTCGGGATGGATCAGGAAGGTATAGGTCAGCCCGTCGTCGGAGATGCGCGGCGGAAACTCGGCGGCCCCCGCGATCGGTTCCAGTGTTCGAGGATTCCAACTTGTCAGCCCTTCCCAAATGTTCAGGGCGACGCGGAAGTCCTGCGTCCAACTCATGCGCGCCGGATCCAGCGTGTGGATTCCAGACGGGTTGACGTAGACGAGGTCCGCTCTGGGGCGGGCAGAGGTACGAGCGAAAAGCGACAGGATCCCCAACAGTGTCAGGCCGCAGACGAAGAGCAGGTTGCGGATCATCCGATGATCCTGCTTCGGCGTGGACCGTCGCTCGAAGACGGCGGTGCGATCAGCATCGCTACAGCGGATTCACGGGTTGGAAGCCGGCGCCGCACGGTTCAGGCGCACACTCCTACGGCGCGCCTTGGGGAATGCTCCACGGAGCAGCGTTAAGCAGACCCGGGGTGGTGGATTCCTTGTCGCCGATCCACCGTTTCGCTTCGGCGAGAACCTCCTTGTTGCCGGCGTAGCCCTGGTTCTCCAGCACTTTACGGATGTTCCCGCCGCCGGCGCCGGCAAGCGTCTCCAACATCTCCTCGGTCGCATCAAGTGATCGCTCAAGGTCATCGATCTCGGTAAAGGAGAGATTGGGCGCGGCGTAACGCTCTGCCGCCAGCCGCAGGAATCCTGCCAGACGGATGACAAGCTGCGACTTTTGCGGGGCACTCAGTCCGTTGAGCAGCGCGGGGACTCGAAGGTATTCAAACGCCGCGTTCTCCGCACCGTCCCAGGCCTCGGGTTTGGTCTTCTTGGCTGCCAATCGTCTGTCGAGAATCGAAAGATAGGCGTCGATGACCAAGGCCTGTTGGTTCGGGATCGCCAGGGTGCGATACACTTGTTCCAGGGCGACAGGACCGGTTTCGGTTTCGCCCGCTTCGCGCAGCGCGCGAACCACCTGTTCCAACTTGTCCTTGTCTGTCGCGATCGCGCCTTGTTGCGCCGCCAGCCCACGAGCGCAAAGGTAGCGGGCCCACTCCCACTTGCATTTCAACCCCGCGACGAACCCGGGCACGGTTTCGGGGCGGTTCATGTCCAGCATCACGCGAGCCAGTGCCCCGGACACGACTTGATCCGCCTGCGGGTTGACCAGGGCCTCTGCGGCGACAATCGCGGCCTGGGTGGCGAACTGCCCGCGAAACGCCTGCGTGTTCTGCGGGCTTTCAAACTGTGAAAGAAATGCCTTGCCGAATCGCTTGGCCGCCTCAATCTTGCTGTCCGAGGCGGTGTTCTGCAACGCTTCGACCTCGAATCGCACCCAATCCACAATTCTCGCCTGGTCGGAGGCGCTGATCGTCTGAAGCGGCCGAATCGTGTCCACCACGGGACCGTGCGGGTTCTCCGTTTGGGCCGTCACGCTCCCGGCTGAAAGGGCCAACGCGACGACTCCAGCTATCACCACTCGCCAACCAACCATCGAAGACGATCTCCACGCTTTCCCCAATCGGGGATTGTCCAACAAGCACCTTCTAGAACAACGCCAAGTCAAGCCGGCGGCGCCGCCGAAGCTGGTTCCACGGCGGGAACGGCGGAATCCTCCTGACCGATCCGTCCAAGGGTTGCGTAGACTAGCGGCATCTTTCTTCCCCCGCAACCAGGGCGTTGGCTCGGGTGCGGAGGGGCAACCGCAGTGTAGGCCCTAGGGGCCGGAAGAGACGGAAATGAACTTCGCGAAGTCGGCGCTGCGGAGTTGACCATCGGCAATAACGTCAAGCGGAAGGCAACCGCCGACGAGAGGGTTTGTGCCGAGGCAGTTTTGGTAGGCCGCGAAGTCGGAAAGGTCCGCGTCGCCGTCGCCATCGGTGTCACCGGGGGCAAACGTGAACTCCACCACGTTGACGCCCACGCCGTCGTCGAAGGTGAATCGCGTGGTCGCGTTGTAGGGAATGGGGCGATCGAGCACAATCTCGACCACGTCCGGCGGGCCGTTGTCCAGCCGGCGGGTCTTGGTGACAACGGGTGTCACTCCACTGGTGGTCTCGACGCTGATCTCATCGAGGTAGACGTAGTTCGGCGAGTCGTACCGGACCGTGAACCGATCTAGCAGGGCGTGAATGCGCGCATCCACGAAGCCCTGCGCCGGATCAGACTCGATAATCTCCTCGCCGTATGCGATCGTGCCGTAGCGCACGAAGTCCCACTCGTTGACATTGTTTGGGTTCTCGTCGCCCACACATCCACCAATCCCCCCGATCGAGATGGCCGTCATCGGGTATTGGTCGTCGCCGACGCCTGAATCAAAGATTCGCCCATCAATCGCCATGGAATAATGCAATCCATCGTCGCTCTCATAACGCACGGTGTGAAACTCGTCGATTCCAAACACCCGCACGAAGGAGCCGCCGTCAAAGGAAACTGCGGCGTCTCCGTACAAGAACGCAACAACATGCATCGAGCGATAAATCACTGTGCAAATGGCGTCGCAAGTGTACGCGGATCGGCCAATGGCATGATTGGAGCGGAACTGCCATTCGACCCACAGAGTTGGCGGAACCGGAGTTCCCTGAGTTGAAACGTCGTACCGATACATGACGATATCTGATCCGGTTGCCCAGGCAAGTACAAAGCGCCCGTCACTAAGGGCCTCACTGCACTCGTCCTCGCAGGGATTCGCAATTACCCACCCCGCAGCACTATCGTAAGGAAGGACGTTGCCTTCGTACTCGTAGCGAAGGTCGTCCGCGCGCGACGAGCGAATGCATAAGGATGCGATCAGAACGACGCCGACTTGTTTCCAATTCAAGGGTTGACCCTCCGCAGGAATTGTACCCGAAGAAAGGCCCGTTCTGCAACTCCGTAAGCTATTATAGTAAAGCGATTTACGGGTCTCAGCAGGCGTTCGCTGACAATGTTAGCGAACTGTCGAAGTGGGCACTTGCGAACACGCCGGAATTCGGTTGACAACGCATTCAGGAATCGCTAGCGTCCGCGCCATCTTGGACTTGCCGTGGGCGGTCACGTTGGGCAAGTGTGTTTGTCGGCGTTCACCTCTGTTTCGTGGGAAGGAGTATCGCGATGAACCGATCCAGTCTCCCATTGTCTTATCCTTGGTTGCGCCCCTTGAGGCTGCTGGCGGTCCCAGCCTTGCTTGGTGGTGCTGTCCTCTTGCTGGATCCCTATGGAGGATCCTCCGCGGCAAAGGCGCAAGCGCCCCCTCCGTCTGAATCCGCGAAGGTTGAGACGACATCAGCGGTCAGCTTCGCGGAGTCAGCCCTGGTTAGTGAGCTGCCTCCCGCCGAGGCGAAGCTGCCGGACACGGGCTTGGGCGGCATCGCGGCGATCTCGGCTGAAGAATCGGAAATCGTCCTCGAGCTTCCGATGTTCCCCTTGCCCAGAAGCGAGAATGCGAATCTGACGGCAGGTGTACCGTTGCAGGAGGCAGCCTCAATCGTTGCCGCTCTCCCCGGCGCCACCATGCCCGCGCCGCTGGTCAGCTTCGAGGGACAGAGCTGTCAGGACAACTTCAACGCTTTCGGGTTCCGATTGTCGCCGCCCGACACCAACGGTGACGTCGGCCCCAACCATTATGTGCAGATGGTGAACCTGCTGACGCGGGTCTACGACAAGACGGGCGCGCCGTTGACCGCGCCGTTCAAGTTGAGCAGCCTGTTCGCACCCATCGGCGGGCAATGCGCCGCGTCCGACCAAGGCGACGTGATCGTGCTATATGATCCGCTCGCGGACCGCTGGGTGCTCAGCCAGTTTGCGTTTGCGGGAACCAGCACGCCTCCATATCACGAGTGCGTCGCCGTCTCCAAGACCGGCGACCCGACGGGCGCGTACTACCTGTACGACTTTGTTCTTCCGGGCAGCGAATTCCCGGACTATCCAAAGCTCGGCGTATGGCCGGACGCGTACTACATGTCGACCAACCAGTTCTATCTCGGCGGCAGCTTCGACGGGACGGGTGCCTTCGCGTTCGACCGCTCAAAAATGCTCGCCGGTGATCCGACCGCGGGACTTGTCTACTTCAACATGAATCTCGCGGTCATACCGGACATTGGCGGCGTACTACCGTCGGACCTGGACGGGTTGGTCACGCCTCCGACGGGACGTCCTAACACGTTTGCATATTTCCTGGCCACGGAGTTCGGTGACCCCTTCGACGCTCTGAAACTCTTCGACTTCCACGTGGACTGGATCAACCCGGCGAACTCGACCTTCACGCAGCGGTCGGAGAGCCCAATCGCGGTCGCTGCGTTCAATCCGCTAAGCCCTTCGGGTCGTGACGACATTCTTCAGCCGCCGCCAGCGACCAACAGCGCGGCCCTGGATTCCATTTCCGATCGCCTCATGCATCGCTTGCAGTATCGCAACACACCGGCGGGGCAGAGCCTGGTCGTGACCCACTCGGTGAACGTCACCGGGTCGACGACGCTGGGAACCTATCGCAGCGGCATCCGGTACTACCAACTCACGGATGTGGGCGGCGGTTTCGCGGTCACCGAGCAGGCGACGTTTGACCCGGTCGACGGTCACAGCCGGTGGATGGGCAGCGCCGCCACGGACAACAGCGGAAACCTTGCAGTCGGATACTCGGTGTCCAGCCTTACGAAGTTCCCCTCGATTCGTTACGCGGGGCGGCTGGCGACCGATCCACCCGGTGGACTGTATCAGGGTGAAAACGAGTTGATTGCCGGGACCGGCGTTCAACGGGACTCCGGGTCGCGCTGGGGCGATTACAGCGCGTTGATGGTGGATCCGGCCGATGACTGTACGTTCTGGTACACGACGGAATACTACACCGCCGCAAGCCAGGCGAGCAGCACCGTCGGATGGTTGACCAGGATCGGCAGCTTCAGGTTCCCCTCCTGCATGCCTCCCCCACAGGGGACGCTCGCGGGAACGGTCACGAACGCGAACAATAGCGCTCCGGTCAACGGAGCGAGCATCGCGCTGACCGATGGATACTTCGCTTCCACCAGCGGCACGGGCAACTACAGTATGGTTATGGCGCCGGGGACGTACACCGCAACGGCGTCCAAGTTCGGGTACCTGAGCGCATCGGCGGTTGTCGTCGTCGCCGGCGGCGGAGTGACGATTCAAGACTTTGCCCTGACTCCCCTACCAGTCATGGCGGCCTCAGGTTCCTCATTGGTGGCCGAGGGATTCTCGCCGTCCAATGGCGCGATCGATCCGGCGGAAACGGTCACCGTAAACTTTACGTTGAAGAACATCGGTCCGGGCGACACGATCAATTTGATGGCCACGTTGCTTCCGACGGGCGGCGTGACCAACCCGGACGGTCCGACGACCTACGGCGTGGTTGTCGGTTCCGGCGGAACGGGCACGCAACCGTTTACGTTCACGGCCGATCCGAGCCTGTCGTGCGGGGGGCAACTCATCGCCACGCTGCACTTGCAGGACGGCGCGATGGACCTGGGAAACGTCACCTATTCGTTCAACCTGGGCGCGCAAACTGTGTCGCTGATGGAGAACTTCGACGGCGTCGTTGCTCCCGCATTGCCCGCGGGATGGACGGCGACTGTCGCAACGGGTTCTTCCGGAAACAACTGGAGGACGGCGGCCAGCAGTGCGGACACGGCGCCGAACACGGCCTTCGTTCCCGATGTGGCGAGCGTGCATGACGTCCGCTTGAATTCACTGGGCTTCACCACGCCGGTGGCGGGTGCGCAGCTCAGCTTCCGCAACAACTACGCCACTGAGTCGGGCTACGACGGCGGCGTGTTGGAAATCAGCATCAACGGCGGAGCTTTTATCGATATCCTCGCGGCCGGAGGGAGCTTCGTCAGCGGTGGGTACAACCGAACGCTGAGCACGGGTTTCAGCAACCCGTTGCCAGGTCGGCAGGCGTGGAGTGGAAGCTCCGGTGGATACCTCACGTCCGTGGTAAATCTACCCGCTGCCTCCGCCGGGCAGAACGTCCAGTTACGCTGGCGCTTTGGCTCGGACAGCAGCGTCGGCGGGACGGGTTGGCGGGTAGACACGATCGTCGTCTCGTCGGCCTTCACCTGCACCTACGACTTGTTCGCACATGGATCGAGCATCGTCGAAGAGTGCTACGCGCCGGCGAACAACGCCCTGGATCCGAACGAGAAAGCCACCGTGGACTTCGCGTTGCGGAACCTGGGCAGCGCCTCGACCACCAATCTGGTCGCCACGCTGCTGGCGACCGGCGGAGTCACCGATCCTGACGGACCGCACGCCTACGGCGCCATCGCCGGGGCCGGGGGCATAGGGACACAGGTGTTCTCCTTCAGAGTCGATCCGGGAATGAACTGCGGTGACCAACTCGTGGCCACGTTGCAGCTTCAGGACGGCGCGTTCGACCTGGGAACGGTTTCGTACAACTTCACGCTGGGTGTGCTGACCGTGAGCCTCAGCGAGAACTTCGACGGCGCGGTTGCGCCCGCCATTCCCGCGGGGTGGACGGCGACGGTGGCCTCGGGGCTTTCCACAAACAACTGGCGAACGGTCAACACTTCTCCGGATACGGCGCCGAACACAGCATTCGTACCCGATGTGGCCAGCGTTCATGACGTCCGACTGCACTCGCCGGTATTCGCGGTTCTGGGACCGGGCGGGCGAATCAGCTTCCGCAACAACTACGCCACCGAGTCGGGCTACGACGGCGGCGTGTTGGAAATCAGCTTGAACGGCGGAGCCTTCGCCGACATCCTCACCGCCGGGGGAAGCTTCATCGCCGGCGGGTACAACCGGACGCTGTCCACGGGATTCAGCAATCCGCTGCCGGGCCGCCAGGCGTGGAGCGGAAGCTCCGGCGGATACATCACCACGGAGGTGAATCTGCCTGCGGCCGCGGCCGGACAGAACGTCCAGTTGCGCTGGCGGTTCGGGTCCGACAGCAGCGTCGCGAGCACCGGATGGCGCGTGGACACGATCGTCGTGTTCGGCAACTTCGTCTGTGCGATCAATGGCGATCCGCTCGTCGGCGTCAGCCCCGGCGCGCAGACCGTGCAATACAGCGATCCCATCGCTCCCGTGAGCATCCAGGCGGACGATTGCTCGCTGGACGTCTTGTCGATTTCGACGCAATGGAACAAGGACGGCGGGACGTTCACCGCCGGTCTGCCGGCAAGTTTGTCGCTTGCCGAGAACGGATGCTCGAGCGGACTGTGCGAGTGGACGCTGTCAGGCAACATGTACGAGGGCCCGGGGACGTATGTCCTTCGGGCTACCATTGCCGACGACGAGGGCGGATCGAGCAACGCCGACATCACCGTCGTCGTCGTGCAGGAGGACGCCCGCGTGACCTACACCGGGGCACTGTTCGCCTCGACCTCGACAACGACGAGCAACATCGCCTATGTGACGTTGGCCGCGACAGTCCAAGACGTCACAGCCGTCCCCGCCGACCCTGACTATGACGCCGATCCCGGCGACGTGCGCAACGCCACGGTGACCTTCGTCGATAGCGACAACTTCGACGCGGTCCTGTGCACGGCGTCCGTCGGTTTGGTCAGCATGGGCGACACGTTGACCGGCACGGCGACCTGCATCTGGACGGCGAACCTCGGCAGCGCCGACAGCATCTCGCCGCGCGTCGGGATCATCGTCGGGCACTATTACACACGCGACAGCACCGCGGACGATGTGATCGTTACTGTGTCCCGCCCGCTGGCCGCTAACTTCATCAGCGGCGGCGGATACCTGCGGTTGACGAACTCCGCGGGACTGAAGGCCGGGGACGTCGGCTCGAAGAACAACTTCGGTTTCAGCGTCAAGTACACCAAAACCGGTCGGAACCTACAGGGCAGCATGAACACCATCGTTCGTCGCACCGAAACCGATGGGCTGCACATCTATCAGATCAAGGGCACGGCGATGACCTCGTTGTCCACGCAGGTCAGTACGGGTAAGGCCGTGTTCAATGGCAAGGTCAACATTAAGGACATTACGAACCCGGCGGCGCCGTTTTCCGTGGACAGCAACGCGACGCTCCAGGTCACGATGGACGACAACGGCGAGCCTGGCTCGACCGACACGATGGGCATCACGATCTGGAACAAGGACGGCGGGTTGTGGTACGCCAGCAAATGGGATGGCGTGAAGACCGTCGAGCAGTTGTTGGATGGAGGCAATCTGGTGGTCCACTAAGTAGAGACGCAGAGTAATCTGCCCTGAGCCGCGGGCTTTAGCCCGGGCGATGCAGCACCATCGCAAGGGGACCGGCGTTCGTAGTGTCGCGCAGGCTGAAGCCTGCGGCTCAGGAGCGTAAGTCTCTCCGCGTTCCTACTTAGCAGGATGTGAAAGTGGTTGATCCGGGCGGTTGTTGGCCGCCTAGTCCGGTAGTGATCCGCCGCCGCAGGCTCGCATAGCCTCCGGCGGCGGCCTCTTTTTTTGAGTCGAGATGGCCGCGTTGCCCGCGCCGCGGAACCATCCGTCTACAGCAGCGCCAGTTGGACGATAAGCAGGATGGCTGCCGCGGCGGCGCTGCCCAACAGGCAACCATAAACAAATCGCGCGGGGCGAAACGGGGTCGTGTCGACGTCAAGTCGGTTCGCCTTGGCATCCTGGTCGGGACGTCGCGTCGCAACCGCGGCTTGCCCCACAAGGATTCGACGATCGACCGTAGGAGCGGACCGGAGCGTCAACTGGGCGTCCAAGCGCTCGTCGGTGCTGTCGGAAGCCACCGCCGCCGCGTCGGCGAAGTCGGGCGTGGACCGCTCCCACGAGAGTTGGAGCTGTTCGTCGGGGACGCTTTCGGTTGGGTCCGCCGACTCCAACGTCTCCGTTGCGGTCGGGATGAACTCGGCGCGATGCCCGAAGCGGATCGAACGCTGCGGCATCGCGTCGTCTTCGTCCGTCGCGTCGAGATACTCCTCGATCAACTGCTGGGCGTGAATCCGCGAAGCCCGGCTCAACGAAGAGTTTTGCCGCGCTTTGCCCGAAAGCCCGCCGGGGACTTTCCCGATTCGTACACGGTACCTTGCCGATCCCATGGGAACCTCCGTGTTCTTTGAACAGGTTACGCCGACCGGCCGCGTCTCCGTGATCGCGGATGACGGCTCGTACAGGTATCGACTCGCCCAAGCAAATCCAAAAAGGCAAACAACGCCGGTGATCACGATGATAAACTGGCGAAACTGGGAAGCCCTGTTCGATCGTAGGGCCGGGTAAGCAGGATGGCTGGCCGCCGGTCATGGGCGCGTCAACGATGAGCCGCGCGTCGCTCCCACTCGCGGACGAGCCGCCAGTGGCCTCCGCCGGTAGCGTTGCTGAATCCTTGGCTTCGTATGATGCGCAAGGACGGAATGCTATCCGCGATGGTGTGGGACGGCTATTCCAAACGGGCGAGATCGAGAGGGTTCCGCCGGTTTCGAGGCTACTGAGATTCGCCTACGCCGAAGGAAGGCGTGGCCGCCAGGAGAACCTCGTGCCGACTCTCGGGTTTGGAAGCGGGAGGTTCGCCGACTGTGAGGCGGGCCAACGACTCCGTCGAAGCGATCGGCGACTTCGCAAAGGCCGGCTTGGCCGACCGGCTGGTCGGTTCGAGCCAGGTGAGTAAAGAAGCCGTTCCCGTCATGCCTGCCGCCAGCGACAGCAGCACCGTCACCGTCCGTCGTCGATGATTCATACAATCGGGCCGCCCCTCCGTAGGAGGCTTTCAGACTTCAATCCGTTGAAGTGCGGTTCCACCACACCCGCCGAGGTCCGCGACAAGTGGCCGCCTAGCCGCACCGATGGTGACATGAGCAAGGAGCACGCCTGACCGCGAAAAAATTATCGGCGTACGCACGAAACAAACTTGCGGGAAAGTAGACGGTGCGCATCGCGGTTCGTCGGCCACTTTCCGCAGTAGTCAATGATCCTTGTGATCTCGCGTCGGAGGTCGGGTCGCCCAGCCCCTTTAGAGGTGGGGGAGGCGATATCGCGGGCCGATCGCATCACCCAATGATCGGCCAGCCCTTGACCGCCGCGATCCAGCCGCGCGGACGATCCACCGGACCCTCGACCACTGCGACCTCGCCCAGTTCGACACGGTTTCCTTCCCCCACCGTTGTCCACCACGCGGCCACTGCCTCCTCGACCCGCAATGAGCACGCATGGTGGGCCACGCACTCCTATCGAGGCTTGGAGCATCGGATCCGCCGCGTCCGGGCGTCGTTCGACAGCCAAACCAACGCGTCACTTTCCGCAGTAGTCAATGATCCTTGCGATCTCACGGCGGAGGTCGGGTCGGGGAACGATGCGGTCGACGAAGCCGTGTTGCAGCATGAACTCGGCGGTCTGGAAGCCGGCGGGAAGTTCGGCGTTGATGGTGTTGGCGATGACGCGGGGACCGGCGAAGCCGATCATGGCCTTGGGTTCGGCGAGGATCACGTCGCCCAGGCTGGCAAAGCTGGCAGCCACTCCGGCCGTCGTGGGATCGGTCGCGACCACGATGTAGAGGCCCCCCGCGTCGTCAAGTCGGGCGAGGGCGGCGGCGGTCTTGGCCATCTGCACCAGGGAGATCATCCCCTCCTGCATACGCGCCCCGCCGGAGGCGGTCACGATGACCAGGGGGAGGTTTTCCTCGATGGCCCGCTCGATCGCCCGGGTTACTTTTTCGCCGACCACGGCTCCCATGGAGGCCATGATGAAAAAGGGGTTCATCACGCCGAGGATGACCGATCGTCCGCGGACGAACGCCCGTCCCACGACGATGGCTTCGAGTTCGCCGGTTTTCTCCTGCTCGGCTTGCAGCCGCTCGGTGTAGGGGATCCGATCCTTGAACTTGAGCGGGTCGTTGGAGCGAAGGTCGTGGGCGAACTCTTCGAAGGAGTCGGGGTCGACGAGCTGCTTGATCCGTGCGCGGGCGTCGACGCGGCGATGGTGCCCGCACTCGGTACAGACGTAAAGATTCTGGACGATTTCCGGCTCATAGACCATGTGCTCGCAGCTATCGCAACGAGTCCAAAGCCCTGCCGGCACGCCGGGACGTTCATCCACCATGCGACGCGATCCTCGTCGGACAACAGCGATTCCGTGCGGACATTGTATCTCATCGGGCCGCGACGCCAAGGTCATCGACACGCAGAACGGACGACGGCGAGCGGATCCTGTCGCCCCGATGGCGAGCCTCGCACCGCGAGGTCACGCGAGCCGAGTTCACCTGCGGAGCATGAGGGGTCGCTGCCGCCGCCCGACTTGATAGCGCGATTCCGGATGGAAGACCTTGCCGGCGGAGCGGCATTTGTGCTCGCCTGGATACCTGTCTATGCTGTTGCCCGCCGTTCGCGTCCGACCCGGACAAAGATTGTTGCGGCGACCGTCACGGCGCCGTCCGGGACTACGATCTGATGCGCTCACCGTCGGCGTAGGCGTCGCCGGCCTAGGGTTTCGGCGAAGAGGAGCGATCGATGGGCGTTTTCAATCCGGTCAACTTGAAGCAATGGGTCGAGGAAAACCGGCACCTTTTCAAACCGCCAGTAGGCAACAAGTGCATCTGGCAGGACGAGAACTTCATCGTAATGGTCGTCGGCGGACCCAACTCGCGCAAGGATTACCACGTCAATGAAACGGGCGAGTTCTTCTACCAGATCGAGGGCGACGTCACCGTGCGGGTGATCGACCCGGAGACCAAAGACCCCCGTGACATTCACATTTACGAGGGCGAAGTGTTTCTGCTGCCGCCGCTCGTCCCGCACAGTCCGCGGCGACCGCGGAACACCGTCGGTCTGGTCATCGAACAGATGCGACGACCGGGAATGAAGGACAAGCTTCAGTGGTACTCGGACGACACCCATGAACTGGTGTACGAAGCTGAGTTTACGTTGAAGAACATCCAGGAGGATCTCAAGCGGATCATGAACGAATTCTGGTCCAACGAGAATCTGCGGCGGTGCAAATCGACGGGGAGCATCATCGCCCCGCCGACGGAAGCCCAGCCGCCTCCGCCGAAGCGTGGCTAGTGGTCCGCCGCAGTTGGAATGGTTTTGTTCAGATGGTCCGCTCCCTGACGGAGGCGGATCTGATCTGTAGGCGCGACCCAAGAATGCGCTACCACCGACCCGTAGACGTTGCGAGAAGGGAACAATGAACGTGTATCAGGTGGATGACCGGAGGTTCTCGATCTGGTTGAGAATCCTGGCGATGGGGATCGTTACCATGCTCGCGCCGGTTTCGGCTGGAGCCTTTGCGCAAGACGTCAAGTCGGTCACCGCAATCGGTCGCGCGGCCCGCGGCGGCGCCGGTGCGAAAGAGAAAGCATGTGACGAGGCCAAGCGCCAGGCCGTCGCTCAGGCGTGCGGAGAGCGAATCAATGCCTACACCAACGTTGAGGATTTCGCCGTAAAGAAGGACCGCATCCTCGCCAACGCTGTCGGATACGTCACCGAGTTCCGCAAGACCCGCGAATGGGACGAGGGCGACGAATCCCTCTGCGAGATCGCGGCCACCGTGTCCACCGGCAAGTTCGCTTCGGATTGGGAGGCTATGTTCGCCCACATCCGCCACGACATGGGCAACCCGCGTTGCGCGTTGATCGTCGTCGAGGACAACGACATGGACGACCCGAACCCGGCCAAGCCCAACGGCATCTGTCAGTCGCGGCTGGAGAGCCACTTCCTGAAAAACGACGTGAAACTCGCCGACAAGGGCGTCATTGAACAGGTGGTTCAGCGCGACGTCGATCTGGCCATGGCTTTGGACGATGTTCGTTCGATGGCGACGCGGGCCGCATCCTTCGGTGTGGACGTACTGATCGTCGGTCGCGCGGAGGCCAAGCGCGGCGGAACCGTCCCCATCGGCGGTCGCCCGACGCAGCGGTGGGACGTGAGCCTGACGGTCCGCGCGGTCCTCGCCGACAGCGGCGACATGCTGGTTTCCGAGGTGTATCGCCCTGAGAAATCCACCCTGAGCACTTCGGCGGGGTCAGGCGACTCGGCCTTCGAGAAGCTCGCCGACGAAGTCGGGCCTAAACTTCTCCGCTCCATCGGAGAGAATTGGCGGAAGCGGCTCACCTCGTTCCAAATCATTCCGGTGATCTTCGACGGCTGCTCCAGAAGTGATTTCCGAAAGAGGATTCAGCCGGTCCTGCTGGGAGTCGAAGGGGTTAAGCTGGGCGAGGAAGGCATCAAAATCCGCGAGGCCGTCGAGGGAACCGTGACCGTGGACGTGTACTGGTCCTTCGACCTCGACAAGCTCGCGGACGCGATCGAGGACTTGACGATCGAGGGAATGAGCTTCGAGGTCTACGATCAATCGAACAACCGCGTGCGTGCGCGCGTGCACCTGCGCCCGTAGCTAGAACCGTAGGATGGGTCCGCCGGCATTGATGTCGTTGTCGCGCTATGATCGCGGACGCTCGGCCTGATATCTGCATCGTTCCGCAAGGCGATACGGATTCGCCTCCAGGCCCGTTTCCATCGCGCCTGATGCTCCCTGCCGCCGCGCTGGTTCTTCTCGCCGTCCTGATCAACGTTGGCTTTCCGGCCTATCTGGCTTGTTGTTCGCGCGAAAGAGTGGTGCGTTACGTCGCGGACGACGCTTATTACTATTTCTCCGTCGCACAACGTCTTGCACATGGCGAGTGGGCTACGGCCGACGGCGTCACCAAGACGACCGGGTTCCATCCGCTGTAC
>JBBTCJ010000115.1:26782-47500 GCA_038043285.1 Planctomycetota bacterium | reverse complement strand
CAGGCCCCCGCCGAACAGGTTTCGGTCCCGTTGCACAGGTTTGCGTCGGCGCACACGTTGGTGTCGTCGTTGGTGTAGACGCAGCCGGTGGCCGGACTGCACGTATCATCGGTGCAGGGATTGCTGTCATTGCAGGTGAGGGCCGTACCCGGCACGCACGCCCCCAGTGAGCAAGTCTCGGCTCCATTACAGGCGTTGCCGTCGCTGCACGAGTTGGTGTCGTCGTTGGTGTAGACGCAGCCGGTGGTCGTGTTGCAGGTGTCGTCGGTACAGGGGTTGCTGTCGTTGCAGGTGAGCGCCGTCCCCGGCACGCACGTCCCGGCGGGGCAGGTCTCCACGCCATTGCACACGTTCCCGTCAGCGCAATCCGCGTCGACGATGCACTGCGCGTATGCCTGGGACGTGGCCGCCAAGGAAAGCCAGGCAAGAACGATCGCGCGACAGATGCTTCGACGAGTCTGCATGGCATCCCCTCCGTTTGCGTGTTCCCCCGCAGCCTCCGTTGTGGGCTGCCAATTGCCCGCGGAGGTACCGTGCCGTCTTGTTATGCCGGACGCAAAGGAACGAGAGTTGTCCCCTGACGAGTCCTTTCAGCGGTGTGGACGCGCCTGCTCTCTGCCCCCGCATAGAGTTGTGAATTGTACCGGAGAGCGACCGGCGGTTTCAATGATCAATATCGCAGTCGGCTTCAGTGAAAACGGCATAAATCCGGCAAGGGTGCAGTTTTGCACTCGTCCAAGCAAGTTTTTGATCTTATTAGACGTTGGTGCGCACGGTTGGGTCACCGGTCAATGCAATCTACCGCTACGGAAGATGGCCCAGCTCAACCCAAGGCCCAGGACGCCCGCCAGTAGATATCCGACGATGCCGAGGTATTGCACCTTGACGACTCCGAACAACGTGAGGTCGGTCCCCGCACTGACCACCACCGAGCTTCCCACGATGATCGAGGCGATGACAATCGAGAACGCCAATCGATTGCTCGACCGGTCCAACTCTCCGATCAGACGGTCGATGTTGCGGTGGTGAACGTCAAGCCGCCATCCGCCGGCGGACATCCGGCGCAGCGCCTGTCGCAGTTGCCCCGGCGCGCGGCGGGCGATGTTGAGCAAGTGCCACCCGGCCAACACCGTTTCGCGTCCCAGCGCCTTCGGCGACACCCGATCCTGCAACGCGCGGCGCAACCTGGGCCTCAACAGCTCAAGCAGATCGAGGTCGGGATCCAGTTGCGCGGTGACGCTCGCCACCGTGCTGAAGGCTTTGATGAGCAGCACGAAGTCTCGCGGGACCGCCGCGTCGTGCCGCCGCATGATCTCGGAGAACTCGTTGAACAGCGTGCCCAGGTCAAATCGCTTGATCGGCAAACCGTAATACTTGTCGAGCAGCATCTGCAGCGAGCGGTGCAGACTCGCGCGGTCGGTCTCCAGGCTGATGGCGCCCATGTCCGTCAGCGCGTCGATCACCACGTCGACTTCGCGGCTCACCGCGGCGTACACGATGATGACCAGTTCGGTCATCCATTCGTCGCTGATGGTCCCAACCTGTCCGAAGTCGATCAACCCGATGGTCGCGGGCGGTGTCACCAGCAGGTTGCCCGGATGTGGATCCGCGTGGAACAGGCCCAGGTCGAAGGCCTGCTTGAGGAAGCAATCCAGGAGTCGGCTGGCCGCCAGCTTACGGTCGATGCTTCCCTCCGGATCGGCGCCCGCCGCCATCAGGGAGGCCGCATTCACACCCGATACCGCCTGGAGCGTCAACACCCGCGGCGTCGTAAGTTCCCAGAAGACCCGCGGAATGCGGACACCGGGATCCTCGCGATAAGCGGCATGAAATCGCGCCGTGGCCGCCGCCTCGTTGACATAGTCCAGTTCGCGGGTCAGCGTCTGCTCAAACTCGCTGACAATGACCGTGGGGCGATAGAGGCGCAGCTCCGGGGCCAATTCCTCCAGCGACCGGGCGAGCCAATGCAGCAGTTGCATGTCGAGGCGAATGGTGTCGTCGATCTCCGGCCGGCGAACCTTGACCACCACCTCCTCGCCCTCGCGAATCTTGGCCCGATAGACCTGCCCGATGGACGCGCTGGCGAACGGTTCGTCGGCAAACGAGGTGAAACACTGGTCGATCGGCTTTCCGAGCTCCCGTTCGACGATCTTCCTTGCCTCCGCAGTGTCAAATGGAGGCACTCGATCCTGGAGCAGCCGCAGCTCCTTTAAGACGTCCTCGGGAACGATGTCCGGGCGGGTGCTGAGCATCTGTCCGAGCTTGACGAACGTCGGTCCCAGCTCGCCGCAGACCTGCGCCAGTCTCCGCCCGATGGATTCCGGAGGAAGCTCCCCCGTCGGCCCCTGCGGCTTGCGCCGAAGCATCCACACCGGCACGAACCGACCCAGTTGCAGCCGCGTAACCACGTGCCCGAATCCGTGCCGCGTGAGCACCTGGGCGATATGACGCAAACGATTGAGGCTTCGCACGCTCCGCGTGAACTGAAAGGGAATCATCGCCGTGTAGCCTCATCGCGCTCCGCGAGCACGTCAAACGCGACGACCAAGCCATGCGTACCCCGCAGGTCGCGGGTTTCGTTGACACCCGGGATCGTCGCGGATATAGTTGCGGCACCAAGGATTCGACCGTAACATATTGTATAATAAAAAGTTATACGTGACTACCGCCCGCCCAACCGGGTGATAGACTATGGATTTGATCGTGGTCATGAAGGCCGGGACGGGTGCCGCTGACGTGCAACGCGTCGTCGAGCGCATCGGCGAACTGGGTTACGTTGCACACCTCTCCCGCAGCGAGTTTCGCACCATCGTCGGCGCCATCGGCGAGCCTACCCCCCAAGCCCATCAGCAACTCGAACAACTCCCCGGCGTCGACGAGGTCATGACCATCAGTCAACCCTACAAGCTCGCCTCGCGCGAGTTTCACGAAGCCGATACGATTATCGAGGTCAAAGGCGTCCGCATCGGCGGAGCGCACGTCAACATCATCGCCGGCCCGTGCGCCATCGAGAGCCGCGAAGTCCTCTTCGACGTGGGCAAGGTGGTCAAGGAGGCCGGGGCCGCCATCCTTCGCGGCGGAGCGTACAAACCGCGAAGCTCGCCCTACTCCTTTCAAGGCAAGGGCCGCGAAGGGCTGGAACTGCTCAAGGAGGCCGGCGAATCCCTCAACATGCCGACCATCACCGAGGTGCTCGACCCGCGCGACGTTCCCGTCGTCTGCGAGTTCGCCGACATTCTTCAGATCGGCGCGCGGAACATGCAGAACTTCAACCTCCTGCTGGAGGTCGGACGGACGGACAAACCCGTGTTCATCAAGCGCGGGTTGGCGGCCTCAATCACCGAACTGCTGATGTCGGCCGAGTACGTCCTCTCGCAGGGCAACCACCGCGTGATCCTCTGTGAGCGCGGCATCCGCACCTTCGCCACCGAAACGCGTTTCACGCTGGACGTGTCCGCCGTGCCGATCATTCAGGAGAAATCGCACCTGCCCATTTTCATCGACCCCTCGCACGCCGCGGGCAAGCGTGACTTGGTTCCCGCCTTGGCGCTGGCCGGTATCGCCGCCGGGGCCCATGGGGCGATCGTCGAGGTGCACAGCTGTCCCGAACAGGCGTTGTGCGACGGCCCACAGGCGGTCCTGCCCGACCACTTCGTCAAACTCATGGAGCAGATCCGACAGGTCGCCGCGATCGTCAACCACCGCATCACCCGCTGGAACGTTCCGTAGCCGCGAGTCTGCCGCCAAGGACGGCGGAATCATCTCCGAATCACCGAAAACCATTCGATTCGCGCGCCGCTTGCGACGTGGTGAATCAGGGCGGTCGAATCGACTTGACCTGAACGCCGTCGCCGTCGATGACCACCTGCACGGCGCCGACGTCGGCGGTGTTGAAGACGCTCATGCCCGAGGTCAGTTCACGGAAGCCGTTGAACGTCTCCGACGTGCGTTCGTCACTCGAACGAAGGACGACCGACGGGGCAACCGCCTCGACAAAGCGGCGGGTGCTGTTGCGGACGCTGCCGTGGTGCGGCGCGAGGAGCACGTCGGCCTTCAGATCGGCGCGGTCGATCAAGGCCCGCTGGGCGGCGTCTTCCATGTCGCCGGTCAACAGAACGCGCCGTCCACGATAGGTGAGCCGAAGAACCGTGGATGCATCGTTGGCCTTGAGACCCTCCACGGCGTCGGCCGGCCAAAGAACCTCGAAGTCCACGTTGCCCGCCGCCCACCGCTGAGTCGAGTTGTCGATGGTGATCGTCGGGTGGTTTCGGTCTGCAAGAATGTCCACGAGTCGGCGGGTGGGCGAACCGGGCCTCGCGTCAGAGACGAAAAACCGGTTCAGCACCACCGGTCCGCAGGGGATCTCGTCGAGCAGCGTCGGCAATCCGCTGAAGTGGTCCAGATTCGCATGGCTGACGTAAGCCCGCTCGAGGTGTCGGATCCCGCGTTGGCGAAGGAAGGGGACGATGGTTGTTCGCGCAACGTCGGAGTCGTACGAGCTGCCCGCGTCGTAGAGCGCCGTGCGTCCGTCGGGCAATTCGATGACCATCGCCAACCCCGGCCCGACCGAGAGCATGGTGATCGTCAGTCGGCCAGCCGGTATCCGAATCAGCCACGCGAGGGTCGCGGCGCCGAGGATGGCCGCCAGACTCGCGGGAAGGGGCAAGCGACGGCGCGGTCGGACCGGCTGAGACCTCGGCCGACCGCCTAGCCCATCAGCGTCGACCGTTTCCCGTGGTCGCCGCCCGTAGGTCAGCGACAGAACCAGCAGCAACGCGTAATACGGAACGGTCCACCACCACGGCGGAGGCGCCAGGGCGATCGACGCGCCGGGCAGTTCCGCCAGGTACTCAACAAAGGAGATCATTCCCGACTCGACAACATGCAGACCGGCGCCGACGACACCGGCCAAACCGGGCGAGATCAACTCCACGATCATCTTGATCAGCGACAAGGCCATGACCAAGGTCACCAGCGGCGCCAGCAAAAGGGAATTGACCGCGCCCCACGGCTGAAGGCGGTGAAAACTGACCGCGATGATCGGCATGGAGGCCAGCCAGGCGCCGATCCCGATCGCAAGCCCCCGACGCGTCTCGCGGGCAATCCAGGCGGAAAATCGTGCCAAAGCGTGGACGCCGGGACGCCGAATCGCACGCAGCGTGCGGACGATTCGGCGATCGTCCGCGGACAGCGGGTGCGCGAGGACCGTTCGAGCCAGTGCGGGACCAAGCCGCAATGCGAAACGTCGCACGACGGGCGATAGGAACACAACGCCGAGAACCGCCGCAAAGGAAAGCTGCGCACCGACGTCGAACACGCTGCACGGGTTCACGATCACCACAACGACCACCGAGGCCGCGATCCAATTCAGGTTCGCTCGGCTTCCCCCGATCAACCTCGCGGCGCAGTACGTCAGCGCGACGACGCAAGATCGCAGCACCGAAGGTCGAGGCTCGACCAGAAACGTGTAGCCGACGACCGCTGACGCGGCGATCAACGTGCGAATGCGGTAATCCGAGACCATCGGGCGACACGCCAGCGCAGCGAGGAACATGACGATGACCAGATGCGCGCCGCTGACGGCCACCAGATGGATGCAGCCGGACCGGATGAACACGTCGTTGAGGCGATCGCTGAGCCGCGAGCGTTGACCAAGGACCATCGCGTCCAGGAGAGAAGCCGCGTCCGCGTCATCGGAGGCGATATCGCAGGTCAGGAGCCGGGAGAGCGTACGTCGCAACCATGCTCGAAGCGGCGTCGCGTTCATCGCGCCAGGCGCCGGCAATAGGTGGACGTTCTCGCGGTGCTTGCAGACCATCCTCGCGCTGGTCCCGAAGCTTCGGTGATAGTCGCTCCAATCAAACTCGCCAGGGTTGTCGGGCGGTCGCAAGCTGAAAAGCTGACCGAACAATTCGACCCGTTCACCCAAACGCAGATCCAGAATCGGTTCAAAGACCAGGACGCGGACTTGTCCGGAGATCGTCGCCCAGCCCTCCGTGCTCTCGATCGCATCGGCGGCGAAGGTGAAGGCGGTCCGATCGGTGCGCGGCGTCCACGCGGCGAACGGATGATCCCGCGGTTCTCTCAGCTCCGGTTCGTCGAGCACTCGACCGCGTACCCTTGCGATTCGCCCTTCGGAGGCGGCAAAACAAGCAATCGCGTCACGGGCCACCCAGCGCGCGGCACCCCAATGAATCCACCCGCCGACCGCGACGGACACAAGGAAGAGGTTCGCTGCCGCGCCGCGCCGCCGGAGGGCACGGGGCAGCATGGTGGACAAGGAAAGAACCAGCAGGAGACCGTGCAGGGCGACCGGCGGCGTAAACGCTCGATCGAGGACGATGCCGACGACCAACCCCGCGGCCAACGGGGCCAACGGCGCGACGAGCATGATGGTCGTCAACCATCGCATGCGCAAGTCGTCGACTCAGTTCCCGCCGAGCACCAATCGAGTCCGCACGAATCCCTGCCGGCCCGCCGAAACCCGGAAACCGTCGCCAGCCGTCATTGGGGCCACGATGCCGCTATTCTCGATACGCCGCCGCCCTTCCGAAGGCCGCGAAGCATCCTGGGGTTCAGAGCCTGCGGCGACCTCGGAACGACCGCCCGTCTCGTTCTCTTCCCTTACCCGGAGCCGGATGATTGAGGATCAACGGTTGGTCGGCAGGGATGTCGGTGCGCGCCGCGCTCCGGGGTTGCGACCGCGTGACCGCTTCATCCACGCCAGCATGGTCCCGGCCGCAAGACCCATCACCAGGAAACAGATGATGAATCCCAGTACCAGTCGGCGTCGACGCCGGGCCTCCGCCGATTCGGACCGCCTTCGTTTTCGATGCACCATCCCGACCTCTTCGGCCCGCGGACCCCCGCGCCGTCGCCCCGTTTCGGACCCGCATCCGGATGCTTATGATACAACCGGTTTCTGCCGACGTCCCGTTTGTGGCTCGAATGGACTCGAATCGAGGAACCCCGACTGGTGATCGGTCCTCGCGTGTCCCGAGGGTCGCCGTGCCCGGACCCGACCTGCGACCGGGTGGAACCGGTTTTCTACGACCCGTCGGGTTCGACTTGTTGAACCGCCAGATGAGGCAAGACTATGCCTGAAGACTTCGTCATCGGACCCAAGCTCGGCCAACTGGTCGATCGCGTGGTGGCCAGCTATCACGCCGACTCCCGCACCCAGCACATCGACCGCGTCTATCTCCCCGCCCGCGCGGAGATCATTCAACTGGTGAACGACTTGCTCGAACTGCTCTACCCCGGCTTCATCGGGCGGCAGCACCTCACGCGGCACAACGTCGCCTTCCACGTCGGCGACCTCATGCCCCGCATCGGTGAAACGGCGTTTCGCCAGATTTACCTCTGCATGTGCTACGTGACGGAGTCCAACAGCAACGGGCCGGTCAACGTCTCGACCTGCGAGAACCGCGCCCGCGAGGTCACGTTGAACTTTCTCGAGGGCATCCCGGCCATCCGCGAAACCCTCGCCGGCGACGTGCAGGCGTCCTACGACGGCGACCCCGCCGCCCTGAACCTCGACGAGGTCATCCTCGCCTATCCGGGCTTGCTCACCATCAGCGTTCACCGCCTCGCCCATGCGCTGTACAAGCACAACGTCCCGCTGATGCCCCGAATCATGTCCGAGTGGGCCCACAACCAGACCGGCATCGACATCCATCCGGGGGCCAACATCGGGCGGAACTTCTTCATCGACCACGGAACCGGCGTGGTCATCGGCGAGACCACCGATATCGGCAACAACGTGAAAATCTATCAGGGCGTCACCCTCGGCGCGCTGTCGATCCCCAAGGACGAGCGCGGCCGAGTCATCCGCTCCACCAAGCGGCACCCCACCGTCCAGGACAACGTCACCGTCTACGCCAACGCCATCATCCTCGGCGGCGAGACGGTCATCGGCGACGGCTCGACCATCGGCGGATCGGTCTTCGTGACCAGCAGCGTCCCGCCCGGTTCCGTCGTCACTTTCCGCCCGCCGGAGCTGCGCGTGAAACCCAAAGCCGGCGGTCCCAGCGCGGCCGGCCCATCGCCCCAACCGGATTCCAAACCGGAACCGGAATCCCTGCCGGATTACATGATTTAAGTAGGACGCAGAGTGGTTTACCCTGAGCCGCAGTCGGTTGGGCGGCCATAAAGTCGCGTGCCGCATAACCCGATAACCCGATAATGGTCACGGGTTGATGGCGCAGGCGTTCGCAAAGCGTTGAGGAGTCTAATGTAATGTTTGACCTGCCTGTTTCCCCCTAGTTAAGGGGGGAGGCTTACCGGCGACCGCTACAGTCGACCATTCAGCGGACTGGGGCGCGATCGATGAATCGCAACGCTATGCCGACAACTCCGATGGCGACGAGTGATTGTTCACATCCCGTCTTGGCGCACTTTCCGCATCGGATCCTTCTGTTGGTGATGGTCGTCGCGGCGAGCATGAGCCTGCTTTGCGCGCTGGGCGTCGGGCTTTGGATCACGCCGACTTCGCTGGAGTACCTGGAACTCACGGACCATGTCCGGAAGATCGGCGACCTGAACCACGAGTTATTCCTGCTGCGTCCGCCGGGCTATCCACTGATGCTGGCGGGCTGCATCGCGTTGTTCGGAACGGGGAGTGGAATCGCCTTGCTGGCGATTCAGCATGCCATGACCATCGCCACAGCGGCGTTCGTTTCGGCGACCGGGTGGCATCTCACGCGGCGGCGCGACGTGATGCTGATGGCCGGGCTGTCGTGCGCCACCAGCTTGCAGGTGCTTTCCTACGCCAACCAGGTGATGGTCGAGACACCGTACCTGTTTGCCGTGACCATGACGGTGTACTTTCTCTTGCGTTCGTTGCGCAGCGAAAGCGCCCACGACCTCGCGTACGCCTCGGCATCGGCGGGTCTGGCGTACCTGTTTCGTCCCATTGGGATCACGCTTCCGGTTTTCTGCGTGTTCGTCGCGGCGTACGTCGCCGGGTATCCGAAGCGAAACCGTCGGCGAGCGGATTGGACATTCCCGCCGTTGAACGCGGGGACGCGCGTGGGGGGTCGGCGCGGCGTTCGCTTGGTTGTCGCGGCAGCAGTTCCCGCGGGCATGATGGTGGGGGCTTGGTTCGTACAGAACCAGATGGCCTACGGCGCGTCGTCGTTTACCCGCTGCCTCGATTTCGCGCTTTACAACCGATTCGTCTACGTCGAGCGGGCTACCGCCAAGGGCAATGCGGCGCTGTCGGAAATCCTTTCGGTGGTGGACGAAGCCAAGCGCCTGGGGCGGATGGAAACTTCCGCCGACGAAGGACTCGCCTGGACGGTCTGGAAGGCCTACGAAGGGACGCGCGGTTCGACGCTTAACGAGTCCAGCGCCGTGCTCGGGCGGGCGGCGCTCGACGCCCTCGACGACGATCCGCGGGGCGTCGCGCTGCAGACGCTGCGTTATGCGGCTTGGATGCTGCTTACTCCGGACTCCAGCTATCGGTATGTGCCCGGCGGTTCACCGGGGGAACATGGCCGTCGTGACCCAACCGCCGAGGTTTTTGATTCCGCGATGTACGCGAAGGTCCACGCCCCGGTGATTGCAAACCTCTGGCCGGAGTTTCACGCCCGAAGCACCCCAACCGCCCTGAGCGCGCCCTGGGCGTCAGCGGCCAGGGTGTTCTATCGCCAGGTCGAACGCGCTGGACCGCGGATCGGCCCAATCGGATCGTGGTACGAATTAGGAGTGGTCGTGTGCGTCCTCGGCGGCGCGTGGTCGGTGTGTTCGACGCGCCGTGCCGGCTGGCTCGTCGTCGGCGGAGTAATCGCCATGCAGATTCTACCGTCGGCGTTTCTGGCCGGAGTCGGTCCGAGATACGCGGTTCCCGTGCAGCCGCTGCTGCAACTCTGCGGGGCCTTGATTCTGTGCGACGCTGCGCGTGGCTTTTGCTGGTCGCTTCGGGCTGCGTGCACGATCGGTCGCGCGGCACGGCTCGGATGCGGCGGGGCACCGGCGAGGGGCTGACGGCCGCGACGGCGTTCGCGCGGCGACGGGTCACAAGGGAAGCGAAACTTCAACACGCGACCGCGAAGCAGCAGCGGATCGGAAGGCACCGACTTGGGACCATGCGTGTTTGTTGAATGGTGAACACCTCGGAAAGAAGCGCTCGCATCTGCCGAACGCTCCATCGATGCAAGTGGAATCTCTCGGCCCCCCAGGAGATCCGTCCCAAGATCGGGAGCCTCGCGAGTCGCATGGCGATGATCCACCGCTTGATGCGTTCGATCAGGCGGTCGTTGGGGAAGGTGACGACGAGGCGACCGCCGGGGGCCAGCAGTCTCCGCGCTTCACGGAGTAATCGCTGAGGGTCGACGACGTGCTCAAGAACCTCGGTGCAGATGATCACGTCGAAGGTGGCGTCGGCCAAGCCGGCTTCGTGAACCTCGCCCTTGATGAGTCGGGCCGGCAAATCGCCCAGGTTTCGCCGAGCCTTGGCCAGCATCTCTCCGGACACGTCGACGCCGGTGAGTTCACACTGCGGAAACATGCGTAACACATGGCCTCCGCCGCAGCCGATCTCCAGCAAACGCCGGCCCGGATAGGCGTTCGCCAGCCTGCGGATGCAAGCGAGGCGGCGTTGTTCGATCCAGCGGATCAGCGGGCTGGAGGTGGTGTAATACGCGTCGACGTCGTGCTCGCGGGCAAGCGAGTCATTCCACGCCTCGACGTTGTTGAGAACCTCATTCAGGATGATTGCGGATACAGACATTCCCGGCGTACGGCGCCTCGGGTCGCTTGGTCAAGGCCTGGGATGATTTCGTCGACTGGACAATCCAGCCGACCCGATCCGTCTGAGCAGCCAAGCTACAAGTCTTATCGGATCATACCGTCCCAAGATCGTGTGGAGCGGGTTGAAGACCCGGAAGGGCGTCCCAGAACCGACGAGGGGTGCGGCAGAGGTCATCCGACGGTCACCCGGATGGTTGAGTGCATCGGGGAGTGGTCGGCAGGCACCTCCATCGACAGGGTCTTTCGGTTGCCGCCCTCGCAAAGCGTTCCCCCAACTCCCGCACTTGCGGACAAGCCGCCGGCGGTACCCGTCTTCGCACCGGCGGACGCCGAATCACCCCGCCGTGATTATTGCCAAACAATAACAGCCGACGTACGTTGGCGTTCGTGCCCCGCAAGCCGGACAACTCCGTTCGTTGCCGCGCCGCCGAGTCCGTCGGCGACCGCATCCATCGTCGCCGCAAGGATCTGCACATGACTCAGGCGACGCTGGCGAAAGTCTCCGGCGTCAATCAGGGGTACATCTCGCAGATCGAACAATCGCAGGTGACGCCTCGACGACGAACGATCGACGCATTGGCCGTCGCCCTCAACCTCCCCCAGGGCGTCCTTCTCGGCGGCGGCCCGGATCACGACAACCCCCAGCCGCTGGAGACCCGCGAGCTACCGCTACTTGGTTCCATTCCCGCCGGCCCGCCCGCGGAGTCGCAGGAACAACTCGAAATGTTCGCCGTCCTGCGCCACCAGTGGTCGCCGGATTACTACTGCCTGCGCCTCTCGTACGACAGTATGGAGCCGACGCTGAAACCCGGCGACATCGTGCTCGTCCACTACCGCCCCGGCGTGGATGCGGAGAACGTCCAGGGTCGAGTTTGCGCCTGCCTGCTCGAGGGACAGCCTACGTTGAAGCGGGTTAGCGCCGAACGGCGCGAAGGCCGGCGAATCATCATCCTCCGCGGCGACAACCCGCGGAACGATCCCATCCTCGTCGATCCCGATCGGCAGGATTTTTCGATCCAGGGGATCGTTGTTCGCCTGGTCAGTCGAGAACTATAAAACAGTGCTTGCTTTCGTTTGTCGTTTCCCGGGGGCTGCTTCCCTTGGCCTCCGTGTGTCGGGTACAACGGTGCGCGAGCGATCCCATCAACGCCCGCTCAGCGACGCTTCCAGAACGCCAGCTTGTTTGCAGACGCGGTCCCCCGCATTGCCCTGGGTCCACAAACCCTCGGTGTACACGCGGATCGACCGGACTTCGCCCTCGTTGGTCTGGACCTCCCAGTACTGCTGCATCCGAGATTTCCGGCCGTGCAGGAAGCCACGATCCTGGTAGGTCCGCACAATCGTCCCCTGCCAGACCTGCCGCTCCTGCAACGCCCGCGCGAGCTGATCCCAGCCCAGGAAAACCGCCAGCAGCAGCGCGACCGCGATCGGGTGGCCCCGACGTCGGCGACGTCCGAAATGTCCTCCGCGTCCCCACATTCATCCGCAGGGTACGATATCATCCAGCCCGGGCGAGGAGGTCGGCGAACCTCGCCCGAAACCTAATCCCAGCGACGAAGGGAAAGGAACTACTCGCGCAACGTTTCCGGCAGCGTGAAGTCGGCGATGAAAACCTGCGATTCGTCCAGCCCGCCGCGCTTGCTGGTCCACATGAGCTTCTTGCCGTCGGGGCTGAAGACCGGCAGGCCGTCGAAGGCCGGGTCGAAGGTGATCCGCGTCTGCTTCTGCCCGTCGGGGGTCATCATGTACAAGTCATAGTTGGGCCGACCGCGATGGTCCGCTTGGGTAAAGATGAAGCTCTTGCCCGACGGATACCAGTAGGGGCAACAATTAAAGATCGGGTTCTCGGCGATGGCGTGATCGTTGGTCCCGTCGGCGTTGACCACACGGAGTTGCAAGTTCATCTCGCCGTCGCCGCGACGGTCGCCGCGATAGATGATGGTCTTGGCGTCGGGCGAGAAGAACGGTCCGCCGTCGTAACCCCGGCCGTCGGTCATGCGCCGCGGGTTCGAGCCGTCGGCGCTCATAACGTAGATCTCGAGGTCGCCGTCGCGCTGCGAGGTGAAAACGATCTGCTTGCCGTCGGCGGAATACGCCCCCTCGGCGTCGTAGCCGGGCGCGTCGGTGAGGCGCTTCAGGTTCGACCCATCGAGGTCGGCCTCGAAGATGTCCATGTGCTCGTGGAACTCCCACTTGTAGGCGCCGTCGGTTTTCTTGGCCTTGGGTTGATCCACGTTGGGATCCAAGTGCGTCGAAGCAAAGAGGATCTTCTTGCCGCCGGGATGGAAATAGGCGCAGGTGCAGGCCCCCTTGCCGGTGCTGACCATTTTCGGCTGGCGCTGGGCGAGGTCCATGGTGTAGATTTGGTAGTCGGCTTTTCCCTGCGGGGTGGCCTGGAAGATGATGCTCTTGGCATCGGGGGAGAAATAGGATTCCCCCGCGTTGACCAGCCCCATCGAACTGAAGGTCAGTTGAGTGACGTTTTTGAGGAACGGCGCTTCCGCGCCGACCGGGTCAGCCGTCTCCGGCGGGCCGGCGACCGCCTGCGGCGCGGCCCACCCCGCGAAGGCGACCAGCGCGGCCATCGTGCGACAAGCGAGGACGTTCACCCAGTAACTTCGTCGAGCGGCATTGAGGCGATCCATGCGTCGTTCCTCCGTGGTTTCAGGGCCGGATCCGGCGCCGATCTCCACAGCAATTCCCGATCCGCGGTAACCGTATTTTCCGGGGCGACGACGTGCAAGTCGAGCGCCACCGCGTTCGGTCGAGAATCGTTCCCCGCGCTGCGACAATACTCCCTATTTGGCTTCCTGGATGGCAAAAAGCATTCGTCGGTTGGCGACGTAGAGGACGCCGCTGGCCGCCACCGGCGTCGTGTAGACGGAGTTGTCCATCTGGTTGACCGCCAGCTCCTTCAGCGTGGTTCCAGCCTGGAGGACGTGCACTTCGCCGTCCTCATCGCCGATCATGACTTTTCCGTCGACGACGTAGGGCGATCCCCATACCGCGGCCATCAGATCGTGTTTCCAGTGTTGCCTGCCGGTCTTGACGTCGAAGCAATAGAGATAGCCGCTCAGATCGGCGGCGTAGAGCAGTCCGTCGGCAACGGCGACGGTGGAGATGGTGCGGTGGAAATCCTCGCCGCCGACATGCCATAGCTTGCCGCTTTCGCTGATGTCCCCGGTCTTGGTGGCGTCGATGGCGTACATGTGTCCGATGCCCTCGCCGTGTTCGGGATCCTGTCCCACGGCGGCGAACACCTTGTTGTCATGGACGACGGGAGTACCGATGACTTCGTTGGCCGTTCCGCGCCCGCCGAGGACGTACTTCGCATCCGGCGGGTTCATGTTGAACTTCCAGATGAGTTCGCCGTTCTGCGGTTTGTACGCGTAGCACCAGCCGTCTCCCCCGCCGAAAATGACCTGAGGTTGTCCGTTCACCACGCCGTAAGCAGGCGAGGACCACTGACCGTGGAAGGTCTTCGGGCCGCAAGGCTTGACGCTCCAGAGTAGCTTTCCGGTCTTCTTATCCACGGCGATGAAGTCCGGCGCGTCGGGCGAGGGATGT
The DNA here is from genome assembly GCA_038043285.1 of Planctomycetota bacterium. Taxonomy (GTDB): domain Bacteria; phylum Planctomycetota; class Phycisphaerae; order UBA1845; family UBA1845; genus JBBTCJ01. The sequence goes on along the minus strand of JBBTCJ010000115.1, from coordinate 33,181 downwards.
TCGAGGTGTCCCTCGTCGACGCCGTTGGATGTCAGCAGGAAGATCGTGTCGCCGGCGATGAGGGGAGAGGAAGTGGCCAGGTTGTGCGGGAAAACGCCGAGGTCTTCGATCATGTCCAGCGTCCAGACGAAGTCGGCGTCCTGGGACTCCTTCCACTTCTCGTCGGTGAACGGACCGTCATTCTCATTGTCCATGAAGCCTTCGGTGTCGGCGCAGACAAGTTCACACCGGTTGCTGACGTAATAGAGCCGATCGCCCTCCACCGAGGGAGACGAACAGATTCCCTGTTCCGGCCAATCGTTGACCTGCCCCGTAGGAAGTTTGTCGTGGGTGGCTTGCCAAAGCAGTTTTCCGGTCTTTTCCTCGAAACACAGGATGATCCCCTTGTCGCCCTTGCTATGAGCACGGAACTCGCCCGTGTTGTTGGTTCCCACGAAAATCTTCCCGCCGGAGACGACGGGGTTGCCATAGCTCTGGGAACCCAGCGGCGCGGACCACTTGAGGTTCTTCTTTTCCTTGATGTCCCAGGTGGCGGGGATGCCGGTCTCTCCGGAAACCATGTTGCGGTCGGGCGAGCCGCCCCACATGGGCCAATCGCCTTTCTTGGGTTTCGACGGGGACTCACCCAGGCACACCGAGCACAAGACCGCCAACGCGGGCACCGCGGCCAGTGCGACCATTGTCGCCGGGCCATGGACGCCTCTCCCGGACGGTCGCGGTGCGGATCCCGTGGCGTCAGCGTGGCGCGGCGATCCCCCAACGACCTCCACCATGTCCGTTCCAACCTTCGCGAATTTCCATTTAGTCATTGGGGATCACCTGGATGTTGTCAAAGTAGACTTCTGGTCCCTTGCTCTTGGCGGTCGTTCCCGGCGAGTAGCCGTAAATGCCGGGACTGCCTTCCCTATTCGGCGACGGATCGGTGAACTCGATGGACCAGGCGGCGGGTTCGGTTTCACCCCTCGGCCACACCTTGGCCCGGATGATCGCCTGATCCGCCTTCGGTTCGACGCGAACCTTCATGGTATACCACTTGTCGGTTTGCCATGCGAAAGGCGCTTCGTGCCTGACCCGAGGCATGGGGGACCACGATTCAATTTGCAACGTCTGCTCGCCGCCCTGCATGGTCACGAAATACCGCGTGTTGATCAGGCCCATGTCGGGTTTGAAGCGCTCGCCCTTGGGCGTGCCCAGCATATCCGCCTGCATGGTGTACCCCCCGGGCAACGAGTTGGTCAGGTACGCGCGAATGCGCATGAAGGGCGGCGCGGGCTTCTCCGCAAGTTTCATCAGCACCTTGCTGCCGTCCTTTTCGACAACCTTGGTCTTGGCCGTCACGCTCAACCATCCCGGAGGAACGGCGTCCGCCGCGTAGGCGTCGAAGCCCTCGGTGAACGGAACCTTGGGACTCACGCGAACCCGCGCCGTGCCGGCGGTCTCGCCGATCTTCCGCGTCACGATTCCCGCCGAGAAAACATTGTCCGGGCCGATCGTCAACACACCCTGATGATCGATCTGCCCCTTGATCCCCGCTGCCGCCCATGCCTGCGACGCGTCGCTTGCGGGTTCGTTCAGGGGGATCGGTCGCCCGTTCTCGTCAAACGCGATGGGGGTGAACTTGACGCTCTCGCCGGGCGCCACCGTGACGTCGGCCGGCACGAGGTGCAGCGACTTGATCGCCCCGAGCGTGTCCGGTTCCGCCGCCATCGGCGGGATGGCGACCTTCTCCGGTTTGTGCCCCTTCTTGCCCAGGCAATAGGTGTTGTATCGGGTCATGAAGTACACCCGGCCGTCAACCACCATCGGCGAGCCGTAGATCTCGTCGATCGCACCGTCCGGCCCCTCGAACTCCTCCTTGTCCAGCGAAGTGCACTTGTCCCCGTCATCCTTGAGGATGTGGAAAAGGCCGTTCTGTTCGCCGACGTAAATAACTCCGTCCGCCGTGACCGTCGGTGAACCTTTGCCCACCCGCCCCAACCCGTACTCCCAGTATTTCTTCCCGGTTTTTGCGTCGAATGCGAGCAGGTTCGCGGAGTTATCGACGACGTACAGTCTACCGTTGGCGAGGGCGGGGGAGGCGAACCCGGCCTTGATGCCCTCCGCCCGCCACACGATCCCGGAAGTCGTGATATCCCCGGTCTTGGAGGCGTCGATGCACAGCACCGCGCCCATCTCCGTGGAGTCGATGTTCTCCTCGCCGTTGGTGACGTAGGCGTAGCGACCGTCAACGACGACCGAGGAATTGAGGCCCCGCTTGCTCACCTTGACGGTCCACAACTTTTCGCCGGTGCGGGCCAACATCCCGTAAACGTTCCCGTCGCCGTTGGGAGCGATCATCATCCGCTTCCCGTCAATGACCGCGATCGCCGGGACGGCGTAAGTCGTATCGTAGGGCTGCTCGCCGGGGGCCGCCCACCACAACACCTTGCCGTTGCGCTTGTCGAAGGCGAGGTAGCGGTGGAGAGGCTTGGCCTGGTCGCCCCAGCTGGAGCTCATGAAGCTGATGACCACCCGGTTTTCGTCGACGATCGGCGTATGCAGCCGCCCGCCGTAACCGCTGATGCGCCCGAACTCCTCGGTGAGCGAACGCTTCCAGACGATCTTTCCGTCGCGGTCGAAGCAGAAAAACTCTCCGCCGGTCCCGTGGGCGTAGAGAAGCCCGGACTCCGGATCGCCGGCCAGCGCCGTCCAGCCCAGACGCTGCTGCACGATATCCGAATCGAAGACGTTGAAGCGATGCTCCCAGAGCGTCTTGCCGCTCTCGGCGTCCAGACAGAGCACGCGTTCCTGGGTGCGGATGCCCTCGCCCACCGGAGCGATGGCGAAGAGTCGCCCGCCCATCACAATCGGCGTCGTCCTCCCCTCGATCGGAACCTTCCACAGCAGGTTCTCGCCTTGCGGCGACCAGGAAGTGACGACGGCCTTCTCGCGGGTCATGCCGGTTTGTTCTGGTCCGCGCCAACTCGGCCAATCGTTGGCGACCGCAGGAATCACCCCCGCGATCAGTCCAAACGCCACAGTGCAGCGAACTCGCATCATGGAAGACGTCCTTCTCGATTCGACCTATACGCGGCGGCTGACGAAACGGCGAGCCTTCATGTCAAACCGCGGCAACGATCCCGGCGACCGGACGGCCACTTCGGGTGCGAACAGCAATTCCTCACGAAACCTCTCCACGATCCGCCGGGCGAGCAAATCGCCGTCCGCGCCGGGGAGCGGTTCGATATCCAACCGCAACACGGTAAGGGCGGCCCGACGATCAACCTCCGCTCGAAACTCGGCAACCTCCGCAAACGACCGCAAGAGCGACTCCACCGTCGAGGGAAACACGTTGTTTCCCCGAACGATGAACATGTCGTCGGTCCGCCCTAGGATACCGCCCTCCAGTCGCGCGAACCACCGCCCGCAGGCGCAACGACTTCGTATCAGCCGCGCCTGGTCGCCGGTGCGATAGCGGATCATTGGGCTTCCCCATCGACCCAGGTTGGTGAGCACCAGCTCACCGGCCTGCCCCTCCGGAATGGGCGAACCGGTCGCCGGATCGATCACTTCCGGGATGAACTCGCTTTCGATGACGTGAACGCCACCAGGGTTTTCTAGGCATTCAAAGCTGCACGAGCCGATTTCGGTCATTCCGCTGTGGTCGTAGACGCGTGCGCCAAAGGCCTGCTCAATTCGCGCCCGCGTGTGGGGGACGCTCCCCCCCGGTTCACCCGCAACGATGATCGCTCGAACCGGCGAATCGGCGAGGTTGATTCCACCGGCGGCCGCGACCTCGGCAAGGTGGAGGGCATAGGTCGGCGTACAACAAACGACATTTGCCGAGTGATCCAGAAGGTGCCGAAGTCGTGCCTGAGTCGTCATTCCGCCCGCGGGCAGGCAAAAGTTCCCCAGATCGGCGGCCGTCTCAAACGCCGCCCAAAAACCGATGAACGGACCGAACGAGAACGGGAACAAGATGCGATCACTTTCCGTAATCCCGGCGGCGCGAAAGATGATCTTCCAGCAATGTCGGAACCACGCCCAACTCTCAGCGGTATCCAGCCAGCGAAGCGGCGTGGCTGACGCGCGATCCGTCATCGCCCCCATCGCCCTGGCGGAATCGGCCGGACCGGCCTGAACGAACGGAGAAAACGAGGGTGACGCCGCCTCGTCGCGATCCGTGCTTCCCGACGTTTGGTGCAGGCGGTGATAGCGTGAGAGCGGATAGGTGAGGTTCGTGCCGTAGGGCGGGTGGGCCAACTGGTCGGCCTGGATCTCCGCCCGCGTGGTCAGCGGCAACCGTTCCAGTGGATCCTTGCCGGCGTCGAACCCCGTGCCCGCGAGCTTACCAGCATAGAACGCGTTCGACCGCAGCACTTCTTCGAGCATCGCGCCCAGTTTCCGGCGCTGGAGCGATTCGATGCCCGCGCGGTCGAGCAATTCGTCTTTCGGTGCGTGGTACGGCATGGTTTGCTATTGATACCGCGCGGGCCCCCTCCGTCCAACGCTCCAAGTACAACGCCCATTGGAGCCGTGCGGCGTATTGAGCCTTGGGCAAGGTGGCGGTGTTCCTAAGGACCTTGCGGCGCGGCGCTGGTACGCCTCAGGGGAGCCATCGGCCGGTCCCGCAAGCCGCCGCTTGGGTCGCCGTATTCGCCAACGCCGCGGAACCGCTGGGAATCGGCGGAAAACCTTTTGCCATTCGACGTTCGGCCTCGCTACAATCACTGCCAGTGCCGAGAGCGGCGTTCAAGTGCGGTCCCCAAGGGGAAGCGTCGGATGAGGATTGGCTCGTAATCCGATTCACCTCAATCCTCGGGTTCGAGAAGGTCCGCTCCCTCACGGTCGCGGCTCTGTTCAAACGACCGGTCGCTTCTGATCAGAGCCGCGACCGTGAGGGAGCGGAGGCAGACGTAGGGTGGGCATTGCCCACCTGGACATCCGCGGAATCAGGTGCGTCGTCGAACGAGTCGGAGGAGTCGATCATGTCTGTCACCACCGCCGCAATGCGTACTGTCGCCAAAGCGCGAACCCGATACCCCAGGTCTTTGACTGTTCGGGGAAAGCGATCCTTGGGCGCCGGCGGAGCACCGCTCTGCACGTCTTGTTGCGCCATACTATTGTCAGCCGCAATTGCCCCGCCGGGGGGCACGAGGGCTATGGCCGACGGCGGCGCCATTGTCGGGTGGGGTAGCCAGGTGGTCGGAGTCGACCTGAGCTCCGGGTTCGTCGCCGTGGCCGCAGGTGGAAACCACAGCCTGGGCCTGAAGGCCGACGGATCGATCGTGGGCTGGGGAGAAAACCTCTATGGCCAGACCAACGTTCTCGCGCCCAACGCCAACTTCGTCGCCGTCGCCGCGGGCGGGGATCACAGTCTGGGTCTCAAAGCCGACGGGTCCATTGTGGCGTGGGGAAGCAACTACAACGGTCAAATCAACGTTCCCGCGCCCAACGCCGGTTTCGTTGCCGTCGCCGCGGGCGGGGATCACAGTCTGGGCCTCAAGGCCGACGGATCCATCGTCGCCTGGGGTGAAAAGGACTTCGTTCCCGCGCCCAACGCCGACTTTATCGCCGTCGCAGCGGGCTACAGACACAGTCTGGGCCTCAAGGCCGACGGGTCCATCGTGGGCTGGGGATACAACCGTGAAGGCCAGACTGAGGTTCCCGCGCCCAACGCCGACTTCGTCGCCGTCGCCACAGGCTGGGGTCACAGTCTGGGCCTCAAGGCCGACGGGTCCATCGTGGAATGGGGATGGTACTACGGCCAGACCAACGTTCCCGCGCCCAACGCCGACTTCGTCGCCGTCGCCGCAGGCTACTTTCACAGTCTGGGCCTGAAGGCCGACGGGTCCATCGTAGCCTGGGGATCCAACGGTAGCGGCCAGATCGACGTTCCCGCGCCCAACGCCGACTTCATGGCCGTCGCCGCGGGCGGCTATCACAGTCTGGGCCTCAAGGCCGACGGGTCCATCGTAGCCTGGGGTCGAAATGACTACGGCCAGACCGACGTTCCCGCGCCCAACGCCGACTTCATGGCCGTCGCCGCGGGCGAGGGTCACAGCCTGGGCCTGAAGGCCGACGGGTCCATCGTGGGGTGGGGATACAACCGTGAAGGGCAGACCAACGTTCCCGCGCCCAACGCCGACTTTGTCGCCGTCGCCGCGGGCGGCTATCACAGTCTGGGCCTCAAGGCCGACGGGTCCATCGTGGGGTGGGGATACAACCGTGAAGGCCAGACCGAGGTTCCCGCGCAGAATGCCGGTTTCATCGCCGTCGCCGCGGGCGGCTATCACAGTTTGGGCCTCAAGATCGACGGATCCATCGTCGCCTGGGGTCGAAATGACTACTGGCAGACCAACGTCCCCGCGCCCAACGCCGACTTTATCGCCGTCGCAGCGGGCTACAGACACAGTCTGG
>JBBTCJ010000115.1:18844-26682 GCA_038043285.1 Planctomycetota bacterium | reverse complement strand
CCTCAAGGCCGACGGGTCCATCGTAGCCTGGGGTCGAAATGACTACGGCCAGACCAACATTCCCGCGCCCAACGCCAACTTCATCGCCGTCGCCGCGGGCTATGAGCACAGTCTGGGTCTCAAGGCCGACGGGTCCATCGTGGGCTGGGGATACAACTACTACGGCCCAACCAACGTTCCCGCGCCCAACGCCAACTTCGTCGCCGTCGCCGCAGGCTACTTTCACAGTCTGGGCCTGAAGGCCGACGGGTCCATCGTAGCCTGGGGATTCAACGGTAGCGGCCAGATCGACGTCCCCGCGCCCAACGCCGACTTCATGGCCGTCGCCGCGGGCGGATTCCACAGCCTCGGGATTAAAGCGCCGGACACCGATGGCGACGGGGTCATAGACCGGAAGGATGCCTGTCTGGACTCCGATCTTGCAGAGACGCTCGTGATCGACGGCTGCGACAGCGGCGCGGGCAACCATCTCTTTGACGACGGCTGCACCATGGCCGATCGAATCGCGGCGTGCGCCGCCGACGCGACTCAGCACGGGGATTTCGTCAGTTGCGTCGCGCAGCTCACGCACGATTGGACGGACCAGGGAGTCCTCGCTCCGCAGGACAAAGGTCCGATCCAGCGTTGCGCGGCCCAGGCGAGCTTGCCTTTGCGGGGCGGCGCGGTAGACCAACCGCCCCAGGGTGAATCGGCGTCGCCCCTCGCACCACGGATGCGGACCCCCAAGGGACATTCTCGAGGACAGCCTCCTTCTTGACGCGAAACCCGAAAACTTCGGCGTCTCTACCGGTCCAACTCACCTCAATCTTCGGGTTCGAGGGGGACCGCTCCCTCACAGTCGCGGCTCCGACAAGAAGCGACTGGTCGTTTGAACAGAGCCGCGACCGTGAGGGAGCGGACCTTCTCCGACCCGAAAAATAGTTGCGTCAGACCACTATTGCCTCGAGCGCGTGTTCTGGGACGCAGCCGACGCGATCACCCGACGCGGAAATCCGATGCCTCCGCCGCCGCGTCGCGTGCGGATGGACCCCCGGCTCCGCCCGCCCCAACGTCCAAGAACGATTCCTGTTCGCGCCAATCGTTCTTGCTTCCGGAACAGAGCCTGCTCGTTGCATCCGCCGCGTCGCCGCGCGAACGCCCCACCGAGAGGGCGGGAAAGCCTTGGCATCGGACTTGCTGGACCTTTCCACAAGCGGGGAACACGCACCTGTCCTGCGTTGCTGGGGGTAGCGACGTGACGGCGTCTCGTTTCCGAGACTCATTCTCCCGGCAACGGGAATCGTGCGCGCTTTTTTCTGCCTGATCGCTCGAGGGGAGCGTGAACATCGTGGGGGGAAAGCAACTCGTTTATCTGGCTTGCGCTCTCGGCGGGATCGGCGGGCTGACGGCCTCGGGCGGAACGGTTTCTCGGACGAAGCCGACGAAGACCGACGCCGACAGGTCCGTCGCCATCGACCAGCATGTTTCACTCGGTGGAACCGTCACTCTGGAGTTTGACGCCGAGGCGTTGGCGCGATTGGGAATTGGATTCGCGACCCGCGGCGACCTCCTGGAGACGCCGGAATCGCCGTCGGTCGCCACCACTCGTTCGCTCTTCGAATTGGATGCGGCCTCGTCCGTCGCAATCGTCACCCGCGGCGGACGCCTGGAACGGCTGACTGACGTCGAGCTGGCCACTTGCGGCGCCATCCTCGTGGACCGCCCCGGCGAGCGCGTCGTTATCGGCAACCTGACGCTGCAACTTTCCGGCGACGGGCGCTGGTTCGTGGCGGACACTCTTCGGCCCGACGGGCTGTCCCTCCCCGTGTTCTTGCTTTCCGACGTGTGGATCGAGTTGCTCGCAGGCGGAAGCGAACTCTCCGTTCTGGGAGAACTCACCGTTACCTCCGAGATTGCCGAGGCCATGAACCTTCCCGAAGCGCAGGGAGCCGCCATCGGCCTGCTGCATGCGCAGGTGTCTCTCGGCGGTGCGCTCAATCGCGAGGCCTCCGGCGAATGCGCCGCCGACGGCGCCGTCGCAGGCGACGCCCGAATCATCGCTTCCGAAGGCCCCGACGTGATCGTGGCCGATTTGCAAAGCACGGTCCGCTTCGAGCGCCTCGGCGACGTCACCGCCTACGGCGTCGGCACGACCTCGTGCAACGTCGGAACCGCTCGCGCGGACTGGGTCGCCAGCACCAACAAGCATCCGGTCATCATCCAGAACCTGTACCGCCTGAATGATTTCGGGTTTCAACAGATCGGCATGAGCTGGGTCAAGCACGGATTTTATGCCGTGTCGCAGAGTTTGTGCAGTCCCTGCCTGGACCCCACGACCGGAAGCCAGCTTGGCGTAGGATTCTCGGATCCGTACTCGGCGGCCCTGAACGGCGTGCAGTCCAACATGAGCCCGCGCTCCGTGGTGAACGGGTTCACCGGGCAGTTCCCCTATCCCTATCCGTTGCCGCCGCCCCCCAATCGCATCGAACGCCGAATGCTCGCCCGCGACGCCGACCTGGAACCGGCGATGAACGTCGGGGCACGCTACTTCATTGAGGGGCACTACGTCACCGCGGACGACGCGGCCGCCGGCAACAACGACAACAACGCCTCCTATCGCGAGGTGTGGGTGTCAAACCCGTCGGCGGGTTGGTTCGATCTTCTCGTGGACTCGAACTGGCCGACGCGGCGCGGCCAGCCGGCGGTGCGCGCGTGGAAGGACACTGACCCGACCGTGGTCCAGACCGAGGTCCGGGTTCCCGGCGAGGGGTTGATGATCCTCGCCGCCAAGGCTCGCGCGATCGGCAACGGGAGGTGGCGCTACCTGTACGCCCTGCAAAACCTCAATTCCGATCTCTCGGCAAGGTCGTTTTCGGTGCAACTACCCGCGGTGGCCGCCGTGGAAAACGTCGGATTCCGCGACGTCGACCATCACAGCGGGGAGCCGTACGCGACGACCAACTGGACCGCATCCGTCGCCGGGGGGTTCCTTACCTGGTCCACGCAGACCTACGAACAGAACGCCAACGCCAACGCGCTTCGTTACGACGTCATCTTTACCTTCTGGTTTGAAGCCAACGTCGAGCCGGCCGGGTCCAAGATCAACATCGGACTCTTCAAGCCCGGCTTCCCGACCGACGTCAGCGCCGCCTCGATCGGGCCGCGGCTCGAGATCACCGACTGCAACGGCAACACCATTCCCGACCTTTGCGACATTGACTGCAACGAGTTCGGCTGCGCCGCGCCGTGCGGACAATCGTCCGACTGCAACGGCAACCACATCCCCGACGAATGCGAGAACGACTGCGACAAGAACGGCATCGCCGACGAGTGCGACATCGCCGACTGTCCGCCGGGCGACTTGGGATGCGCCGACTGCAACGCCAACCTGACGCCGGACCGCTGCGAGGCGGACTGCGACGCCGACGGCATTCCCGACGCGTGCGACTGGCCGGAGGATACCGACGGCGACGGCGTCATCGATTGCGTCGACCTCTGCCCCACGTCCACTCCGCCGGGAGTCTGCGACTGTCCCGACCTCGGAATGTGCTGTTTTTCCACGGGATTTTGCATCTACGACTTCCCGCGATTGTCGTGCCTGGAGTTGGGCGGCACGCCCGACTGCCTCGAGGGGCCTTGTCGAATGGGATGCCTTCTCGGCGACGCCGACAACGACGGGGACATCGACCTGCACGATCTCGGCGCGATGCAGAACTGCTTCAGCGGTGAGAATCCCGGCGGTCCGCTGCCGGATGAATGTACGATTCCGTTTGACTTTGAAGAGGATGGTGACATCGACCTGACCGACCTTGCTCAGTTCTGCAACCTCGCGGGCGGACCGTAGCGCCGTTCTTCATGGTTCGGGCTTGCCCTCCGCTGCACGAGGTTCCTCCTTGCCAGGCAAGGCGGTCCGGCGCAATCGGGGGGAACGACAGTCATGACCAACGTGCATCCGAAGCAACGGGGCGCATCCGTACCGACTACGATCCGAACGACGCTGCTGCTGGCGGTCTTCCTTTCCGCGGCTTCCGCCTTCGGCGCCGGTGACGGCGACTTCGACGGCAACGGGTACGTCGGATCCGCCGATCATTTCTACTTCATGGCCTGCCTGACATTCTCCGGACCGGGCGTCGATTCGGGCTTTCCCGTCTGCCCCGACGTCTTCGATGCGGACGCCGACGCCGACGTGGACCTCGCTGACTTTGCCGCGTTCCAACGGACGCGCGGGCACCTGCCCATTCCGCTGCGCGACAAGTTCGGTCAAGTGCTCGCACTCGGTTCTGAAGCGGCGTATCACGGACCGCAGACCTGCGCCGGCGCCTGTCACGCACACGACGTCGATCGCATCGCCAACGGATTGCACTTCCAACAGGGGCGAACCGACTCCGCCGGCGCCTTGACCATGGGTGACGACGCGTTCGGCGACGGCCGATGGTGGAACTTCAGCCGCGGGCGCTACGGGCGCTGGGTCGCGGGTCTCGACCTGGCCCCCAAGGACAATCTTGACGAGTCCGAAATCGGCGTCACCTCCTTCGCCTGGATCCGCGATTGCAGCGGATGCCACGTCGGCGGCGGACCGGGAGAGTTTGACCGCGACGGACAACGATACTTCGACCCCTCCTCGCAGAAGTTCGGCTTCGAGTTGCTCGGAAAGACCTGGGACGACGTGCGGCTGGACGGCGACTACAGCATGTTGGACGTGACCACCGGGCAAGTCGTCGCCGCGCCTTGGGACGTCACCGGCCTGTCAACGCCGGACTGTCTCTTCTGCCACCGCGCCGATCGCGCGATGTCCGGGGCCACCAGCATGAACCTCACCTGGCGCCAGGCCACCCTGGCGGGCGGCGTCTCCCTGGTGAACGCCATCGGGAATCCAGTCCCCGCCTTCGAAGCGGCGGGGACCGCCGCACAGGGATGGTTCTCCACGCTGAACCTCAACGGGACGACGGCCACCAAGCTCCAGATCGATTACGCCGTCGGCGTGGGAAACGGAAGTTTGCTCGCCGGCGAGGGTGGGGGCTTGTCGCTGGCGCCGTCGTCGTTTTCCGCAACTCCCACCGACGAAGTGTGCGCGCCCTGCCACCGCCAGACGCTGAGCCATTCAGGCCCGTGGTTCGACGAACGCGATATCCACTTCGCCAAGTTCACCAATCGGCGAGATGCCGACCCCCGCAACGATATTGCGAACAACAAGAGCACTGCGTGCAACTACTGTCATCCCGGGACCGTCGAGCACAACTTCGCCAAGGGGAACTTCCTGACCCACAACTGGCGGGACGAATTGGACTGGGTTGATTTTCGCTCCTGCCGCGAGTGCCACCTGGAGAACAGTCCGATCCGGCATCCCGATGCGCCGAAAGTTCCAGGGAGCCTCCCCATCCACCTGGCGATGTGGGACACCCCCGATATTCTGTCGTGCCAGGCTTGCCACATTCCCAGCAGTCCGATGGCTTCAAATGCGGTGTTCGACTCGTCGGTCGCTGCCTACTTCGTGACCCTCAAAGCGGATCGTTTCTACTCCGCCGATCCCTTGGATCCTGCGAATCCCGACAAGAGTCTTCGATACTCGGCCTTGGTTCTCAAGACCGACAGCGACGGCAAGGTCCGCCTCTTCCCGGGCGGGACCATCCCCAACGTCTATTGGGCTGACTGGGACCAGAACAGTACGCCGGATGATCTCACCGACGACACCGTCGCTCCGGTCATCGCCGCGCAGATGCGATTGCTCACCGGAGGAATTGCATTACCGGGTGTCACAGACGACTCCGGTGATGGAAAGGCCGACGTCAATCGCCCTGACGAAATCCTCACCTACATCCAGTTCCTCAAGGGCGCCAATCCGCAGGGCATGGCGTTGGCCTCTCGCCCGGTCCTCGTGAAGGGCACGAAGATCTGGTACGAGGACGCCCAGGCGGCCGGCGGGGTGAACTTCCTCTCCTTCCCCGGCACGGGGATGACGATGGAGGGTTGGACGCCGTTCGTCTACTCGATCGACCACAATGTACAACCGGCCAAGGACGGCTGGGGTTACGACGCCTCCGATCCGCAGGCGGGCTGCCGCGATTGTCATCGTCCGGGTACGCTCGATTCGCCGGTGTTCGATCGCCTGGTGCTGGTCGATCCGTTCGACGAGAATGGCCAACCCGTTTACGCCAAGGTCCGCGAACTGACCGGCCTCAACCCGCCGTGAGTGGGCGGCATTTCCCCCTCTCCGACACTGAGAGGGGGATCGCCCGCCCTTGCCTTTTGAACAGAGCCGCGACCGTGAGCGAGCGGAGGCTGGGCTTCCCGCAGAACTGGGTGCGTCGCAGCACCACCTCCGGCCGCCTCGGGCGCCACGCCCACCCGATCGTCTGATAACCCGATCGACTACGGCCCCGCGCGGCGAACGTCCGAAACGCGCCCCTTCCAGGACGTCGGCAGCCGACGAAGGTATGATTCGTGGGCGGTTTCCGTGCCTGGCACGGTTCGTGTCATGCCCATTCTGAGGAGGCTGGAGAATATCCTTGGCGTTGAAGGCTCAACCCGTAGCCCCCCGCGCGCCATCGTCGGCGCGAAAGGGATCCGAACGCGCGCGATCCGGGAAGCCTTCTCGCCCTCGTCGCAACTATCCCCGCTGGCGGGCCGTCTCGCTATCGCTGGTCTATCTCGCCTTCGCGGTTCACATCGCCCATTGGAAGCTGACCGGGCAAACGCTCGCTCCGCTCGAACTCAATGAGGTCATGTACACCCTCGAACTGGGCATCGTCACCGCGGGCTTTCTGTTCATGTGCCTGCTGGTGCTCGGCACGTTGATCTTCGGTCGCTTTTTCTGCTCCTGGGCCTGCCACATCATGGTGCTTCAGGAGGCCTGCGCGTGGTTGCTGCGAAAAATCGGCCTCCAGGCCAAGCCCATCCGCTCGCGCCTGCTGCTGTGGGTTCCGCCGCTGACGGCCCTGTACATGTTCGTTTGGCCTCAGGTGCTTCGCGCCTGGGAGAGTCGTTCCTTTCCGACGTTCTACTTCGCCACCGACCGCGAGAGGTGGGCGTCGTTTGTCACCAGCAACTTCTGGCGCAACCTCCCCGGTCCGTGGATCATCGCCCTGACCTTTCTGGTCTGCGGGTTTCTCATGGTCTATGTGCTCGGCTCGCGGACCTTTTGCACCTATGTCTGTCCCTATGGGGCAATCTTCGCCCTCGCCGACCGATTCTCGCCGGGCCGCATTCTCGTCTCGGATCAATGCAAGCAGTGCGGCCGATGCACCGAAACCTGCACCAGCGGCGTCCGCGTCCACGAAGAAGTCAAGCAGCACGGCATGATCGTCAACCCCGCCTGCATGAAGTGCCTCGACTGCGCCTCAGTCTGCCCGCAGGAGGCGCTGCACTTCGGCTGGGCGAAGCCGGCCTTGTTCACCTCCGATCGAAGCGGTGGAAGATTCGGACTACCTTACGAATTCTCGATCGGCGAGGAGCTTCTCGGCGCGATTGTGTTCCTCGTGGTGCTGCTTTCGTTCCGTGGCCTGTACAGCCGGATTCCGTTCCTGCTGTCGCTGGGACTGGGAGTAATGATCGCCTACTCCGTGGTCCTCTGGCTCCGACTCGCAAATCGCGGTGAAGTTCGCTTCTCCAAGATCGTCCTGAAACGTTCCGGTCGCCTCTCGAAGGCCGGCATGGCCTACGCCGGCGTGATGGCGCTGACGTCCGCGCTCGTCGCCCACAGTGCCTTCGTTCGCTACCACGAATACCACGGCCTGCGCGGCGCACTCGCGCTCAGCGACCCGGTCCGCACCGCGACCACCCGCGCGAAGGACGTGTCGCTTGATCGGAGCCGCGACCGTGAGGGAGCGGAAGTGGCTTCTCCTTCAATCCGTACCGCGACC
>JBBTCJ010000115.1:12585-18744 GCA_038043285.1 Planctomycetota bacterium | reverse complement strand
GAGCCGCGACCGTGAGGGAGCGGAAGTGGCTTCTCCTTCAATCCGTACCGCGACCGTAAGGGAGCGGCCCAACCGCACACCAGACACGGACGTCAGACCGACCGATCGAATCCCGGAGGCGGATGAGCCGTCCACCGCATCCGCTATCGCCGCCGCCGCATCACAGCGGATGCGCCTGGCGGCAATCGCCCATCACCACCTATTGACCGCCGATCGTTGGGGGTTGTTCGCCAACGAACGCGTCGAGCGGAGCCTGGTGACGACGGCCGCCTTGCTGGAGCGTCAAGAAGATCTCACCATCTACGCCGGGCGCTATCTCTCCCGGCATCCCGACGACGCGGCCATCCACATGACCGTCGCCAAGGCGCGGGCGAAGCGCGCCACGAACCTGCGAGATTTCCCCGCCGCGGCCGCCGAACTCGCCACTGTCGTGCAACTCGACCCACGACGCGCCAGCGCCCGCGCCGACCTCGGCAGCGCTCTCGCGGAACTAGGTCGCTTCGACGAAGCCATCGCCGAACTGAAGGAGGCCCTTCAACTCGACGAATCGCTCGGCGGAGCGACCTACAACCTCGGCACGCTCCTGCTGCACGTCGGTCGATTGGACGAAGCCGTCACCTACCTGCAGCAGGCGACGCGCACCCTGCCCGACGACGCAGACCTTTACAACAACCTCGGTTCGGCCTTGCTCCAGCTTCATCGACTCGCCGATGCGGAAGTGAATTTCTCTAAGGCTCTGGCGCTTGATCCCAACCACCCGGCCGCCCACTTCAACCTTGGCCGAGTCCTGGCCGCCTTCAACCGCTTCGACGAGGCCGAGCAACACCTCCGCCGCGCCGCCTCCCTCGATCCGCGATACGAACGGATTCTGACGCCGCATCGATAACGTCTGGGGCTGTTCCCGGCCGCGCGGGCAGGAGTGCCACTATTTCGGCTTCGAGCTCCTACAACTGCAAAACGGGGTGTCTCCGCTGCATCCCGCCGAGCAATACAAGGGGCAGTTGATAGAGCAGCAAAACTGACCCGTGGACCCGCAGCACGCACTGCAACCGGAAGTCGAGACGACAGGTTGCAGAACGATCTCATTCGGATCAGGTCCCGGCGTCCCGTATTCCGGCGGCTCCGCGAGTCCCACGCGGGCCGTCAGGTTCAAGCTGCGTCGGCTTTCCGCGTCCGTGATTTCAACGCTCAGTCGATTGGAGCCTTCGTCAAAAGCAAGTGACATGGAGCCGGAAAGGAAAAGCAGCGTACGCGGTGGACCGACGTCTTCTCCGGTAGTTGAGACCTCGCTCGGGAACAGGGTGACGTTCCGTTCGTCTGGTGAAACCCCTCGAAGCCGAGCTTCAACCCCGTGGCGATCCAGGAAAACCCTCCCCTTGTCGTCGATGATCTTCAATCCTTCTTTCTCTAAATGGAATGCCATCGTTGCGGGAGGTACAGCCGCTTGCTCACCGGACGCCACCTCCAGCACCTCGCCGCCCAAGACCTCAAGGACCAAGGTTCCGTCATCGAGCACGCTGACGCTGCCCTCACCGACATACGGGAAACGCATGTCCGGAGGGGGAAAGATGTTCGCATTGGCGGCTGCAAGTGATTGAGCCCGTTGAATCTCAATAAGGTCGGCCGATCGCCCAGCCGGAAGCGGTGCCCCCACTGGAGCCGCGCCTTGGCGGGAAGCGGCTTGCAACTCTTTCAGCCGCTGAAGTTGCGCGGTCGAACTCCAATCCTGCGCGACGCACACCGCACTCATCGCCAATGCAGCAATGCCAAACGTTCGGTTCATTGAATTGCTCCTTGCGAGAGAGTTGCGCACCGTGGCTGGCAGCACCGTGGCCGACTTCTTAACCTATCGGCCATCAAGACGCCTGTCAAGCGAAATTGTCGGTGAAGCCATCGTCAGTCGGTGAGCCGTGACGGAATCCCCAGTACAACGCCCCATTCAAGCGGTGCTGGATTCACCGTGTGCCACTGCTCTTGAACAGTGCCAGCCTGGGAATGGAACGTCACCGCCCCGCGGGGGAGTGCTCTAGAGCACGCCCATTGGATCAATTCCCTACCGCATTTACGGGCCAGCGTACTCAGCGTGCGGATTCGGCCATTCCGGCCCTCCCTCTTCGGGCACGCGCGGCGTTCATCGCACCCGAAGGCAACTGTTCCCTCAGGGACGTGGCTCTGATCAAACGCCCAGGGGCGGTTCAATTGGCAATTGGCAATCGCTCCCCCCTGTCGCTAGAGTGACCTCGCGGCGTCGTCCGACCTCCGTTCGTGGGTGCGGCGTTGTCACGGAGCGAAATTGTATCCATGTTCCTTTGGTGCTCGACGCTGCTGGGGGGAATCGTCGCCCTGGTCTGGGTGGTTCGGTTCATTGCCCTGGGGCCGATCCTCGCCCGCCGCGAAGTGCTCGATGTCCACTCCTCCACGCCGCTTCCGACGCCGCCGCCGAGTGTGTCGGTGATCGTCGCGGCCCGTAACGAGGAACACCACATCGCCGCTTGTGTGGCTGATCTGCTCGCCCAGGACTATCCGCATCTGCAACTCATCGTCGTTGACGATCGCAGCACCGACGACACGCCTGCGGTCCTCGGAAAACTCGCGGAGGGAGGCGATGCCCGTCTGCGCGTGTTGACGGTCGAGCGTTTGCCGGAGGGCTGGTTCGGGAAGCCCCACGCCATGCACCTGGGCGTCGCCCACGCGACCGGCGAATGGCTGCTGTTCACCGACGCCGACTGTCGGTTTGATTCACCTCGCGCCGTGTCCATCGCCGTCGCCGCCGCGGTCAAAGCCCAGGCGGACTTCCTCACCATGATCCCGATGCTCGACGCGCCAACCTGGTGCGAACGGATGATTCAGCCGGTGTGCGCGCTGGCGCTGATGTTCTGGTTCCAACCGACCCAGGTGAACGATGACCGATCGTCGCGGGCCTACGCCAACGGGGCATTCATGCTCATCCGCCGCGAGACGCACCGCGCCATCGGCGGTCACGAAGCCGTCCGCGGCGCGATGAACGAGGACATCCAACTCGCCCGGTTGACCAAGCGCGGCGGTTGGCGGCTGCGGGTCGTCGAAAACCAGGGTCTTTGCCGAACGCGAATGTACCCCAGTTTCGTTGCCGCGTGGCGCGGATGGAGCCGGATCTTCACCGGATCACTCGGAACTTCGCGGCGAACGCTGACCGCCGCCGCCCTCGTCCTGGTGTTCTCGATGGGACCTTGGATCGGACTCCTCGGCGCCGCCGCGATCCACCTCGCCGGCGGATCCGACGGCGTGCTCGCGCCGCACCGGCTCGACGTGGCGAACCTTGCCGTCTGGGGGTGTTCCGTCCTGCTGATGCAGTGGACGATCGGGCGGGCATACGCCGTCACGGGGTTTGGGCGGTGGTGGTCGCTGGGCTATTTCCCCGCGGCGTCGATCGTCCTGGGGATATTGTTCAATGCGACGTTGAAAACCGCGGGCGCGACCACCACGGTATGGCGCGGCACGGCCTATCGCGCCGGCGCCGGCCGCATCGCCCATGAACCCCTCTCCCCGGTCGGAGAAAAGGCGGGGTAAGGAGTCACGGGCGTCGCCATCAACGCACGGTGGCATACCGGTTCCCGTGGGAAGTTGCCGATTGTGCGAGCCGCGGGCTGCTCGGCTCGCCTGTGACTGACGTCGGAACTGGTGTCAGGGTCAGCCCGCGCGGATGTCTCGTAGCGAAAAACCAACCCCCTGAGAACGTCGGATCAGCACCACAATACTGGGAATGGCATAGGTAGTTATCAACCGTGGCGCACAACCCGAACAACTCATCCAAGGACGACGGCGCCTCGCGGGCCGATCCGTCCGAAACAACTCCGCCGAACCCTCGCGCGTTCGTCGTGGGAAGCGGACTCGTCTACCAGGGCGTTGGGGTCGCGTTGATCCTGGCCGCGTGTGCCGTCTGGGCGGTCACAGCCCCGGCCGGTCCGATGCCGAGCGCCACGAGTGATTCGTCGGCTGAGCCTGCTCTCACGCGGACCACACTCGCAATGTTTGCGACGTTCGTCGGCGGGTTGGCGCTGGCGGCCGTCGGCGTCGGCTTGCAGGGAGAACGCCGCGAGTCCGGCAAGGTGGCGCTGGCCTTTAGTGGAACGCTCGCCGCCGTGTACGCCGCACTTCTTGTTGCGCCACTGTTTCACCAAGCCTGGCTGGCGTGCGTCGTCCTGGCGATTCCCTTGACGGCGATGATCGTGCTGTTCGCGCTTGCCCGCGAAAGCGCCAAGACCTTGCGCCGTCACCCGCCGCCCCCGGACCAAAGCATCGCCACGCCGGAGTTTCTCGAGGCCCATCGCAAGGAACGCGAGGAGCGGCGAAAGAGCTTCGATCTCTAGGATGTGCCTGAAACCCCCTGCCCTTGAGGGGAGAAGTTGGGCGAGTGGTGATTCTTGCGTATTCGACCCTCACCCCAACCCTCTCCCTCGTTGGTCCCCCATCCATCGTGCAGGGATGGGTGGAGGACCGACCGGGCGGGAAGTCCGCGGGTCATTCCAACGGAGATGGCTTTTCGCCCGGAGGGCAGACGAAATCAGTCTCCCTATTGAGCGATCCTATTTAGCGTGACGCTCGTTTGACAGCCGCACGCGCGACTCGGAAGATGCGCCCGGTCGGCGCGTGGACGGCTCGCAGCACGCCTAACCTTCGGCCATCCGAGCAAAGCCCGGAGAGCCTCCTCAACGGAGAAACGGTCCCAATGAAAGTGCATGAATATCAGGCAAGACAGTTGCTGGCCGAGGCCGGCGTACCCGTCCCCGCCTCGCAGGTCGTGGAGAACCTCGAGCAGGCGACGTCAGCCTACAATGCCATCGGCGGCAAAGTCGTGGTGAAGGCCCAGGTCTTCGCCGGCGGGCGCGGCAAGGCCGGCTTCGTCAAGCTCTGCGACTCCGCCGAACAGGTCCGCGACGCCGCCAAGTTCATGCTCACCAACCGCATGGTTTCGCCGCAGACCGGTCCGCAAGGCATCGCGGTCAAGAAGCTGCTGATCGCGGCGGCCGTGGACATCGACACCGAGTACTACGCCGCCGTGGTCGTCGATCGCGCCAAGCGCTGCCCCGTGGTCATGGTCTCGCGCGAGGGCGGCGTGGAGATCGAAGAGGTGGCCCACCGAAACCCCGGCGCCATAGTCAAGCGCTGGCTGCACCCGCACCTGGGTCTGACGGGTTTTCAATGCGCCCAACTCGCCTCCGCCCTGGGCTTGAAGGACAAGGAGCAGCTCGCGGCTGCCAAGAAAGTCCTTCGCGGCCTGGTCGACGTTTTCTACAAATACGATTGCTCCCTGGCGGAGATCAACCCGCTGGTCCGTACCAAGTCGGGACAGATTCTGGCCATCGACGCCAAGATGAACTTCGACGACAACGCAACGTTCCGCCACCAGCGATTGCAGGAAATGTTCGATCCCTCGGAGGAGAATCCGATGGAGCTTCGGGCCCACGAGCACAACCTCTCCTACATCGCCCTCGACGGCAACATCGGCTGCCTGGTCAACGGTGCGGGCTTGGCGATGGCCACCATGGACATCATCAAGCTCCACGGCGGCATGCCCGCCAACTTCCTCGACGTCGGCGGATCAGTCTCAAAGGAAGGCGCCGTCGAAGCCTTCCGCATCATTCTCGCCGATCCCAACGTCAAGGGCGTGCTGGTCAACATCTTCGGCGGCATCGCCAAGTGCGACACCATCGCCGAGGCCCTCGTCGCCGCGGCCAAGGAAGTGGGCTTCAAGGTTCCCGTCGTCGTCCGCCTGGAAGGAACCAACGTCGAACGCGCCCGCAAGATTCTCCAGGACGCCTCCATCCCGCAACTCATCCCCGCCGCCGACCTCACCGACGCGGCCAAGAAAGTCTGCGCGAAGGTAGCTTGAGCCGACCCCGATTGCTGCCGATATTTGCCCCGATGGATTCCTTTACGTCGCAGATCAGAACTCGATTTGCAAGCTTGACCGCTTGACCGGACAGGTCATCAGCAGCTTCCTGCATCAGACCGCTTCTCCCGTGTCCATGGCGTGCAAGCCCAACGGCAACCTGCTGATGGCACCCAACATTCAGCCTGAAAGGCTGGACTACAGTAGCCGTGGGCCAGCGCAGCGCCGCCCGCGGAAACCGGCCACATTACAATCATTCGTGGCCCCAACATGCAGCCTGAAAGGCT
>JBBTCJ010000115.1:0-12485 GCA_038043285.1 Planctomycetota bacterium | reverse complement strand
AGCCGTGGGCAAGCGCAGCGCCGCCCACGGAAACCGGCCACATTACAATCATTCGTGGCCCCAACATGCAGCCTGAAAGGCTGGACTACAGTAGCCGTGGGCAAGCGCAGCGCCGCCCACGGAAACCGGCCACATTACAATCATTCGACCCTGAAAGGGTCGGCTACTTCCATCGCGTGCAATGATGTTAAAATGCCGTCATGGCACAAACTCTGACGCGCTTGCTCATTCACGTGGTTTTCTCGACCAAGGACCGTCGCAATCTCATCACCCCCCCGATCGAACCCGAATTGCACGCCTACCTTGGCGGCATCTGCACCAATCATGAAACGCCGGCCCTGGCCATCGGCGGAATCGAAAACCATGTTCATTTGCTCATCAGCCTGTCTAAAAACATCGCCCTCAGTGATTTCCTGATGATGTTGAAAAAAGATTCCTCAGTCTGGATCAAGACAAAAGGAAGATCCTTCAGCGATTTCCATTGGCAGGATGGTTACGGAGGGTTTTCCATCGGAGAGTCGCAGGTCGGCACCCTAACGAAGTACATACACGGACAAGAGGAGCGACACAAAACCATTTCGTTCGAAGAAGAACTCGTCACGCTTGCCAAACGGTATGGGGTTGCGTTCGATCCCCGGTTCCTCTGGACGTAAGACGCGAGACGACCCTTTCAAGGTCGCGATGTTTGGTGGGGCTTGTATCCGGTGGCGGCGCTGCGCTGGCCACCGGCTACTATAGTGCAGGCTTTCAGCCTGCTTGCGGAAGCGACCCGTCCACGGGTTTTTGAAGCATCCTGAGAAGCTACCTTAGCGAAGCACAACCCGGCGAGCACGATCAACCGATGTTCCTAGTCCGGGTTCCGTCCGGGTTCCTACGGACCTCGAACTCGATGGCGTCACTGCACACCCAGCGATTCGCGCCGGCTCCGCACGATTCAATGATCAGTCGGACCGCCTCGCTTTCCAGGCGGACGCGTTCTTGCGACTGATCGTCAAGTGGGCGGTTCAGACAACGGGCGTCAAGGTAGATTCGCATCAAAGATGCCTTCTATGTCCTGCGTGACGATCTCTGAAGAGGAAGATCGCCAGGTTCCTTTTTGTCTCCGAATGGGACCTGCTGGTAATGGGGCTGCTGACGGTCGTGCTCCTGCAGCGGCGCATGGGGAATACCTAAACGCCGTCCGCCCCGCCCTGCCCTTCCGAGCAACCTTGAATGTTGTTGCGAAAAAAAGGACGGGCTGGTGCCACCACTGAGGCTGGAGCAGATCCTGATTCCGTGCTACGCTATCCCCCGCCGGGGCGAGGAAGAACCAACACAGGAGACCTCTCATGGCCTACAACGTCAGTAAAGCGGAAGTGTGGGTGGCGGACATTCCGAATCGTCCGGGGACGTTGGCGAACGTATTGCAGCCGTTGTCCGGCGTCGGGGCCAACCTCGAGTTCATGATCGCGCGCAAGGTCGACGACTCGACCTCGCGGGTCTTCGTGGCCCCGGTCAAGGGCGCCAAGCAGAAGAAAGCCGCCGTCGCCGCGGGCTTGCAGCCCGCCTCCAACATGTTCTCGCTGCGCATCGAAGGCCCGGACAAACCCGGACTTGCCGCCAAGCTCGCCCAGGCCATCGCCGACAAGGGCATCAACCTTCGCGGCGCGTCCGCCGCCGCCGTCGGCAAGAAGGCCGTCTTTTACATCGCCATCGAAAACGAGCAGTCGCTCAAGCAGGCGATGCAGGCCACCCGCGCCGCGCTTGGCGGGCGCTGCTGAGGTCGGCGAAAAGGACCGGGGCGTCCTTCGGCGGCGTCGCCCTGCGATTGGGCCTGATACGAATCCCAGGAGTTAGCGGCGCGCGGGCGCCACGGGCAGCTTGCTGTCAGCGCTCGGGCGCTGCGGGCCAGCCGTCCGCAGCGCCCGAGTCACAGTGACGCTGTTTCATGGGATCGCGACAAGCCCGGTCATCCCCGCAGCAGTTCGTCGGCCATCGCCCCCGCGTCGTACACCTTGCGCAGGGCTTCGATCATCGCACGGACGTCCACCGCAACGGCGCGCGCCTGCTCCTCGGAATAGGCAACGTCGAGAACCAGACTTTGGATGTTGCCGTCGAAGATCAAACCGACGACCTCCCCCTTCTTGTCGACCACCGGACTCCCGCTGTTGCCGCCGATAATGTCCGCGGTGCAAATGAAGTTGAACGGGGTTTTGAGATCCAGCTTGTCCTTGCGCTCGATCCATCGCTGCGGAAGATCGAACCCCTTCTGTCCCTTGCGCTCCTCGGCCCGCTGGTACAACCCGGCAAAGTCGGATAGCGGGGCCACCCACTGGTTGTTCTCGCGGTAGCCCTGCACCGGACCGAACGCCAGACGCAGCGTGAAGGTCGCGTCGGGGTAGACGTCCTCGCCGAGAATCGCAAACCGCGCCGCGGCAATCTTGGCGTACCCCACGCGCTGAGCCGCCTCAATCTCGTCCTCGAACCGCTTGCGCAGCGCTCGAGCTTCGGGATCCAACTCCGCCGCCAGGCGAATCATCGGATCCTTGGACGCAGCAATGCCCGCCGTCCCGCCCTCGGCCAACTGCTTGCGGTACTCGATGTCTTTGAGTTTCGTGCCGGCCACAAGCTGCTCCGCCCGCCCCCGCGGCGACAGACCGCCCAGCGCCTTCTGAACGTACGGGTCATCGAAATCCAATCGCTCCGCCATCGCCGATAGACTGCTCGCCAGACGGTCGATCTCCAGGTCGTCATAGATCGGCGCCGGCGAATAAAGTTGCAGGTACAGCGAATCGAGGGCCGCTTCGTTGTACTCCCGCAAACGCTCCTCGTTGGGCTTGGTCTTCTCGTCGGCCAGGCGCACCAGCGTGCGGGCGGCGCCGAACAAGTCGGACCGCGGGTCCGCCTGCTGCCGCAGGTAGAACTGCTTGTAGACCTCTTGCGCCTTGGCGATCTGGTCCCAGGCGTCGCCCCATTGACCCTTGAAGTCCGGATTGGCTTCGACCTTGGCGCGCAGCGCTTTCTCGTCGTCCATCTTCTTCTGCATGATCTTCGGGTCGTGCAGTCCGGCCAGCCGTCCGGTCAAAGCCTTCCGTCCGTTCTGCACCCCGAACAAATCGCCCGACGCAATCCGCTCCCACTCCTTGCTGCGCCCGGAGAACGTCTGAAGCTGAACCTCCCTCCGCCACACCTGCTGCATCCGCGCCGGAAGGGCGTAGTCGCGCATGAAGCTCAGATCCGCCACCGTGTTCAGACGTTGCGTCCTTCCCGGATGCCCCGAGACGAACGTCAGATCCCCCTCCTTGACGCCTTCCTTGCTCCACTTCAGGTAATGCTCAGGCTTGTACGGCTTGCCGTTCTCGTACACCCGGAAAAAACACATGTCCAGATCGAACCGCGGATACTCAAAATTGTCCGTGTCCCCGCCGAAAAAGGCGATGTCCTGCTCCGGGGCCATCACCAGCCGAACGTCGGTGAACCGCTTGTACTGATACAGGTGATAACGCCCGCCTTGATAGAGCGTGACCACCTGGCAGTCCAAGCCGCTCTTGTCCTCGCACTCCTTTTCAACCGTCGTCCGCATCTTCCGCTGGGCGGTGTTCGTCTCCGTGGGGTTCATCTGCGGGGTGGCCGCGCCCTTCACCCGCTCGGTGACGTCCTCGATGGTCCACAAAACGTTGAGCTCCGTGTCGTCGCACTTGAACTCCTCCGCCTGGGTCTTGGCGTAGAAGCCGATCTTGAGCAGGTTCTTGTCCGGCGTGCTGAGCTTCTCCAGCGCCCCCGACCCGACGTGATGATTGGTCATCACCAGTCCGTCGGCCGAAACGAACGAACCCGACCCGCCGTCGTTGAACCGGACGCTGGATCGCTGAACGTGCTCCAACCATTTCGCCGATGCCTCGAAATCGTACTTTTCCTTGAGCGACTTCGTCGGCGGATTCGTAAACAGCCACATGCCCTCGTCGCAGAACACGACGCTCGCCGGAACGAGGGCGAACAAAACAACGAAAGAGCCGACGGCAACGCGGGGGCGGGACATGATTTCTTTCCTTTCAATGGCTTCTTGAAAACAACCCTGCCGGGGAGCGGTCCACGAACGGTCTTCCACGGTGCGGCCCGTCAACCGGGCCGAACTGAACATTATGATCGTTTGCACCGGGAATGGAAGAGATTCTCCCCGCCCGACGGTTTCCGACAATGACGTGGGCCCCAGATGGGGGTTAGCCCGGCTTATTCATCGCATGTGTACCAATTCCGGAAGTCGTTGGAGCGTCGCCCCTTGTGGGCGGCGCACAGGACGCAGCGCGAGATTTCGCCGGGGACAAGCCCCGACGCTACGGCGCCGGGGAAACCGGCGGGGGAGCCTCCTGCTCGTCGACCGACTTGCTCCGCATAACGATGTCCGTCACCACCACCTCAACCCGCTGGTTCCGCTGATGCCCCATCTCGTCGTAACTGACCGCCGACATCCGCTCGTTGTCCGCGCACGCCACCAGGCGCAGGTGATTCCATCCCATGCCCCGTTCCGCCAGCGCCTCACCCACCGCCCGGGCTCGGTCGTGCGCCAACGCCATGCCTGAATCCCCTCGACCCATCGCCTCCGCCGCACTGACGTGCCCCCGAACCTCGATGAGAAAGTTGTAGCCCGAGTAATGTTGCGACAAGCGGTCCACTTCCGCCTGGCCGGTCGAAGACAAGGTCGATTCGTCCCGCGCAAACGAGATCATCCCCGCCGGGCCGAAGTGGTCGCCGCGACGGATCGAACGAACGTCGTGGTCCAGACCGGGCTGCCCCTCGCGCACCGCCTGACTCTCTCCCGCCCGTTCCCGGATCCGCCGCAACAGCGGAAGATCGATCGGGTTGTTGGAGTATGGATCGACCGGATTGTGGAAGGCCTCCCGCACCGCGATCGCCAGGTCGAGGTTCTCCGGCGCCGCCGCCGCTCCCGCGCCGGGATCCTTGGATTCGCCTCCCGTCGCCCCCGTCGCGACAGGTTTAAGGTTCATCGCCAGAAGAATCACGAAGAAGCCCATCATCAGGGTGACGTTGTCGGCAAAGGAGATGAGCCACTCCGGAGCGCCTTCGTGCTCCTCGTGACTGCCGCCGCCGCCGCCGTGGCCGCCGCCGTGATGCTTCTTCTCGTCATGTCCCTTCGAATCAGACACCTGCGCCACCTCGTCCGCTACGCCGCCTGCTTGACCCTGCCGCGCTGCGACAACGGGAGGAAAGCGGCCAGGCGATCCAGCGTAACCCGAGGGTTATCCCCCGCCTGCAGGGACAACACTCCCTGTAGCACCAGCTCCCGGTTGATGATCTCCTCCGCCGAACGTAGCGCCAGTTTGTCGCCGATCGGTCCCGCAACCGCATTCGCCAGCACCGTCCCGTACATCGTCGCCGTCACCGCCAACGCCAGCATCTTGCCCATCGCCTCGACGCTTCCGCCAAGCTGACCGAACATGCCGATCTGCCCCACCAGCGTCCCCACCAGCCCCCATCCCGGTCCGTACAGTTTCACCAGGTCGAAGAACTTCTTCCCCGCCTTGTGCCGTTCCTGCATGGCCAGAATCTCCATGCGCAGCGTGGATTCGATCGTGCCGGAGTCAAGCCCGTCGATGGCCATCCGCAACGCCGACACCATGAACGGATCCTTCAGGTTCTTGATCTCGTTCTCCAGGGCGAGAATCCCGTCGCGGCGGGACTTCTCGCTCAGCTCGACGACCTTCTTGATCACGTCCACCGGATCCGCCCCACGATGGAACATGAACCGCTTGATGTAACCGACCACGGACACCACGCCCTTCAGCGGCATGGCCATGAACACCACGCTGATGCTTCCGCCGAAGACCGTGAACACGCCTTCCAGCGAAAAGAACATCTGCAAGTGGCCGTGCGACGCATGGAACGCCACGAACCCCATGCACACGCAACCGACGATGACGCCGATAAGGCTTGAAATATCCATGCAGCGCAAACCCTTATGCACGCCGCGCAACCACCGCAGCGGCGCCCTCATCTCACGTTCCGAATGGAACTATCGGCAGGCCGCGCCAATGCGCTTTCCGACGAGTTGGATTTGTCTTATCGGGCGACGCACTCCGCGTTTGAACGGCGGCTGCGGGGACGCGCGCGATCTCAGGTTGCCCGATAACGCCATCACCGGGAAACGCCACGTCCGATGGCCTTACCGGCTGGTGGCATGACCGACACGGCGGTCGGGGAGCAAGATACAAGGGTAGGGCGAGGGGGTTTACGAATGCACTCTAATGCTTCGGTAGGGCTTCGATGAGCTGATCGATCTCCCGCTCACTGTTGTAATAGTGGGGACTGGCCCGCAATCGCCCGCCGCGGACGGCGATCACGATGCGGTGCTCCCCCTGCAAGTGACGGCGAATCGGGTCCGGCGCGTGCACGTCGGAAAAAAACGAGAGTACCCCGCTGCCCTCGCCCGGCGAGCGGGAACTGATGACCCGATACCCGCGACGACGCACGCCTGCCGCCAATCGATCGGTCAAGAACAGAAGCCGATTGGCGATCTTGTCCACCCCCATCTCCTCGACCAGCTCCAGCGCTCCGCCCAGCGCATAGACGCCCATCAGGTTGTACCCCCCGCTGTCGTACCGTCGCGCCGAATCCGCGAACTCAAAGTGGTAGCGGTCGAAGTTGAACGGCTCCTTCATCGACATCCACCCGATGCTCGTCGGACGCAGGTGCCCCTGCAGCTCGCGACGCACGTAGAACACGCCCAGCCCTTCCGGACCCGCGAGCCACTTGTGCCCTGCCGCGGCCAGGAAATCAATGTTCATCGCCCGCACGTCAATCGGAAACGCCCCCAGCGTTTGGGCCCCGTCCACGAACAACAACACCCCCTTGCTCTGACAGAACGCCCCCAGGGCCGCCAAATCCGTGCGAAACCCGCTCGCAAATTCCACCGAGGAGATCGCCACCACCCGAGTCTTCCCGTCGATCGACTCGAAAATGCGCTCCAGCGGAATACGCCCTTCCTCCTCGAACACCATCCGAACCTGAACCCCGCGCGGACGAAGCGCCAGCCAGGGGTACATGTTGGCCGGGAACTCCACGTTCGTCGTCACCACGTTGTCCCCGTTGTTCCAACTGATCCCGTTGGCCACCATGCTCACCCCGTCGCTGGTGTTCTTGCTGAAGGTCACCTCGTCGGAGTTGGCGTTGATGAGCTTGGCGAGTTGAGCACGGACGCGCTCCGCGTGCTTGTACGGCGACCCCTCCACGTACGAACTGTTCTCCGATTCCTCCAGGAGCTTCCGAACCGCGTCCGTCGCCCGTCGCGACATCGGCGACACCGCGGCATGGTTCTGGAAGTTGTAGTTCCGCGTGATCGGAAACAGCTCGCGTTGACGCTCCCAGTCCATCGACAGTCCTTTCGGGCGGTGCACGCCGAAGGCCGCGCCCGCCGCGATCGAAACCCCATCTCGTTCCAAGAGTGCACCTTGGAACCCCTCTCCG
Organism: Planctomycetota bacterium; assembly: GCA_038043285.1. GTDB lineage: Bacteria > Planctomycetota > Phycisphaerae > UBA1845 > UBA1845 > JBBTCJ01. The sequence goes on along the minus strand of JBBTCJ010000115.1, from coordinate 5,024 downwards.
TCACTGGGGGAGAGGGTCGGGTGAGGGGGGTCTCGGATGCACTCTAAAGTCTACGTTACCCCGCCGCCGAACCGATTGCGGAAAACGCCGCCCCGTAACGACCTGACGCCGCCCCCATAAACATTCTACGGCCCAACAATGTCGCTTTCTACGCCGCCGTCCGCAGAACCAGCCATCGCCATAGCTCCCTGAACCCAACGACGGAGGATTCGCATCGCCGCGCCACACGGGTCGCACAGCTCCGATAATCACTCTCCCTTTTTTGGGGAAGCGCTCACGCGCCGTTTGGCGCAGCGCAACGTCGTCGCTACGATCCGCGCGAAGAAGCGCATCACCTAGGCCCAGGGGCCTCCGGCGACGGCCCGACGCGCGACCCTTGCGGATTCGACCATGGCCAACGAGACGCCCATTCGCGTCACCATCATCACCACCGGCGGAACCATCGCCAAAACCTTCGACGAAGCCCACGGCACCTTGCACAACCAGCGACCGGTCATCGAGGGCATCGTCGCCGCCCTTCGCCTCCCCGACCTCAAACTCCGTTACCGGCACATCCTCTCCAAGGACTCGCTCGACCTGACCAACGCCGATCGAAAGCTCATCGCCGATTGCGTTCGCACCGAGCGGGACCAGGCCGACGCCGTCGTCATCGCCCACGGAACCGACACCTTGGCCGCCACCGGCGAACTGCTGTGCCGCGAATTCCCCGATCCCAGGGTTCCCTTGATCCTCACCGGCGCCATGCGCCCCTGGGAGTTCCGCGACTCCGACGCCCTGCAGAACCTGACCGAGGCCCTGCTCGCCTGCCGCCTGGCGTCGCCGGGCGTTTACGTAGCCATGCACAACCGCCTGTTGCGCTTCCCCGGAGTCGTCAAGGACCGCGACACGCTTTCTTTTCTCAGGGCTTGTTAGTATGTGTTTGAGCAGCCGTTGTTTGATCAGTCGTTGCTTGATCAGCCGTTGTTTGATCAGAGCCGCGACCGTAAGGGAGCGGTTTTTCACGCCTTCGCCCGAATGTTCGGGGGACCATTTGCTTACGCTCGCAGCGCTGATCGGCCTTTTCAAACACCTTCCCAGAATGGTCTCGCGGCGCCCTCTTCGGGTCCGACGAATCATCGAAAGACCGTGCCGCCTCGGATCCTCGTCACCAACATGAAACCTCGCCGACTCCTCGAAATCCTGGTTCCCACCCTTCTGGAAGACGAGCGGCTTCTCGTCGTATCCAAGCCCGCGGGCGTCGACGTCGGCGGCCGCTCCGACAAGAACCTCGACGAAGGCCTCGTCGAAATCCTCGGTCGCATCCGCGGCGGAGATGTGCTTCATCCGGTCAACCGGCTCAGCCGATTCGAATCCGGCGTCTTGTTGTTCGCCAAAACCAAAGAAGCCTGGCAATCCTTGCGCGCCGCCTGGCGCGCGGGACGCGTCCAACAGGACTACGTCGCCGTCGTCATCGGACGGGCGGGACGCACCCGCCTCGCCATCGGCGATCGCGATGACGCACCGGGCGGGCGACGGGCAGCCCGAACGAAGCCCCCCCGGCCCTCGGCCCGACCCGCGGCCCGGTCGACCGGCAAGCCCGACGCCACGCCTTCGCCAGGCGCCGCCCGGACCTCCGTCCAGCTCCTCGCCCAGGGCGAAAAACGCTCCCTGGTCCGCTGCCGCACCAACGCCCCCACCACCCACGCCCTGCGGGCCCAACTCCGAGCCGTCCATCTCCGCCTTTGGGGCGACCGCGTCCACGACGCTCCCTGGAACCGCGCGACCCACGAGGACACCTGTCTCCACCTCTCCCGCATGGAGTTCCGCGATCCGACCTCGAAAGCGTTCGTCAGCCTCCGTTGTAATCCGCCCGACGATTTCTCCTCCGCCTTGGACGGCCGGCCGTCGATCATCCGCGCCGCCCACGCCGCCCTGGTTCGCCGTCTGGACCTCCTGACGGACGGCCAACTCGACTCCTGCCGCCTGATCACCGGAAGCGGCGAGGGAATCAGCGGCGTGACCGTCGAAAAATACGCCGACGTCGGCATCGTGCAGATGCACCGCGAGGAAACCGACGAGCCGGCGCTTCGTCGCCTCTGTCGCTGGTATGCCGATCACCTGCACGTCGCCGCCTTCTATCTCAAACGCTTCGTCAAGGACCGCGCCGCGGCGGATTCCCGCCTCGATGACCTCCATCGCAGCCCGCGCCCCTTCCTCGGACGCCCCGTTCCCGCACAGATCGAAATCCGCGAGAACAACCTGCGCTTCGCCGTGCGACCCTTCGACGGCTTCTCCGTCGGGCTGTTCCTCGACCAGCGCGACAACCGTCGGCGAGTCGCCGAAGCGTCCGCGGGCAAGGACGTACTCAACCTCTTCGCCTACACCTGCGGATTCTCCGTCGCCGCCGCCGTCGGCGGCGCCAAGTCCACTACCAGCGTCGACATCTCGCCCCGCCATCTGGATTGGGGAAGAACAAACTTTGAACTCAATCGAATCGACTTGACCGATCACCAGTTCTTTCGCGCCGACGCCTTCGAGTTCCTGCAGCGCGCCCGACGCAAGGAATGGACCTACGACCTCATCGTGCTCGACCCGCCCAGCTTCGCCCACGGACGAAAGTCCGGCGACAAGTTCTCCGTCATATCCGATCTCCCGCGGATCGTGGCCGACGCATCCGCCGCGTTGCGCCCCGACGGACGGATGTTGATCTCCTCCAACTATCGCAAGATGCCCAAGTCCGGATTGCGTCAGCTCGTCAAGCAAGGCGCGGCCGGGCGAAAATTCAAGATCGTCGATCAACCTCGCCTGCCCATCGACTTCGCCGCCGATCCCGATCATGCCAAGTCGCTGTGGGTTCAGTTCGAATGACCTGCCCGCCGGCGCCGTTCCCCCCTTGCGCCGCGCGTCGCCTCAACCCCCGAAGCTTCCAAGACAAGTTCACACACTCAACCCTGGTGCCGCTGGCGCCTTGTCCGCCAGTGCCGCGATCCGTTCAAATGACCGGGGCAACTAGCATTGAGAAACCCCTGCGCCGCATGAAGCTTCGTTTGCGTCGTGTTCCCTCGCCCGATATAGTTGCCTTGGATTTCTGCTTAATTCTCGGAGCGAGCGTGGCCATGATCGTCGGCGTCCCCAAGGAAACCAAAACCCACGAGTACCGCGTCAGCATGACCCCCGTCGGCGTCGACGAGTTGGTCCGACGCGGACATCAAGTTCTCGTCGAGGTGGACGCGGGCGTCGGCTCCGGCATCTCCAACGACGAATATGCCGAGGTCGGGGCGACCATCGTCGACACCGCCGCGGAAATCTTCAACCGCTCCGAGATGATCGTCAAAGTCAAGGAACCCCTGACCCCCGAACGCGGCATGATGAAGGACGGACAGGTGATGTTCACCTACTTCCACTTCGCCGCGGACAAGGCCCTCACCGAAGGAGTGGTCCGCACCGGGTCCGTCGCCATTGCCTATGAAACCATCACCGACCGCAACGGCCGGCTGCCGCTGCTGACGCCCATGAGCGAAGTCGCCGGAAAAATGAGCATCCAGGAGGGGGCCAAGTACCTCGAACGCCCCATGATGGGCCGCGGCATCCTCCTCGGCGGCGTGCCCGGCGTCCAACCCGCCCACGTCCTCATTCTCGGCGGCGGCGTCGTCGGAACCAACGCCGCCAAGGTCGCCGCCGGACTCGGAGCCACCGTCACCATCATGGACGTCAACATCGACCGCCTCCGCTATCTCGACGACGTCATGCCCGCCAACGTCCACACCGTCTACAGCGATCGTTTGACGCTCAACAAGCTCCTGCGCACCGCCGACCTGGTCATCGGCGCGGTCCTGATCCCCGGCGCCCGTTGCCCCGTCCTCGTCACCCGCGACGCCCTGGCTAACATGCAGCACGGCGCCGTCATCGTGGACGTCGGCGTCGATCAGGGCGGCTGCTGCGAAACCATCCGCCCCACCACCCACGACGCCCCCACCTACATCGTCGATAACGTCGTCCACTACGGCGTCGCCAACATGCCCGGCGCCGTCGGACGAACCTCCACCTTCGCCCTCACCAACGCCACCCTCCCCTACGCCGTCAAACTCGCCGACCTCGGCTATCGCAAGGCCTGCCGGGAAAACGCCGGCCTCGCCGCCGGAATCAACGTCGAACGCGGCAGAATCGTCAATCAACCCGTCGCCGAAACCTTCGGCTTCGAGTTCTCTCCCCCGTCGGTCGCCGCATGAAAAATGCCTTCATCGCCATTCTGGTCGCCCTGCTGGTCGTCGTCGGATATTACGCCGCCACCACCAACCTGCGCTTGAAATTGGAAGGCATGGCCGGCAAGACCGATCGTGTCACCCGCGGCGACCTCACCCTCCCGATCAACGCCACGGGCAAGGTCCAGCCGCAGCTCCGCGTCGAGATCAAAGCGGAGGCCAGCGGCGAAGTCCTCGAAATCTCCAAGCAGCCCGGCGACCGCCTCCAACGCGGAAATATGCTCATCCGCCTGCAGCCCGACGAGGAACAGCGCAGCGTCAACCGCGCCACCCAAGACCTCGCCATTGCCAAGGCCCGACTGGAGACCGCCAAACTGAGGCTCGAACTCGCTCGCGGATCCGACCTCAAAAGCGCCGAAGCCGCCGTCGCCCAGTTGGTTCCCCAACTGGATTACGCCATCTACCGCAAGAATAAGATCGAGTCGCTTACCCCCGATCAGACCAACGAGGAAGAAGTTCTGCAACGGACCACCGAGGTCCAGAGGCAATCCGCCCAGCTCGATCAGGCCAAAGCCGCTCTCGAAAAAGCCAAAATCGCCGTCCCGCTCGCCGAAAACGCCGTCGCCGAGGCCGAAGCCTCCTACGAAGCCGCCAAGGCCAACCTCGCCGACGCCGAGAAACGCCTTCGCGAAACCGACGTCGTCTCCCCCATCGACGGCATCCTCGCCGACATGCGCACCCAGGTCGGGGCCGTCATCCAGGGCGGAAAAACCACCCTCATGGGCGGCACCGTGCTCGCCGTCCTGCTCCACACCGACCGCATGATCGTCCAGCACGAGGTCG
>JBBTCJ010000114.1:0-16411 GCA_038043285.1 Planctomycetota bacterium | reverse complement strand
CTGACTGCTTTACCGCCCATCCGACGGCAGGATGCAATAGCCGAGACTGCTGTGCGCTTGTTTGTCCGGATGACCCGTTCTGTTGCGAGACGGAGTGGGACGACAGTTGCGTGACCTCCGCCAATCAAGTATGCCCGCGTTGATGCCTGGCGGCTGGGCTTCCTTAGCACTACAGCGCTATATCTGGTTCAGAGCCGCGGGGCGCCAGCCCGCGGATATGTCACCGGGCTTGCGCCCGGTGCTCTGACGCAGCGCTCTGACGCATCGGACACAGCGAATTCGAACCATATTCTCGGTCGCCCAGCGAAGGTGGCGCTGTCATATTAGGACGTCTTGCCGGCTCACGGCGCCCAATCCACGCACCGTCGAGCGGTTGACGAAGTCGGGTCGGGCCTGTACCCTGCCTTGACTGGCCTCATGGGTTTCGCCGGAAACGGAAAGTGACTTTCCTTCGCCCGTGCATCGACCATCGGTACGACATCATTGTGGTTTGTTCGGAGTGTGGGGGCACGAGCAGGCGGTCGAGCTCACCCACCTCGGGCTATACGCGTTGCAGCATCGAGGGCAGGAATCGGCGGGGATCGTCTCGACCAACGGTGAGGTTCTCCTCCGCCACGCGGGTCTGGGGCTGGTCAATGAGGTGTTCACCGAGGATTCGCTTCGTGGTATTCGCGGGCGGGTGGCGATCGGACACTGCCGATATTCAACCACCGGCTCGAGCAGCATCGCCAACGCTCAGCCCCTGCTGTTTTCGTTCGCCGGCGGCCAGGTGGCGATCGCCCACAACGGCAACCTGATCAACGCAGCACTCCTGCGGCGGAGCTACGAAGACGTCGGGCACATTTTCCAGACCACCAGCGACACCGAGGTCATCATTCATCTTCTGGCCAAGCCTTCGCACCAGACCAAGGAGAATCCGCTCAACCATGTTCTGAATCACTTGCAAGGGGCCTACTCGCTGTTGCTGCTGTTCCCGGACCGCATGGTGGCGGTCCGCGATCCGCTGGGTTTCCGCCCGCTGTGCCTTGGTCGCACCAAATGCGGGGCGACAATCGTCGCATCGGAGACGAAGGCCCTCGACCTGGTGGATGCGAAGTATGTCCGTGATGTCGAGCCTGGCGAGGTCGTGACCATCACCGAGGAAGGGTGGGCGAGTCGCCGCTTCGGTGCCGAGGCGTCCGGGCGGGGGGCGGCCTGCATCTTTGAGCAAATCTATTTTGCCGATCCCGCCAGTGTGGTTTTTGGCGACAATGTGCACATGGCCCGTGTGGCGATGGGCCGGGCGTTGGCGCGGCAAGCCCCGGTCCAGGCCGACCTCGTCGTCGCCATTCCCAACGCTGGGCAATGCGCCGCCACGGGGTACGCCCGCGAAAGCGGAATACCTTTTGGAAGGGCCTTCACCACCAGCTACTTCACCGGTCGATCGTTCATCATGCCCACACAATCGGGCCGCGACCATGCCGTGAAGATGAAACTCGCGGTGATCAAGGAGGCTGTCGCAGGGCAACGGCTCGTGGTCGTCGAGGACTCGGTCGTGCGAGGCACGACGACCCGGGGAAAGATCGGCGCGCTTCGTGAAGCCGGGGCGAAGGAGATTCACCTGCGCGTCGCCAGCCCGCCGATCCGACATCCATGCTATTTCGGGATCGACTTCCCGGACCAGAAGGAGCTGATCGCGTTCACTCGCTCGGAGGACGAAATCCGGAAGTTCATCGGCGTGGATTCCCTGCACTACCTCTCGCTGGACGGGATGTTGTCGTGCGTCAAAATGCCGCGTGACCAATACTGCACCGCGTGCTTTTCGGGCGACTACCCGATCAACGTCGTAGAACCGGTGGAGAAGTACGCCCTCGAACGCGGCCAACTCCGCATGTTTACCTAGCGCGACGACACACCTGATTCTGCGCAGGCCACCTCCGCTCGCTTACCCTCGCGGCTCTGTTCAAACGGCCGACCGTCTTTGATCAGAGCCGCGATCGTCAGGGAGCGGAGCCGTCGAAACCGAAGATTCAGGTGAGCCGGACTACGAGGCGTTCTCGCTACGGTGTCGGACGCAGCCCTTCCGGCGTCGCCGACGCGGGTTCCTGTGGGGCTGTTTCCGACGAATCCATCAGCGTCGAGAGCAGTCGATCAGAAAGGCTCGGGCGACGACCTTGGCCCGTCGTCGGGCGCTGTTCGTTCGGACCCAGCATTTCGTGCGTCGCGGCGAAGTCCCGCAGGGCCGCCGCGTGCACGTGCAGAATCACGCCCAACGTGCATCCCGCGGCCGCAAGGATCGGGTCCGTCAGGCTGGTGATCCGAACCGGGCTGAACATTTGGACGGCCTCGATCGCCGCGGACAATACCACGCATCGCGGAACGACGTAGATCAGCCGTTCCGCCGCGGGAAATCGCCGCAGCCGTGGGTTGCCGGCGACCATGAACGCTGCCAGAACGGCGTACGAGCCGACCTTTTCCGCGACGTCCGTGATCATGACGTCGAACCGCGTGACGAAGTAACTCAGGAACGGGAGGAACGCGTCGGAGTGGAGAGCGGCGGCCGCGCGGCTCGCACTCACGTCGAAGATCAGAGGAATGATCCCGTTATAGATGATGAACGCGGCCGTCGCGTAACCTCCCAGCGTGGCGAGGCGAAGCCCGCGTCGCTCCCTGGCTGCCTCGTCCTCCATGTCGCGCCGACGGAGATAAGTGGTCCGGGTGAGCAACCCCAGGCCGATCCCGCTCCATCGGAAGAGAATGTCGGTCACGTCCAGCCCGCGCGAGACGATCGCGAATTGCAGGAGGCTCAGAGCGATGGCCAGGGCGCCACAGAACCACCAGATCAACGCCGTCGCGCCGCGCGGACTGAAGCGATACTCGAAACGGAAGATGGGAAAGGCAAGCCAGACGAGCAGGGCGAACGACGCGGCCTCCGCTCCCCATCGCGACCATCGCTTCATGTCCTGCCAGAGGAGGTGCGCCTTGACCGATGCTTCGCCGTTCGTCGCAGCCGACCGGAGCAGTTGCTCATCCGCGGACGCCGACGCGAAGGGAACCCAGACCGCCGACGTGAAGGCCTGATTGAGTCGGGCGCGGTCGTAGGAGACCGAGAACGGCAGCGCGGCAAACAGCACCAGAAGACCGCAGTAAGCTCGAAGCGTCGCCGAGGCGGGGCGCTGACGCAGCTCCCAAAGCAAAGCGCCGATCAGCTTCGGAACGATTCCCCGTGCGACCCACGCGAGCACCACTCCGATCAGGGCGCCAAGGACATTGCAAAGAAGGTCGACGGCCGACGACACCCTCGACGGAGAAAACGCTTGCAGCCATTCGATCGTCCCGCTCAGCGCGGCGGCGCATCCGACCGTGGTGAGGAGCGCAAACCCAGCCCGCCCGTTGCGGCGGCTCAACGTCCAGTGCAGGACCGCCCCGAAAGGAACGAAGAGAAAGAGGTTGGCTACGATGTCCGGAAACGACACGACCTCCGGTTCGGCGCTGAAAACTTTGGTAAGGGCGGTTCCCGGTCCCGACGCCCCGATGTCCAGCGGCACCAGACCTGCTTGGGCGATGAAGAGAACGATCAGGACGGAAAGCAATTCCGGCGTGCGACGGAGGACTTGACCTACGTTGTCCGAGCGGGGTGGACGGGGCATGGAGAGGTCGGTGGTCATCGAGGAGGCGCGCGTCCGCCGGGTTCCCCCGACGGGTTATGAACGTCCGCCCTTGCCGTGCTGCCGCGGCGGCCACTCCACCGGACGGATCGGACCCACCGGGGTCCACCCCGTCGGCGCCACGACCTCCGCCGGCTGATCGGTCACGATTAACTCGCGCACGCAGCGATGGGCAAACTCCGCGAACTTGGCGCGAACCAAGGCCCGTGAATCAGTCTTCCAGAGATGGTACGGGTCATCGGGGTTCTTCTCGTCCTCGGGTAGCTCTTTGGACTGTGACCGGGCATGAATGACCGCAATGGGCTGGCCGCTCGCGGTGTCGTACAACGTCCCGAACATCTCCGTCTCCCGCGGCCCTAGCTCGTTGACCGCGTACAACAGAGCCATTTTCGCGTGCAGCGCCCGGAACGCGGCCAGAATCTGACCAGGCTCGGCCTCGCCGCCGCCCAGATCGCGCTGATCGATGGGGAACACCTCGCTCACCGCCATCTGGTCGTCGAAGACCGAGTTCCATTGCAGAAACTCGTTACGCGGGTCCGCGTAAAGCTGCGGCTTCGGCGTCTGCGCTTCGTCCTTCGCGTCGGGGGCGATGGCCACCCGCGAGACCGCGACATTCGCGGGAAAGAGTCCCTGGGCCGGACGCGTGGGAAGAATCTGGAACCCGTTGACCACCAGGGTTGGAGCGAAGGATCCGATGTTGCTCCATTCCACGCGCGGGCTTGGCTTCCACTCCTCCTCGACCTGCCTTTTCTTCTTGGCGGCGCAGCCGGCGCAGAGCGCGAACGCCGTGTACGCGATCGCGCAGCACAACCTGACGCGGACTGAACCAACCGACAAGCGAACTTCCATTGGCGACGTACCCTCTCCCTCCACAGAACCCGCTCCATGCGTTGGAATGGTCGTCAATTCGGGTTCTCGCATCGGATATCGGGAGAGCGGGCGACGTACTGGTCCAAAAACCGAGGTTTGCCTTCATGCAACGGGGACGAGTTATCGGGCATTGATCCGTTGAGGCCGTGCCGATAATTCAGCCCGCCACCGCCGAATCCGATGGAACCCCCAGACGTCCACAAGGAGCAAAGCCCCCATGCCTGCGCCCGTGACCGCCGGAGCCGGTCCGACAACCCTCTCCATCACGCCCTTTGTGCCGGCCCGTGTGCGCGTTCGCGGGTCGGTCGCCCCCTGGACCGAGCGATGCGTTCGGCTGGCGGGACGGGCGTTGGCCGGAATGCCGCCTTCCAGTTGGTTGTTGATTGATCTCGCGTTCCTGACGGTCGCCGTCTTCTCCGCCTACATCGTCTTTCCGCCCATCCCGAACCTGGAAGTTCCACACGTGGCCCTTTGGCAGGCGGAGATGATCTTTGCCTTCGTGACCATCGTCGCCAGCCTGGTTTTCGGCTTGTATGAACGCGAAACCGTCCTCACGCGCTCGCGAACGCTGATGCGAATGCTATTGACCGCATCGCTCTCGGTCGTGCTCGCCTACGCAATCATCTACGTCATCATGTATTCGACGGTCAGCCGCCGCGTCGCCGGGTTGGCACTTACGGTCTTCGTGACCGGAGGCGTCGGCATACGCCTGCTCGCCTGTTGGGCAACCTACAAGATCCGCCGCGGACTGTTGGTCGTCGGTTCGCCAAACCTCTTCGAATCCTTCTCCAGGGCGCAGGAGGAGGGCTTTCTGCGCGAATACCGACTCGTGGGTCACGCGGCCGCCGTCAACGCCGAAGCGGACTCGGAGGGCGATCGCCACTACGTCGGACCCATCCGCGAGCAGGTGCATCGCCTGAATGAACTGGATGTCAGCGACATTGTGGTGTCCGCCTCCGCCGCAAGGGAGCCCAGGGTGATGGACTGGATCATTCCCGGGCTGCAAGCCGGATGTCGGGTCACGAGTGAAGCGATCTTCTACGAGAAGGCGGCTGGGCAGATTCTTGTCGACGAGATCACGCCCTACTGGTTCCTCTTTGCCGATCTGAAGGTTCACTGCGACGAACGAGCCACCCTGAAGCGGGTGTTCGACCTGTTCGTGGCCGCCGTGGGACTGATTGTCACCGGGCCGTTCTGGCCGCTGATCGCCCTGGTGGTCAGGCTCGGCGACCGCGGGCCGGTGTTCTACTCCCAGGATCGAGTCGGGCAGAACGGCGAGGTCTTCCGCCTCTACAAGTTCCGAACCATGCGCACCGACGCTGAAAACGGACGCAGCATCTGGGCATCGCGGAATGATCCGCGGGTCACCAAGGTGGGGCGCTGGCTGCGGCGATCAAGACTCGACGAACTGCCCCAACTCTACAACGTTCTTGTCGGGCAAATGTCCATCGTCGGCCCGCGTCCGGAGCGACCCGACATCGTCGAGACGCTGGCCGCCGAGCTTCCGTATTACAACGAGCGGCATCTCGTCAAGCCGGGCATCAGCGGATGGGCCCAGATCAGCTTTCGCTACGGTTCCTCCGTGGCTGACGCGAAGCGAAAACTGCAGTTCGACCTCTATTACCTCAAGCACATGTCCTTCGAATTGGATATGATCATTCTGCTGCGTACGTTGGGGACGTTCCTGCGCGGGGCGTGTTGAAACCTCCACCGTCGGCCTTGTGTCTTGGGGACGTGGAAGCGTGCCCCACCGGCGGACTGCACGGTGACGGCCATTCTCCGGTCACCGGAGGCGACCGAAGAACCGCGCTCAACCCGAGTTTCGCGAAAGCGCAAACACCTCGCCCGGCTCAGAACGCAGCGGCCTCTCCCTCGCGCGCCCCCCCGGAATCGGTCGAGAAGGGCGCCTCGCCAACTTCCATCAGTCGGGGATCGTCCCACGCGCTGGATGCGTCCCTGACCCACCGGAGCGTCGCCAACATGCCGAGGTGCTCGCCGGCGGCGAGGAACAACTCGTGATCGTCGCAGTGGTCGATCGGCTTGCCGAATGCGCTGGCGGGAATCGTCGCGGCGAGGTTTCGATCGGCGGCGAAACCGGAGCTGGTCACGTAGGCCCGGTCGTGACGAACGCGCTGCGCGAAGCGAATCCGCCAGGTCACGGCATGAAGCTCGGCGTGCTTGGCTTCCAGCGCCGACCGACAACGCATCTCCGCCTCGGTCGGCATCTCGGCGAAGTCGAATCCGTCGGCGCAATGACCCTGCTCGAAAAGCCAGAGCATCACGCAAAACCGCCCCCACGCCTCGTGCAGGCGGAACGGAAGCTCGGCATCGCTGAATCCTCTGATTTCCGGGCCGTTGACCAGTGTCTCGCGATATGCCCGCACGATGCCTGGCGAGCGGATCGTCGGTCCCGATGGCGCGTGGTCCGCCCCCTGACGCCGCTCGATGGCGACGCGCAGTACGACCAGGTTTGCTTGGATCGCCAGGGCCATCGCGCGTATTTCGGCGACCGTACGTCCCGGCGACTGTCCGCACTGTTGAACCGGTAGCTCCACGGGGCCCCAAGGTATCGCCCGGCATCCCTGCCGTCGATCGCCGGCGCTTGCGCCTGACCCGCGCGGCCGCGGCCCGTGACATTTCCGGCGGCTGTCGTCTGAGGTGCTTCGCGGGTCTTTGGGGTCTGCGTCCGTCGAGGCGATGGCTACCCCGCCTGACGTGGGGCGCGTTCGCGGTGCATTTCGATGACCCCGGCGATCTCGGCGATCTCGAACAGCAACGCCCGATGCGTCCGATGGAAGTGGCAGTAGGTCAGTTCGATCGTTTCGCGATCTCCGGCGCGCGACGTCTCCCAGTGCTCGTCGGGAATGCGATACTCGTCGAGCACCCGGAGGACGCGAATCCGCGTCTTGCCGTGGTCGGGAAGATAGACGATGCGACAGTGGGCAAAGCGACATCGTTCAAAAAAGCGATGCTCCATCCATTGTACCGCGACGAGCATGACCACCACCAGAACGGTGAGCACGATGCCTGCCGCCGCATAGCCCCCGCCGACCAGAACGCCGATCGCCGACACCGTCCATATGGTCGCTCCGGTGGTCAGGCCGACCACCGTTCCGCGGTGCCGGATAATCGCCCCGGCGCCGAGAAAGCCGACGCCGGTGACCACCTGGGCGGTGATGCGGGTGCGGTCCGCCTCGTCGCCGGCGATGAGGATGGACGCCAGCGTGAACAAGCAGCTCCCGACGCAAATGAGCGTGAGCGTTCTCGCCCCGGCCGCCTTCTGCTTGGCCTGACGCTCGGCGCCAAGCATCAACCCGCAGAGGACCGAGCATAGAACCAGAATGATTCCGGCCAGGTGCTCAGGCAGAACTTTGTACAGGTCGCCGAGATAGGGAAGAAGGCTGTCCATGTTCCGCAAGCGTGAGTGAAACGTCCCCGTCGCGCGCCGTGCCCGTCGGAGCCGAAGACGGCGGCGAATCATCGTACGCCACCGACCAGGCTTCGCCCTCAACCCGCCAGGTTCCGCCCTGGCGGATGACGCGGCGATAGAGGGTGTCGCGCTCCACGGGAATACAATCGGCCTCCACGATCATCCGCTTGAGGCGATCAATGGTCAGTTCCTGGTGCGTGCCCCGGCCTTCGCGCTTGGTGATGTCGTAGTAGACCACCGTTCCGTCGATGTCGTCCACGCCCCAGTTGAGCGACACCTGGGCGAGCTTGGGCGTCTGCATGACCCAAAAAGCCTTGATGTGCGGGATGTTAGGGCACATTAGACGAGACAACGCCAGCGTCCGCAGGTCATCCAGTCCGTCCGGTCCGGGAAGGTTCGCCAACGCGCTGCCGTCGGGAATGAACGACAGGGGAATGACGCAGTTGAATTGGGCGGGGCGCGTGCGGAGGCTTTCCGCCTGGTGCTCGCGGAGCTTGATGAGGTGTCGAATACGTTCGGCCGGCGTCTCGACGTGACCGTAGAGCATCGTGGCGTTGGTGAAGATGCCGAGTTCGTGCGCCGTGCGATGGACGTCGAACCATTCCGCTTCGCCGACCTTGTTCTTGAACGCTTCGTCGTGCACGCGGTCGTCGAAGATTTCCGCTCCGCCACCGGGGAGGCTTCCCAGTCCGGCGTCGCGAAGGCGGGTCAGTACCTCAGCGATCGAAAGCCGCGGTTTGGCGATTCGCGCGAAGTGGATGATCTCAATGGCGGTGAAGGCCTTGATGTGCAGGTGCGGACAGGCACTTCGAATCGCGGCGCACAAGTTGGTGTAGTATGAGAAGGGCAGTTTGGGATGCAGCCCGCCGACGATGTGCACCTCCGTTGCCCCCAACGCGTAGGCGGCTTTCGCCCGGCGGACGATCTCGTCGATGTCGAGTTCGTAGGCGTCAGAGACGGGGAGCGCCGTGCTCCCCGACGACAAGGCCTCATCGAAGTCTTCGGCTCCGCGCGGGCTGACGCCCGCGGATCGCGCGGCCGTCGGATAGGGGCGGTAGAACGCACAGAACTTGCAGCGCAGCACGCAGAAGTTCGTGTAGTTGATGTGCCGGTTGACGTTGAAATAGGCGTTGCGGCCGTGAAGCGCCTCGCGGACGGAGTTGGCCAACTCGCCGAGCGAATGAATGTCGGGCGATTGGTAAAGAAGCAAGCCGTCGTCAAGCGTCAACGGCGCTCCGGCCGCGAGCTTCTCGCGTACGCTCTCGAAGGCGAAAGTACTGAGGATCACTGAGGCCATCAACGATTCCGGCGGCGAGGGAAGACCCAAGACCGGGTCAGGTTCACGGCTCGCTTTTCAGCGACCCTTCCAACGTTCGGAGCTTATCGGCGTCAAGATACTTGCCTGTGGTCTTCAACACCGACATGAAGTGCTCGACCTCGAAGGTCTCCACTGGGAATCCGCAGTTTCCCTTCGGGCCGAAAGAATCAGCCATTTGCTTGCCTGACGCATCCAGGATCAGGAAGAACGGCAGGCCGTCCTTTTCGCCCCGGCCGTACTTCGCGGCGATCTCGCTCGCGCCCGGGTTCAACTCAAGATCGAGCCTGACGATCGCAAACGAAGAAGCCAAGGCCTTGGACACCTCCGGTCGGGCAAAGTAGGCGTCGAGGCGCTTACACCATTCGCACCACGGCGCGGAAAAATAAACCAAGAGATTCTTCGACTGCGCCTTGGCTTCCGCGGTGGCGGCGGCCAAGTGCGCTTCCGCCGCGGGATGATCCTTGCCGTATTGTTTCAGCGTCGCCAGAACCTTCTCGTTGTCATACCCCTTCCCCTTCTCCATCGCTTCCGTGTTCACCGACGCGAGCATCTTTCCATTGGCGTTGAGAACGATCCAGGCGGGCACGCCGCTCTTGGTGGGTCGACCAAAGCGCTCGTCGATGGCGTCGTTGTGCCGTTTGCCGTCGACGTCGTCGATGTCGATCAGCACCAACAGGTAATCGTCCTTGACGACTTTGGCGATCTTGGGATCGGTGGTCAGGACGGTGTGCAACCAATGGCACCAGATGCACCAGTTGGCGCCGAACTGAAGGAGTACGCGCCGGCCGTCGCTCTTCGCGGCCGTTAGCGCGTCGGCGATCTGCTTCTCGCCGTCGGCCTTCGTGTCGTAGATCGGCGGGAGGTTCTCGGCTTCTTGTCGATCACCCGCACGAACGCTCGTGGTCGCCAGGGCGACGAGTGCGGCTGCGAACAAGGAAAGCACGCGCTTGTCGAGCTTGTTGAACATGAGCCGGTTTCTCCCTTGGCGAAGCCAGTCGGGCGGAACTCCTCAGTGCCCTGCGGCATGGTCTTGTACGCCGGATGGCGGGGAGATTAGTCGGATCACCGTCGCGCGTAAAGGCCGATGATGTCTTGACGCAGGGTCGTTCCAACGGCGACTACGTCGCGGCGGCGGATCAACAGGCAACGCGGTTGAATCGTGAACGGGGCGTGTCGGTGGAGTCATGGAAGGAAGTCGACAGGTAGAACTCGCCGACGTGGGTACTGAAGGCCAGAATCAGCCACGGCGAAAGCTTGCCCAGATCGGTGCGCGACAAGTCGCAGGTCAGGACGCGAGGCGGCGACATCGACGCGAATCGCCCGTACAAATGGTGTTTGGCGTTGCCGGTAATCATGTTGGCCACTTCGCCGACGGCGTCGACGGCGTCGTCGTACGAGACGCTGGAATGGGCAAATGCGCTGGCGATCGGCAGCACCGCGCTTTTGGATAGGCGGAGGATGACCGCGCCGCGGATATCGCCGCTGAGGTCCACGACGGCATTGACCAGCGAGCCGTCGTGCGGCAGCACTTGGACGGCCCGCATGCCGACGGACGACACCTCCAGGCCCGCCATGAGCGAGAACACTCGGCGCGTGGCTTGAATGAACGGATTGATGAATCGAACGTCCATGTGTTGTCTGGATGCGCCGGACGATGTCCGCCCATCGGCCCGATGTGCGGCGCGCTCAGCCCCGGCGACCTGCCCACACGAGCGTACGATTGAAGTTCAAACACCGCTATGTCCACGGCGATGACCTCCGCGCAAGCAAGGGTTATCCCTCAGTCGTCCTTTCCGATAAGCCGGTTTCCCCGGCAAGATGGGGAACCGTCGACCTCTGTTCCAAGAGAAAACGCAATCCAAACGCGCGTCCTGGTCAGGTCCGATCATCCGAGTGGCCGACGCCGGGGCTACTTCTGCGCAAGAGCCTCTTCGATCGCGCCGGTGATCGTGGTGTCCGTCGGCGCGATCTTGGGGCCGAATTTGGCGATCACCTGCCCGTCACGTCCCACGAGGTACTTCTGGAAGTTCCAGGGCACGTCGCCGGCGATCTTCGCGTCCGGATGTTTGGTCAGAAACTGATACAGTGGGCACTGATCCTGGCCCTTCACCGAAACCTTCGCGAAGAGGTCGAACGTAGCCTTCTTCTTCGTGCGGCAGAAAGACTTGATCTCGTCGTTGGAACCCGGCTCCTGGTTGCCGAAGTTGTTGGCCGGGAAGGCCAGCACCGCGAAGCCCTGGTTCTTGTACTTCTGAAAGATCGACTCCAGACCGGAGTACGAAGACTCGGTCAGCCCTCAGAGGCTGGCGACGTTGACGATCAGGCAGACCTTGCTTTTGTACTGGACAAGCGGGATGTCCTTGCCGGCAATGTCCTTGACGGTGAGATCGTAAACCGACTTCCCGCTCGTCGCAGTCGCTTCAGGTTTCTTGTCGCCGCCCTCATCCGACCAGGCGCACAACATCCCGCACAGGGCGGTCACAAGGAAGGTCACTTTCAACATGATGGGAACGCTCCATTCTCGCTCGACAACGCGTGGATTCAGCCCGAACGTCGCCCATGGTCGTCGAGTTCGGGAACCTGTCAACCATGGTGACTTGCCCGGCAGCCCAAGGGGGCTGTGCCTGCCTCGGCCAGGTTCGACCACAAGGCGGTCTGCTCGGTGCCCCATCCTCGCGCAGCGAGGGTGGGGAACGTCTTGAATCGTCAATCGACTATCCGCCCGCCCCTCGCCGTCGCGGCTCTGGTCAGGCCTCCAACCTTACCAGCGCTCGGTGATCGACTTGCCCTGAAGGAATAGCTGCAGATAGTCGCGCCCGCCGGCCTTCGAGTCGGTCCCCGACATGTTGAATCCGCCGAACGGCTGCACGTCCACCAGCGCGCCGGTGCACTTGCGGTTGAGATAAAGGTTTCCGACGTGAAACTCGCGTCGCGCGCGCTCGAGTCGCAGGCGATCGCGGGAGTAGAGCGCGCCGGTCAGGCCGTACTCCGTGCCGTTGGCCACGTCGAGGGCCTCGTCAAAGTTCTTCGCCCTGATGACGGCAAGCACCGGGCCGAAAATCTCCTCTTGCGAAATGCGGGCATTGGGAGCGACATCGGCGATGATCGTCGGCGGGATGAAGAAGCCCTTGGCCGGAACCTTGCCCTCGGCCAGCGCGACTCGCCCCTCGGTTTTCCCGATGCGGACGTATTCGTTGATCTTGTCGTAGGCGTTCTTGTCGATCACCGCCCCCAGGTGGAAGTTGGTCGCCTCGGTGGTGTCACCGATGGTCAGCTCGCGCGAACGGGCAACGACGCGGTCGAGCAGCGCGGGGTAGATCGCCTGGTGCGCGATCAGCCGGCTGCACGCTGAGCATTTTTGCCCCTGAAATCCGAAGGCCGCCGCGACGACGCCCTCCGCGGCAGCCTCCACGTCCGCGGTTTCGTCCACGACGATGCAGTCCTTGCCGCCCATTTCAAGCACGCTTCGCTTGAGCCAAATCTGTCCGGGATGCACCTTGGCGGCCTTGTCGAAGATGCCGATGCCCACCTCGCGCGATCCGGTGAAGGCGATAAACCGCGTCAACGGATGGCCTACAAGCGTATCCCCGACAGAGCGTCCCGGACCGGGGAGGAAGTTAAGGACGTTTTTTGGCAGCCCAGCTTCGTGCAGGATCTCGACGAGCTTGGCGGCGATGACCGGCGCCGTGCTCGCCGGTTTGAGCACCACCGCGTTGCCGGTGACCAGAGCGGCGCCGGTCATGCCTGTACAAATCGCCAGCGGGAAGTTCCACGGCGGTATGATGACGCCGACGCCAAGGGGGACGTAGCGAACTTCGTTCTCCTCGCCCGGGTAGGGGGTGACGGGGTGCGAACCGCCGAGGCGCATCATCTCCCGCCCGTAGAACTCCAGGAAGTCAACCGCCTCGCACACGTCGGCATAGGCTTCGAGCCAGCTTTTGCTTACCTCGAAGCACTGCCACGCGGCCAGCTCATAAACCCGGCGACGCATGATGGCGGCCGCCTTGAGGAGGATTCTTGCTCGCGCGTCGGGTTCGACCCGGCTCCAGGTCTTGTAGGCTTCGGCGGCGGTTTGAATGGCCGTCCTGGCCTGGTCGGCGTTGGCCTGGGAAATCATCCCAACGACGCGGTCGGGGTCGGCGGGGCTGACGGACGTGAAGGTCGCCGCCGTCGGAACCGGCTGACCGTCGATCCAAAGAGGGTAGCTGCCTCTGAGCCGCCCGCGGACCTGCTCCAGTGCGGCCGACATTTTGTCGCGGGGACCGGGGAGGGAAAAATCGACGTACGGTTCGGGTGTATAGGGCGGGAGCATACATGGATCCTTCCTGCTGGGAATCTCATTTGCTGGGGGCTGGCGAGTTCGCGGCGGCATCGACGTTTGCCGGGACAGAAGCTCCCCGGCCCCCGACGCCACGCTCAAGCCCGACCCGAACCTTCCGTCGCAGACGAAGGTTGGCCCGACGAGCGGCAGCAGATTCCGCCCGTCGTCGCCGATACGACTGCATAATTCATACCCGAAACCTGCGGCCCTGAGAACCCGACCTGAACCGCCCGCAGGGCCTTTTAATGGGTAGTACAGGTGCTCGCATCTGCCTTGACCATTCGCCGGGCGCGGGTACCCCTCGCGGCTTGGCTGCCGGTTCACGCACGCGGCCAACGCGGCTACGATGACCCTCCAACCATCGGGCGGTTGTCAACCGGACCAGGCGAGCGGGGTCGGGTGTTGGTTGGATCTTGTGGTCCCGGCCTGGTGGGGGGCAGAGGTAGTTCGAATCGTGGAGCCGGCCCTCACGCAGGCCGTGCCACTCATGGACGATCGCGGACATCTAACAACGGAACGTCGCAACCCCAGGTCAATGACTCTCGATCGCATGACGATCGGCGAGGCGTTTGACCTTATCAATCGGGAGGACGCGACGATCGCACAGGCGGTGGCTGCGGCGCGCGGCGAAATCTGCCGGGCCATCGAGATGGTGTCGGCGGCATTGCATTCCGGCGGGCGGCTCACCTACGTCGGGGCCGGGACCAGCGGGCGACTCGGCGTGTTGGACGCCACGGAGTGCCCTCCCACATTCCTCACCGACCCCGGGCTTGTCCAGGGCGTCATCGCCGGCGGATCGAACGCCTTGACTCGAAGTGTCGAAGGGGCGGAGGATCGGGCTGAAGACGGCGAACGCGCGATCGAGGAGCGCGAACTTGGCGAGCATGACGTGGTTTTTGCCATCGCTACGGGCGGAACTACGCCGTTTGTGCACGGTGCCCTAAAGGCCGCCCGGCGACGCGGCGCCGGAACCATCTTCTTGGCGTGCGTGCCGCGGGAACAGGTTGCCGACGAGGCTGAGGTCTCCATCCGGGTGCTGACCGGGCCGGAGGTGGTCACCGGAAGCACGCGGATGAAGGCAGGAACCGCCACCAAAATGGTGTTGAACATGGTAACCACGATCAGCATGGTGCAGATCGGAAAGGTTTATCAAAACCTGATGGTGGACGTGAACACCCGGGCCAACGCCAAGCTCGTGGATCGAGGAACGCGGATCGTCCAGACCCTGACCGGACTGACGCGGGAGGCGTCTGGGCTGCTGCTCAACGAGGCCGGCGGAAAAGTCAAGACGGCCTTGGTGATGCGTGCTCGAGGGGTGGCCCGACTCGAAGCGGAAGCACTTCTGGCGGAAGCCGGGGGGCGCATGGCGAGGGTCATCGACGGCCACGCCGACCGTGGACAAAAGCGGGCAAGTCCGGCGAGTCGGAAGGACGAAAATCCCTAGGTTGGAAAAGACAACCGAACCACGGAGGGCTTCCATGGCAAACTTGCGTCCCACGACTAAGGATACCGCGCGGCCGACGATCTCGATCCCGCGTCGTAGAGCCTGTTTTGGAGGCGAGGGAAGAAGGGAACTCGCTTGCCCGTGGCTCAGGCGAGGGCAGCTTCGGGCGGCACGCTGGGCGTTCGTGGCCGCATCCCTGCTCATCCTTCCAGGTTGTCAGGGAATGCGATGGGGGCTGGGAGGGGCCTACGGGAAGAAGCCGGTCAAGGCCATCTGGGTGACGCGCTGGGACTACAAATCGGCTGCGGATATCGCCCGGGTCATCGACAACTGCAAGTCCGCCGGCTTCAACACCGTCTTGTTTCAGGTTCGCGGGAACGGAACGGCGGCGTACCGCTCGCGGATCGAACCGTGGGCGGAAGAGTTCGGCGGGCGCGACCCCGGATTCGACCCGCTTGGCGTGGCCTGCAAGGAGGCTCATCGGCGGGGAATGCAACTCCACGCCTGGGTCAACATGATCCCCGGCTGGCGCGGAGACAAGCCCCCGTCCGATCCAAGGCAGCTGTACAACGCGCATCGTGAGTGGTTCTGGCGCGACGCCTCGGGACGCTATCAGCCGCTCGGCTGGTACGTCAGTGTGAACCCGGCCTACCCCGAAGTCCGCCGATACCTGGTCGACGTCGTGCACGAAGTCGTATCCAAATACCCGATCGACGGCGTTCACATGGACTACATCCGGTTCCCCAACGAATGGAACGAATCCTATCCGAAAGGAGCGTCCGTTCCCGACTTCCCGCGCGATCCGCGAACACTGGCGATGTTCAAACGCGTGACCGGGAAATCGCCCGAACAGGCCCCGGCGCAATGGGACGGATTCCGCACCGCCACAGTCACTCAGGTGATGCGCGACGTACGGAAGATGATGCTCAAGACGAAACCTCGGGCAGCCCTGACTACGGCCGTTGGGGCGTCACCCGAAGACGCCAGGCGCAAACACTTCCAGGACGCCCGACAATGGATCAAGGAAGGACTTGTGGATGCGGTCTTCCCGATGAACTATGCGAAGGACTTGGGTTCGTACGGCCAGCGGCTGGCGGAATGGACGGCCATGAAGCCGCACGTCCCGGTGATCACGGGGATCATGTTCGATAAGCGGGACGGATCGACCGTCCGGGCGCAGGTTGGCACGGCCAGGAAGGCCGCCGGGCATTTCTCGGCGTTCGCCTACAACTCGCTGTTTGAGCGGTACGACCGTCAAGGACGACCTGCCCAGGACGGTCAAAGCCCATCACGGGCGGCGTTGCGTCGCGAGTTGATCCCCTATCTTCGCGGAATATGAGCGCGGAGGGTAATCCGCCGAGCGGGGTTGGCGACGCGCGGG
>JBBTCJ010000113.1:0-21432 GCA_038043285.1 Planctomycetota bacterium | reverse complement strand
GGCTAACCGCGACGCGACGTCCGCGTTGACCCGTCGTGATTTCCGAGCCGCCGCGTCGGCCTGGATGGCCGCGTGAATGAGTTCCAGCAGCTCCGCGCCGGCGATCGGCTTCTCGACAAAATCCATGGCCCCGAACTTGATCGCGCGAACGGCCGTGCGGACGTCCCCGTAGGCGGTGATGAAAATGAGCGGAATGACGGCGCCGCTGGCGTGCAAGCGGCTTTGCATCTCCAATCCCGTCATTCCCGGCATGCGGAGATCGGCCAGAACGCACCCGGGGTCGTTGTCGTACGCCGCAAGAAACTCCGGCGCGCTGCCAAACGTGCGAACCGGAAGCGAGACCGACTGAGCCAGTTCGCTCAGCGAAGCCCGCATGTCCGGATCGTCATCGACCACGAAGAGAGTCGGCGCCCTGCCCTGCATCGCAAAGTCTCTCCAGCACCCCCAGCATCCCGCCGCGAAGCTTAGCTATCTTTCCGGCCCACGCAATGCTCCGGGAGGACGCTTTTCCGGAATCCTCGGGCTTTCCGATGCAATAGGCAGCGTAAACTCGAAGACCGTACCCGTCGGCGTATTGGGGATCGCCCGAAATCGCCCCTTGTGCGCCTCCACGATCGACCGGCTGATGGTCAGCCCCATCCCCAGTCCGCCCGTCTTGGTCGAGAAAAAAGGCTCAAAGACCCGGCTGATGGCCTCGGGCTTGATACCTGGACCGCTGTCCTCAACGCCTACCGTGATCCATCCATTCGAACTCTTGCCGGTACGGACGACAACCACGCGCTGGGACGCGGCTGATTCCTGGACGGCTTCGACCGCATTCCGCAAGAGATTCAGCAGCACCTGCTGGACCTGGATGGCGTCGCCGTCCGCCGCCGGCAACGTCGGATCCAGCTCGCAGCGAACGATCACGCCCTGGAGCCGCGCCTCGGTCGAGATCAACTCCAACACCTGGTCCACGCAGTGATGGACGTCCAACCGCTCGCGGCGGGGAGGCTGCTTGCGCATCAAAGCCCTCGCCTGGCTGATGATACGCCCCGCCCGGTCGGTCATCAGGATGATCTCCGCGGCAATCTGATCGAGTTTCCCCACGTTGACACGCTTGTCCTGAAGCCCGCGACGAAGTACCTCCGCATAGTTCATCACCGCCGCCAACGGCTGGTTGAGTTCATGGGCCAGCGTGGCGGCCAACTCCCCGACCACCGTGCGCCGACCCACCTCGGCCAGTTGGGTTTCCAACTGCCATTGACGGTCGCGCGATTGCGCCGCTTCCATCGCCAGGCCGATCAGATATGAACCTGTCTGCAACGCCTGCAACTGGAACTCGCTAGGTTCGCCGCGCTCGCGGCGCAGGATGCCGAACGTCCCGATCACCCCTCCGTCCCTGCCGAAAACCGGCGTTGCGGTACAGGAACGGATGTCGAACTCTTCCGCCAATGGGCGAAACGCCGCCCATCGCGGATCCACGCTCGAGTCGGCGACGATCTGCATTTGGCCGGTGAAGGCAGCTGCTCCGGCTGAACCCATATCGGGACCGATCGGCAAGGCGCCGAGGAAGCCGGCCAACTTCGGCGGAATGCTGGGCCCCGACGTGAACCGGAGCACCGTCTCAAGCTCGTCCACCCGCAGGACCGTGCATCGCGCACCCGGAATCAGTTCCTCGATGCACCGGCAAACCTGATCCAGAATCGCCTCCCTGGGCCGGCCGCGCCCGATCCCTTCGAGGATTTCACGCTGGGCGTGGAGAAGTTGCCCCGACTCCTTGCGATCCGTGATGTCCCAGACGTTGGCCACGATCGCCTGAACCCCCGGGGTTTCCAGAAAGTTGGTGAGCGTAAGCTCCAGCCAGCGGACCGACCCGCAACGGTGCACGACGCGAGTTTCAACCCGGAGGTGGGCGCCGGGACGCTCGGCTACCCAGGCGAAACGTTCGCGAAAAAAGATTCGATCGTCTGGATGAACAAAATCAAAGCCGACGCGATCCATAAGCTCTTCCGGCCCGTACCCCATTATCTCCCGCACCACCGGGCTGACGTACCGAATGACCGCGTCCGTCGTGCACAGGCAGATCCCGTCCCGGCTGTGCTCGACGATTGCCCGAAATCGCTCCTCGCTCTCGCGCAGGGCCGTTTGCGAAAGATGCCGCTCGGTGATGTCTTCGGTGTGCACCATCACCAGATTCGGCGGAATGGCGACGAACTGCACCACCAATCTCTTCTCC
The DNA here is from genome assembly GCA_038043285.1 of Planctomycetota bacterium. Lineage (GTDB taxonomy): Bacteria > Planctomycetota > Phycisphaerae > UBA1845 > UBA1845 > JBBTCJ01. The sequence goes on along the minus strand of JBBTCJ010000113.1, from coordinate 19,214 downwards.
TCCCCCGTGGTGCGCATGCGGTGGGTCATTTCGCGGCGGATCGGGCTTCCGTCTCGCAGGCAGGCGTTCAGCTCCCGGCAAATCTGCGGATCGTCGGCAAACAGGACGCCGGCCCGCGTTCCAAACAGCGAGTCGACGCGCCCCTTCGTCAGACATCGCGCCGCATCGTTGGCGTCCACCAGGGTGAAGTCGTCCCTCTCGCGCCGCCAGACGTAGATGGGAACCGGGTTGTTTTGAAAATGTCGCCGGAACTTCGCCTCGCTTTCACGCAGTTGACGAGCGGCATGGCCGCGCTCGATCACCTGCCCGATCTGTCGCCCGACCTGCTCCAGCATCCGCACCAGCTCATCGCCCGGAGCCATCGGGTCGGCGGCGAAAAACTCGAGCACCGCGGCCACTTCCCCCTCGGCGATGACCGGGACGCCGAACATCGCTCGGACCCCGCAGGCGCCGCAAGCGTCGGCCCGAAAGAAATTCGCCTCCCGCGACACGTCGGGAATCCATGCGGGTCGCCCCGTCGCCCACACCCGCCCCGGCAGGCCGATCCCGCGCCCAAACCGCATCGAGCGCGTGGCCTCCCGAAGCGGGTGAATTCGTTCCGCGTCCTCGGCCCACCACAGTCCGGCCGAGACCAATTCGTCGTCGCCGGGGCCGAGAACGTAGACGTGCCCGGCCGTCCACCCCGTATACTCGCATACCGCCCGCAACGCCTCGACCATCGCGTCGCTCGCGTCGGACGATTCGTTGGCCGTCACCGCGACCCGCTGCAAGAGCGTCACCAACGCGGCGTGGCGTCGCACGCGGGCCTCCAGCTCCTTCGTCCGGGTGTTGTCAAAGAGGCACCCGGTCATGCGGATCGCCTTGCCCGACTCGTCCCGCTCCACGACGAACCCGCCGGACAGCACCCACACCCAATCTCCCGACTTCGTGCGAACGCGGTACTCCGCCGCGTAGGAAGGTTCGACGCCCGCGAGGAGGGCTTCGATTCGCGCCATCACGCCGGGAAGATCCTCGGCGCAAACGAGGGTCTCCCACGGATGCGCTGCGGGATCGAACTCCCCGTCCTGGTAGCCCAACAGCCTTGGCCAAGCGTCGCTGAACGTCGTGCGGTTGGAAGGGATGTCCCAGGTCCAGAAGACGTCGGCCACCTGACGGGCCGGCGACGCCGCGGGGCAGGTCAGTTCGTGCGACGGAATCGGCAAGGGGATGGGCGTTAGCGCTTGTGGAGTTTCGGGCGCAGGCCCACCGTCCCCGGCACGGCTTCGAATAGAGGGATCAGGAACCTTGGGTTTCGACATTCCGTCCGACCCGGTACCGCGCCGGATGGACCGAACGGGCCGGGAGCATCAAAAGTGCCTCGGTTCGGGCTTGGGGTCGCGCGGTCGTGATGCGACCGAGCACGGTGCGCATCGTCCGCAATATCCCAATTCAACGCCGCCCCGTCAAACGGCGCGAGCCGCCTGGCAGACCGGGTCCGTGACACTTCCGGCGGGATCTTTTGTGGCCCCGTAAGGGGCCGAGGAATGTAGCCACGGGTGGAGTCCGCCATCGGCGGACGGAACCCGTGGAGGGTGAGGGGGTGCGTGCGACTTCTCACCGCCCTGGCGCGGGCGCGCGCTCTGCAATGCCCCCAAGCGAGCGCGCGCGAAGTTATTTGTACGGGATCACCACGCGGCGAGCGGCCTTGCCTCCGTCGCGGCGGTCACCCAGAGAGGTGATGGCCAACGACCATGTCCATTCTCTTGTCATTCCGCATTCCGCATTCACCATTTCGCACTCGCCATTCCCCATCCGCCCCGCGCAAGAATTTTACCAAACGAACCCAATTTTCCCGCAAAGCCGCTCCGAAAACGCGATTCCATCGCCCCATCGAACCCGCGCCGTCGCTTCGATCCGTACCGCGACCGCGAGGGAGCGGCCCGTTGACCGCCCGCGCCGAACGTCATGCGCACGCCGTCTGCCGTCCGCCTGCTTGCATCGCCATGACCAGCACGTTCCGAAGGTCCGCCGCCCCAACGTTGTCCCCCGCGGAACCGAGCCATAGAATCGCGCCATGAGTTCCGGTCAGTCAGCCAAAACCGTGGCCGTTGTCGGAGCGGGGACGATGGGAGCGGGCATCGCCCAGGTGGCCGCCACCCACGGGTGCATCGTCCACCTGCTCGACGTCAACGAGCAGGTACTTCGCCGCGGGGTGGAGAGCATTCAAAAAAACCTCGATCGCGCCGTAGAAAAGGGAAAGCTCCGCGGCCGCGATCGCGACGCGATCATCGCTCGAATCAGCCCGCGGGTCGAAGCGCTTGAGTTCGCGGATACCCCCTCACCCCGCCCTCTCCCCCGAGAACGAGAGAGAGGAGTTGAAGATGAAGCCGCCGAACCCGACCCTCTGATCGAATGGGGGCGAGCGGTCGCATCCCACACGCTGCAAGAAGTTGATATCGCCATCGAGGCCGTCGTCGAGAACCTGGACGTCAAGCGAAGGGTCTTTCAGGGGTTGGAACGGGCGACGCCGCCCACGGCGGTGTTGGCCACGAACACGTCCTCGCTCTCGGTATCCAAGATCGCCGAGGCGGTTCGTGATCCCTCGCGAGTCGTCGGAATGCACTTCTTCAACCCCGCGCCGCTGATGCCGCTGGTGGAAGTGATCGCGGGGCGGCAGAGCAGTGCCGCCGGCCTCGATCGCGCGTTCGCCGCGGCCAAGGAGTGGGGGAAGGTCGCGGTCCGGGCGAAGGACACTCCGGGATTCATCGTCAATCGCGTCGCGCGAGGGTTCTATCTGGAGGCGTTGCGGCTCCTCGGCGAGGGCGTCGCCGGGGTCGATGAGATCGACCTGGTGATGCGGACCCACGCGGGTTTTCGCATGGGGCCCTTTGAGTTGATGGACCTCATCGGCGTCGACGTGAACCTCGCAGTCAGTACGTCCGTATGGGAACAGATGGACAAACATCCGCGATTCGCCCCGCACCCGATTCAGCGGCAGCTTGCGGCCGCGGGGCATCTTGGTCGAAAGACCGGGCGAGGATTCTATCTCTACGCCGAGGATCGGCGGATTCCGGCCTGCGCGGTCGATCGTCGCAGCTTCACGGTCGATCCCAAGCTCGCGGACGTGATGACCGCATTTTGTCAGCGATCGGGAGCGCTGGGGGCGATGAGCACCGAGCGTTTGGTGCTGGCGCGCATCCTGGCGGCGATCATCAATGAAGCGGGTTTCGCGCGCGACGAGGACGTGGCGACGGCCGAGGACATCGACGTGGCGATGGTCAAGGGGACGAACTACCCGAAGGGACCGCTGGCGTGGGCGGAAGCGATCGGGCCTCGAACCGTGCGCGGGGCGTTGCGGGCGTTGAACGCGAGTGTCGGCGACGGGCGATATGAGGCGGCGAAATTGTTCGCGGAGGCGAAATGAGCGGCGTATGCGAAATGCGGAATGCGGAATGTCGAATGGAAATGGAAGCGGCCGCTTCTCATTCGCCTTTCACCATTCGACGCTCTGGAAGGTGGGAGAAACGATAAATGGCTCGACAGGTGGTGGTCGTGGACGCGGTTCGCACGCCGGTGGGGCGGTATGGCGGAGCGTTGAGCGCCGTGCGGCCCGACGACTTGGCCGCCCACGTCCTGGCCAAGCTGATTGAACGTACCAAGATCGATCCGAAGTTCATCGACGACGTGTACTTCGGGGCGGCCAACCAAGCCGGCGAGGACAATCGCAACCTGGGGCGCATGGCGGCGCTGCTGGCGGGATTGCCGGATTCGGTGCCCGGTTCGACGGTCAACCGCCTGTGCGCCTCGAGTCTGGACGCCATCAACGTCGCGGCTCGGATGATCGAGGCGAATCACGGCGAGGTGATGATCGCCGGAGGCGTGGAAAGCATGTCGCGGGCGCCGTTCGTGCTTGCCAAGGCGGATGCGGCTTTCAGCCGCGAGGCGCAGATTTTTGACACCACGATTGGGTGGCGGTTCACCAATCCCAAGCTGGCCGCGAAATACACACCCTATTCGATGGGCGAGACGGCCGAGAACGTGGCCCGGAACTATAAACTTTCGCGCGAGGAGCAGGACCGGTTCGCCTATGAATCGCAGATGAAGTGCAAGGCGGCGATGGAGGCGGGACGGTTCGGCGACGAGATTGTGCCGGTGGAGATTCCGCAGAAAAAGGGCCCGCCGATCGTGGTGGCATTGGATGAGCATCCGCGATCGGACACCACGATGGAGAAGCTGGCCAAGCTGCCGCCGGCGTTCGCCAAGGACGGAACGGTGACCGCGGGGAATTCATCGGGGATCAATGACGGTGCGGCCGCGTTGCTGCTGATGGAAAGGAAGACCGCGGAGCGATTGGGGTTGCCGGTGCTCGCGATCGTCGGACCCTCGGCCACGGCCGGAGTCGATCCGTCGTGCATGGGGGTGGGGCCGATTCCGGCAACGCGGAAGGCGCTGGCGCGGGCGGGCTGGAAAATCGAGCAGATCGACCTTGTGGAACTCAACGAGGCCTTCGCGGCGCAGTCGATCCCCTGCATTCGCGAATTGGGAATGGACCCGTCGCGGGTGAACGTCAATGGCGGAGCGATTGCACTGGGGCATCCGCTGGGTTGCAGCGGGGCACGAATCGCCACGACGTTGTTGCACGAAATGAATCGTCGCCGGGCAAAGCGCGGATTGGCGACCATGTGCGTGGGCGTGGGGCAGGGCGCAGCGACGTTGTTTGAGCGGACGCCATAGCACGCGCGCGGCGGATCTCATGCATCAAAACAATGGCCACGAGATGCGCGAGAAATCGACTCTAAGCCGTTGGCTCGGCGTCGGAGCGGCTGCGTCCGCATTCGTGCTCGTGTCATCCATGGGCATGACTTGGGGTCTTCCGACCAGCAAGATTGACAAGTATTTGTTTGGACAAGGCGAGGTCTGGTCAGGGGAGAAAATCTATCAACTCGCCGGCGCGACGGAGAAGTTGGATGCGGGCAAAGCGGCCGTCGTCGGAGCCGACGTGGACGTGGATCCGCTGGCGCCTGCGGGTGACGGGGAGCGGTCTCTGACGGCCACCGACGAGGACGTCGCGCGAATCTATCTGCGGTACCGTCTCTACACCCATCAGCCGGACGAAATGATCACCATGATGGCGCTTGCCGGCATGAGGCCGGGGGAGCTGAAGCTCGACCCGCGGCTCTATCAATATGGGGGTCTGTTCATCTACCCCGTCGGGGCGCTCATCAAACTGTGCGGCGTCCTTGGGTTGATCGACGTTCGAAGCGAACTGGTCTACTACCTCGACAACCCGGACGAGTTTGGGAAGTTCTACGTCGTGGCGCGATGGTATGCCGCGGCATGGGGAGCAATCGGGGTGGTCGTAGTGTTTGCCATAGCGACGCGGCTGGCGCGCGAATACGGAGTGCGAAATGCGGAAGGTAGAATGAGGAATGGAGAATGGCGAAGGCGCTCGCCGGATGCGAAACGGCGCTGCGACAAGGACGGAGGGATCGGGGCAGGGGCGACGGCGGGGATAATGTTTGCGATCATGCCCGTGGTGGTGTGCATGTCGCACGAGGGCAAACCGCATCTTCCCGGCGCGGTGTTGATGCTGATCGCCGTGTGGTTCGCGATGCGCTGCCTGGAGGCGGATGCGCCGGCGCAAGCAGCCCCGCGAGGTTCGCGCAGTTGGTGGGGATTGTGCATCTCTTGCGGCGCGGCGGTGGGGATGGTGTTGTCATCCGTGCCGATCGTCGTATTGATTCCGCTGGTGGCCTGGTTGCGGGGGAAGCAGGGAGCGGCGGGCGGGAATTGGTCATGGGTGATTCGCGCCGGCAAGGGAATCGCGGTCGCGGTGGTCGTGTACTTCATCACCAATCCCTATGTCCTCATCAACGTCTTCGTCAATCGCGACGTGCTGCGGAGCAACTTTGGGAACTCGTTTGCGATGTATCAGATGGCCCGGATCGGCGAGGGATTCGTTCGCGTGCTGGAGTTGACGACCGAGGGGGCGACGCTGCCGATTGCGGTGCTTGGGGTGATCGGATTGGCAGTAGGTCTGCGGCGAGCGCCGAGAACGACTATGGTGCTGGTCGTTCCGGCGCTGGTGTTCTTGGTGCAGTTCGTGCTGATCGGTGCGGGCAAGCCGGGTGAGTACGGCCGGTTCGGCGTGTTTATAAACGCCGCCCTTGCGATGGGAACGGCGACGTTGTTGTACTGCCTGGGACGTCCGTGGCAGGTGTTGCGCCGGATAACGGCCGGACTCTTGATCTTCTGGTCCGGCCTCAACGGATACGCGTATCTTCAGGGGTTCGTCGATGATTCCGAGGCCCGCGGTTCACGCAACAACATCGCTGAATTCTTCGACTGCTTGCGGCGCGACGAGGCGACGGGGCGGATTCTTACTCCGTTGGGGACGTTGGCCGAACCGGCGCCCTACTGCTTTCCGCCCATGGACTTCGCCCACCTGGACTTGTCGCTGGTTCCCGTCGGCGAATGCGTCGGCTCGTCGGCGAAGGAGGAGAGGCTTGTCGTCGCGCCGCTTGAGCGGAGCGGAGCCTTGCGGCCCAAGTTAGCCAACGTCCGATTCGCGCTGGCAGAGGCGTGGAAAAACGATCGTCGCTTCGACGAACGATTAGCGAACTCCTTGGTGTTTAAGAATACGGATTCGGTTTGGCGGTTCCACCACGGGGCTCTTGGTTTCGACCGCCTGCGGAGGCTGATGGACCAAGACACGCCGATCAGTTGGGCCAACAAGCCTTTTTTCGACAGCCTGCATCACGACCTCGACGACGCCTCGGCCATCCCCCTCGGGCGATAACATCGCGCGTAGTATCTTGTTGACCGTTGCTCCACGCACTCGCGCGGCGCAGCTAAGCGACTTGCCCGGGTGAGCCGATGACTCCGATGAACCGTGATCGCGTCGAACGCATTACCGGACTCAGCGAGGCCGCCATGAGCAACCCGTTGTGCCATTTCGAGTTCATGACCGGCGATCCGAAGAGGTGTCAGGCGTTCTACGGCGAGGTCTTCGATTGGCACTTCGACGATGAAGCGATGCCGGGTTACACCATCGTACGGACGGGGCACGATCCCTCGGGAGGCATGTTTGCCCGACCGGGCAGCACCCAGGGGGCGTGCGTCAACGTGTACTTCACGGTCCCGGACATCGACGCAACGTTGTCGAAGGTGACGCAACACGGAGGCAAGGCCCTGGTGTCCAAGACGGCCATCCCCGGTTTGGGTCACTTCGCGATGTTCGCCGATCCGGAGGGCGTGGCGATCGGCATCATGCAGCCGGGATAACAATCACCTTGGATTCCACTAGATCGCGCCGAGCAATTCCAGGCAGATTCGCTTGACATCCCTGTCCACATGAAAGCTCCCGTCCTGCACTGGTCCACCGCGAGCCGTGCACATGAGGGCCGTGCGGTGGCGAGGCTCCTCCGCCGGGACGCCGTGTGAACCTTTCACCAGGCTGGTGTCGAGGGGGATTCCCTTGGTGTGGGGATCGAAGAACAACTCCACGGGGTCGTAGCCGGGCTTGCGGTGAATGTCCACGGTGCGGGCGAAGGGTGGTGCGAGGTCATCGTGGAACCACCAGTAATAGGCCGACCAGTGCGCGTCGTCGCAGAGGAGAATGACCTCTCCGCTTCGCGGGTGGTTGAGTCCGACACAGGCGCGGTCGTCTTCGCCGTACACGGCGGCCATTCCCGGCACTCCGCGAAACACGTCTACGATGCGCGCCGCGAGGGATCGTCGCTGCGCGGGAGGGAGCGTCGGCTGAACGTAGACGTGGGCGAATTGATGGTCCACCATGGCAAAGGCCTGGCTCTTCCCCATGTCGAGGTTTTCGACGCCGTCTCGTTCGATGACCTCCAGCAGGCCGTGCTCGCGGAGGACGCGGTTGGGAAAGACCACGCCGGTCACGTCGGTCAAGGCGTACTCGCCGACGACCAGAACGATGGGTTCCGATCCGTCGGGCATGTCGTCAAGATGGGCTTGGAAAACGGTCAGGGCATCGTCGAGTTCCTTGAGGCCCGAACGGGACTGCGGGCTGTCGGGTCCGAACTTCTGCGAGGCGTAATCGAGGTGCGGAAGGTACACCCAGTGAAACGCCGGTCGATGGTGCTGATCGAGCCAGGCGGCGGCCTTGAGAATCCATCGGGTGGATTCGATGTTGGCCATCGGCCCCCAGTAGTGTTGAAGGGGGAAGTGGCCGAGCTTGTCGAGCAGTTGTGGGTAAAGTCCGACGGGCTTCGAATAGCACCAGAGCGTGGTCGTGCCGTCGGGCTCGTGGATCGGCTCGGGGGTGACGATGAAGTCCGCGTCGGCGTCTTTGATGTTCTGCGCGTGCCACGCGGCGGAGGTTCGGCGCGCCGAGCCGCGCGCGAGGGTGCGCCAGATCTGTTCTGCTTCGATCACGCCGTTGCGCCCTACCCAGAACTCAACCTCGCGGCGATCGCGGTGGTAGAACCCGTTGGCGATGACGCCGTGTCGATCAGGCCCGACGCCGGTCCACATGCTCGCCTGCACGGATGAGGTGACGCATGGGAAGGTTGGGGTCAGTTCGGCGAGCGCGCCGCGATTGGCCCAGTCGAACAGGGTGGGCGTGGTGCGCTTGTCGATGTCCTTGGTGCGCAATCCGGGGATCGAAAACAGGATCAGCCGCGGGGCGGTCATGGGCGACCTCTCTACAGGAACGGCCGGAGAAACTCGTACGCGCATCGAGCCGTTCGCACGGCGTCGTGGCCATGCCGCGACAGCTCGACGTGTACGGGACCATGATAGTCGATCGACCGCAACGCGCGGAAGACCGGAACGAAGTCCATCTCGCCGTCGCCGAACATCAGGTGTTCGTGGATTCCGCGGCGCATGTCCTCCAGGTGGACGTTCCAGAGCTTTCCGCGCCAACGATCGACATGCTCGCCGACGTCGCCGTCGGAAAGGCAATGGACATGCCCGACGTCAAGGGTCAGGCCCAGCGACGGATGATTCAGGGCGTCGTGCACCTCGGCGAACGATTCCATGGTGTCGATGACCATTCCCGGCTCTGGTTCGAAGGCCAGGCGCACGCCGGCGCGTCGGGCACGATCAAGCAGACCGGCGAGCGATTCGATCAGGCGATCATGGGCCGCCGGTCGGTCTGTGTTGTCGTCGGGCGATCCGGACCAGAGTGACACGCTTTCCGCACCGACCTCGGCCGCGAGGTCGATCGCGGCGTCCAGGAAATCTACGCGGCGGCGGCGCTCGGGCGGATCGGCGCTGAGCAGGGTCGGCTGATGTTTGCGGCGCGGATCAAGGATGAATCGTGATCCGGTCTCGATCGTGCAGCGCAGCTCCGTGGTTCGCAAGGCGGCGTTCAGCCTTCGGGCGGCGTCGGTCACCGCACGCGGATCGGGAGGGTCGAGCAAGTCACGTTCGACGGTGACGGCCACGCTTCGATAGCCGATCTCCGCGAGGATCGCCAGCGCATCCTCAAGCCGGTGGTGAGCGAATCCGTTGGTGTTGTAGCCCAGGACGAACATGAGGGAATTGTCGATGGACGATTGTCGATTGTCGATTGGCTTGGGGTCGCGCGGTTCGGTACACTGAGTTATGACCCCCTCGCGCCATCCTCTGCCCCGAGGGCGGGAGAGAGGGGTCATGGATGCGCACTCAGGTTGGGAATGGGTTGCAACGGAGCAGCGATGGCGGCAGAGAGCAAAGAACGTAAAACCTGGCGATACGACTTCGCGGCGATCGAGACGAAGTGGCAGCGCTATTGGGAGGATCGCGGCACGTTCCGCGCGCCCAATCCGGGCGCGCCGGGTTTCGACGCGAGCAAACCGAAGTTCTACGTGCTGGACATGTTTCCCTATCCCAGCGGGGCGGGGCTTCACGTCGGACATCCGCTCGGATATTGCGCCACGGACATCGTCACCCGCTATAAGCGGATGCGCGGGTTCAATGTGCTGCACCCCATGGGCTTCGACGCCTTTGGACTTCCGGCCGAACAATACGCCATCGAAACCAACGTCCACCCCGCGGTCACGACAAAGAAAAACGTCGAGATGTACCGCCGGCAGCTCAAGATGTTCGGGTTCTCCTACGACTGGACGCGAGAACTCGCCACCAGCGATCCCGGTTACTACAAGTTCACCCAGTGGATGTTCAAGCTGCTGGTCGAGAGCTGGTACAACGACCAGTGCCGCTGGACGGCGGCAGACGGAACCGAGATCGTTGGACGAGCACGACCCATCGGCGAACTCGTGGCCGAGTTGGAATCGGGGCGCTGGGGCGTCGATGGGAATCTTGATCTGGTTCGATCGCCCGAGGCCGACGGTCGGCGTGAATGGTCGGGGATGTCGGCGACGGAGCGGCGGAAAGCGATTGATCGGCATCGGCTGGCGTACATCGACGAGGTTCCCGTCAACTGGTGTCCGGCGTTGGGCACGGTGCTGGCCAACGAGGAGGTCGACAGCGAAGGTCGAAGCGAACGCGGCGGGCATCCGGTGTTTCGCCGACCGTTGCGACAGTGGATGATCCAGATTACCAAATATGCCGAGCGGTTGGTCACGGACCTCGACGAACTGGATTGGCCCGAACCGATCAAGATCATGCAGCGGAACTGGGTCGGGCGGAGCTTCGGGGCGGAGGTGGTGTTTCCACTGGCCGACAAATGGCGGATCGAGAATGGGCGTTGGATCCACCAGACCTTTACTCCGGCCTACTCGTTGGACGGCGGCGAGTGGCCCGATGCAGTGAAAATATATACCACTCGGCCGGACACGCTGTTCGGTGCGACCTACATGGTGCTCGCGCCGGAACACCCGTTGGTCGAAAAAATCACCACGCCGTCGCAGCGGAAGGCCGTCCATCAATACGCCGAGGCCGCGCGGCGGAAGTCCGATCTGACGCGGACCGCGGAGGCGAAGGAGAAGACCGGGGTCTTCACTGGAGCCTACGCGATCAACCCGGTCAACGAAAAGCGCATTCCCGTCTGGATCGCCGACTACGTGCTGATGGGCTATGGCACGGGGGCGATCATGGCGGTGCCGGGCAGTGACAGGCGCGACTTCGAGTTCGCCTGCGCGTTCGATCTTCCGATCGTCGCGGTGGTCAAGCCGACGGCGGATTGGATCGAGGAGCGGCTGGCGGCCCTGACGGGCGGATTGAACGAGGCGGCCGCGTCGGGATTCGACCGCGTCGCCGCCGAGGTTCCCGAACTGGCCGAGACGGTGGCCGCACGCCGCAACCGTGCCGACGACCTGGGGGGAAGAACCGTCGAAGTTCTGCGAAACAACGTGGGGATGGATCGCCTGGTCAATCACTACGTTCGCCACCCGCGAAGCTGGGGCGAGGCGTTCGTCGAGGAAGGCATCGCGGTCAATTCGCCGGGGGAGTCCGAAGCGGACGTGCCCGACGGCGTGTGCCGGCTCGACGGGTTGCCCACGGAGCAGGCCAAGCGGCGAATCGTCGAGTGGTTGGAGCGAACCGGCGTCGGAGAGGCGACGGTGAACTACAAGCTGCGCGATTGGCTGTTCAGTCGGCAGCGTTACTGGGGCGAGCCGTTTCCCGTTCTGCACGACGAATCGGGCGAGGTGGTGACCGTTGGCGACGACGAGTTGCCGGTGGAGTTGCCGGCGATGGAGGATTTCCGTCCCACGCCCGCGCCGGAGACGGCGGATTCGCTTCCCGAGCCGCCCCTGTCGCGTGCCCAGGAGTGGGTGAAGGTGTCGCGCGGCGGGCGGCGTTTCCGCCGCGACGTCAACACCATGCCTCAATGGGCCGGCTCGTGCTGGTACTACCTGCGGTTCATCGATCCGCACAACGCGACGCGATTCTGCGATGCAGCCGCGGAACGCTACTGGATGCCCGTCGATCTCTACGTCGGCGGCGCGGAGCACGCGGTGTTGCACCTGCTCTATGCCAGGTTCTGGCACAAAATGCTGTTCGACCTGGGCTACGCCTCGACGCGCGAACCGTTCCAGAAGCTGTTCAATCAGGGCATGATTCAGGGCTTCGCCTTCCGCGACCGGCGGGGCATGATCGTCGGCCCGGATCAGGTCGACGAACGCGGCGAGGATGAGTTTGCGTTGAAGGGCAACGGGGAGCCGGTGGCGCGGATCATCGCCAAGATGAGCAAGTCGCTCAAGAACGTCGTCAACCCCGACGAGATCATCGGACAATACGGCGCGGACACCTTCCGCTTGTACGAAATGTTCATGGGTCCGCTCGACGCGTCCAAGCCGTGGAACACCCGCGACGTGCCCGGACTGTACAAGCTCTGCCAGCGAATCTGGCGGCTGTTCGTCGATGAGGAGACCAACATGGTCTCACCGGCGTTGGTCGACGATCCGCCGGACCGGGACTCGCAACGGGCGTTGCACAAACTCGTGCAGCGGGTGACGCAGCACATCGAGTTGTTGAAGTTCAACACCGCGATCGCGGCCATCTTCGACTTCGTCAATGCGGTGACGCCGCTGGCTCGCCGGCCGCGAGCGGTGCTGGAGCCGTTCGTGCTCGCGCTCGCGCCGTTCGTGCCGCACCTGGCGGAGGAGCTTTGGTCACGGCTGGGGCATTCCGACACGCTGGCCTATGCCCCGTGGCCCGCGTACGACGAGGCCCTCGCCCGCGACGATGAAATCGAAATCGCGCTGCAGGTCTGCGGGAAGATCAAGTCGCGGATCACGATTCCCGCCGACGCCGACGAGAAAATCCTTGAGGCCGCAGCCCTGGCGGACGAAAAGATCGTCGCGGCGGTTGCGGGCAAGACGGTGCGCAAGATCATCGTGGTCAAGGGGCGGCTGGTGAACGTGATTGTGTGAGACGATGGTCGATGGGTTGGACACCGTCGTCCCCGTGGATTATCCAGGAAAAGTGGTGCGGAGCGGCGAAAACACGGTGAAATCTAATCGACAATCGACAATGAGAACATGGCCACTGAAACGGAATTGAAACTTCGCGTGCCCTCCCATGAACCGATCCGCGCGCAGCTTCGCGCGGTCGGCGCGGAGTATCTGTCGAGCGTGGTGGAGACCAACACGATCCTCGATCATCCCGACGGCTCGCTGCGTAAGGCCGGGTGTGGGTTCCGCCTCCGCGAAAGTCGCCACGCGGACACGGGCGAGGTCGAGTGCACCCTGACCTACAAAGGCCCGCGGGAGCCCGGCCCGCTCAAGGTCCGCGAAGAGCTCGAGACGTTGGTCGAGGATGCCGCAGCCATGCGCGCCGTCCTGCAACGACTTGGTTACGTCATGCTTCTGCGCTACCAAAAGCGCCGTGAGAGTTGGCGGCTGGGCGAGTGCCGCGTCGACCTCGACGAGCCGGCGCGACTCGGGACGTTCGTCGAAATCGAGGGGCCGGGCGAGCCCGCGATCCGCGGCGTACAGAATCTCCTGCAACTGACGTCCGCCAAGGTCGTCGTACGCTCGTACGTCGCGCTGGTGGAAGCCTATTGCGTCGAGCATGGAGTGCTGGAGCGCGAATTGCGCCTCGCCGATGAGGCGCCGTCCTCGCCCCCGGCGGTTTGACAACCGCCCGGCGACGGCTGAAAATCGCCCCGCGGGCGACCAAGCGGAGGGCGGGTGAACCCGCTCAAGGGCTTTCCATTCTAAGGATTCTCGACATGCGAACGACGACTTTGGCGGCTTGCCTTCTGACCAGTTGCGTCCTTTGTTTCGCCTTCACCTCGCGCGGGGACGGTCCCGCCGCGGGGGGCTTCAAACCGGTCGCTTCGGTGGAGGGGTTGATGCACGGACAGGGGCTGGTGTTCAAGGAACTCAGCAGTCTGGCGGCCAACAAATCCGCCAAGGAGCGAATGGAGAACATCGAGGGTCTGTCCCAGGCGCTGGCGGAGTTCGCCAACGTCAACACCTTCAACAGGGACAAGGAAGACTACAAGGCATGGGCGGCGCAGCTCCGTGACACGGCTCTGGCGCTGTCGAAGGAGGCGGAAAAGGACAAGACCGCCGACGAAGCGCAGATCACCAAACTCATGGGGCAGCTCAAGAACACCTGTCAGTCCTGCCACGACAAGTATCAAGAAGACTAACGTGGACAGCGCTGGTTTCAGTCAGCGCCGTGGGGCGCCAGCCCGTGGACTCGTCACCGGGCTTGCGCCCGTTGCTCTCGGACGCTGGGACACACGAAGATGTGGTGGCTGCCGCTCACCCGTGACAGAAAGAACCCCAAAGGCTTCGACGAGTGCGACAATCTCGGCAAACCTGATGTTCGGCGAGCCGCGCAAAGCCTTTTCAAGCAGTTTTCGTCGGTTCATTGGTTTTCCGGCCTATGGCTCATCCTTCCGATCTTGCGTTCGCCGTTTCGCGCGAAGAAGTCGTGAGGTGGTGGATTCATCCTCGCCGGGCTTGCCGGGAGGCGGGGCGGCTGGTTGCGGGGTCGCAGGTTTGGCGGTCTTCGCGCCGCCCAGGGCGTCGTGGAGGTCCGTCGCGGGGGCCGCGCGATCCGTCGAAGCGACGTCAAACCGCCGTCCGGCGACGTCCTTGGGCAACGGGGTGGATTCGCGCCGCTCTGCTTCGCGCGAAGTCGCGTCCGCCGGCGGCGCATCGGCCCCCTGCTGCAACGCGCTGCGAGCACGGTCCTTGGCGCCCTTGAGTTGCTGCAACGAGGCTTCACTCCGCTCGCCGGTGCGGGCCAGGGCGGTGACGCCGTGGGTCAGCGACTGGAACAAGGGTCCGATGTAGCGGAAGCGAATGGACCAGCCGACGAGTTCCGCGAGGATGATGGAGCCGGCCACGCCCCCTCGGTGGTACTGCAGCTCTAGGCCGAACAGGAGCACAACGAGCAGAACCAGTTCGATGCACAGAGAGAGCGCCAACCAACTCGCCAGGCGCCGGATGGCCACGTCGAGCAGGAACGCGGGAAGGAATACCCAAGCGAGAAGCCATTCCCACGCCGGCTGCTTGCTCTCGACGGGAGGAAGGTCGTGTTTGAAGACCTCGGCCTTCTCCGGGGCGATATCGAGCCAGCGTCCGCCGGTGGCGTCGGCCACCTGACGGAGCAGGGCTTCGTTGGGCGTCAGATCGCCGTACTCCGGCGAGTAGGACACGGATAAACCGGTGCGGAGATTCCCGATGAACCGCCCACGATCGAAGATGCGCACGCCGGCGAGGTAATGGCCGGATTTTTCGACGTCGAACTGCATCTCATAGTGTCCCGGCGCGGTCTGCACGAATCGGCCTGGAATCGGCTTCGTTTCCGGGCCGACCAGGTTGGATTGCAGTTGAAGGTTGTTGAGATAGGTTCCGTCCTTGTCCAGGGCGTCAATGATGACCGTGCCGCGGTTGCCGTCGATCTTGACGCGGGTGTCGAAGTTGGCGGGCGACTCCTGACGCAAGGTCCAGCGAACGATCTGTGCCCAGAACTTGGCGAAGCGGTCCCAGGGCGTCCATTGCTTTCCCCATGAGGGCCAATATCCGCTGGTGAAGGCCACGGTTTTCCCGAGTTCGTATTGCCAGAACGCCAGCACCGGGTCTTGTCCGTCGTCGGTGGCGCGGACGATGGGAATCAGAACGTTGGGATCTTTCTTGGCCTCGGTGAGCACCATTCCGCCCAGGGCGGGCAAGCCTAGCTCGCCGGCGCGAAGGCCGCCCAGAAGTTCGGACGCTCCACGAAGAAGCTGCGGCTGAAACGGCTCCTCGATGATCAGCGGGCGTTGAATGACCGTCGATTCCTTGGAGAAAATCTGTGGGAGTTCGTTGGGGTTCTTGGCCGGGTAATAGCGACCGCCGGTCGTTCGAGCGATGTCCACCAGCGTCCGCTCCATGACGTGCACGCCCCACCCGATGCCGATGGTGCTGACGGTGATCTTGGCGTCGGCGTAGTCTTGCAGAAGCTTGGGGGAGGGGGGTTGGGCGTCGCCGTCGCTGAGGAGAATGACGTGCTTTTGCGCCGCGTCGGCGCCTTTTCCCTTGACCAGGCCGTCGTAGGCCATCTGCATGGTGCGGTCGAAGTCGGGCATGTCGCCGTTCTGCAAGCGGTCGATCCGGGCCTTGATGGCCGCCTTGTTGGCGGCCACGTCGAGCGGGACTTCCCAGTTCTCTCCCCCCGGTGAATAGGTGTACGAGAGCACGCCGAGGTAGTCGCGGGAGCTGACGGTGTCAACGCTTTTCTTGGCCATTTCCTTGGCCCAGTAGTTGCCGCGATCGATCTCGCAGCTGTGCATGATGAGCACCAGCGCGCCGCGGGGGATGACGCGTTTTTGCTTGATCTCGAAGGAGACGGGCATGACCTCCTCGACGGGGCTTCCGATCCAGCCTCCGGCGCCGAAGCTTTCCGGTCCGCCGAGCATGATGAGTCCGCTTCCCATTTCCTTGACGTAGGCGGTCAACTCGCGCTGCTGCTGGTCGGAGAACGAAGCCGCGGGGATGTTGGACAGGACGATGGAAGCGTAGTTCAGCATCTGCACCAGACCAAAGTCGCCGAGCTGATCGGGGGTCTTCATCTCGCAGAGGACGTGTTCGCCGCGCAGGGCGTTGACCAACACCGAGTCGTTGTCCGGGTCGGAGGTGACGATCAGGACCGGGCTTTCGCCGGCGACGAAGGAGAAGGCGGTCGCGGAGTTGTTGAGGGCCACGGTGTCCATGGAGTCGTCGTCGAAGGTGAGCGTGGCCTCATAGGTCTGGGTGCCGGCCTGTCCCACGGGAAGCTTGACGTAGTAGGAGTTGCTTCCCGGTTCCAGGGCGACCTGGGCGTCCTCGGGCGGGAGATCCACCATCCTGCCGTTGTGGACGACCTGGAGTTTGGCCTTCGCCGGTTGGTGGGAATGGATGGACATTCGAATGGGCGCCTGCTCGCCCGGTTCGGCGTAGGCGGGGGCGACCATGCGCTCGAAGTAGACTTCATTGCGGCGCTGATAGCGCAGCGGGACGACGTCGATGGGAATGCCGTCGGATTTCGCCCGTTGAGCTTCCGAGAGCAGGTCGCCCATGTTGTCGTTGCCGTCGGACATCAGGACGATGCGTTTGGCGGTATCGTGCGGGAATATGGCCATCGCCAATCGCACGGCGGAGGCGACGTCGGTCCGATCGGTGTTCTGCATCGGGGGCAGCCGTCCCGGAGCGATGAAAAACCCGCCGGGCATGGGGAGCTGTTGCAAGAACGGTTGGCGAGCGAAGTCGATCAGCCCGAGGCGGTCCGTGGATGGAATGGTCTCCGCCGCCTTGCGGATGAAATCCTCCTGAAAGTTCTGAAGCGCCTCGACGCTGTGCGAACGGTCCATCAGGAACAGGACGGTCAGGTCGTCCTTTCGGCGCACGCGCTCGATGCCCGCCAGGCACAGGGCGATCAAGATCACCAGGAGGCTGCGCACCGCGATCGCCAGCGCCCGGCGAGCCGGCTCCAGAC
This sequence comes from Planctomycetota bacterium, assembly GCA_038043285.1. Classification (GTDB taxonomy): domain Bacteria; phylum Planctomycetota; class Phycisphaerae; order UBA1845; family UBA1845; genus JBBTCJ01. The sequence goes on along the minus strand of JBBTCJ010000113.1, from coordinate 1,907 downwards.
CGGACAGACTCCGCCACGTCGCCGGCACCAGGATCGGAACCAGCACGCAGAGCCACAACCACGCGGGTTCGCGCACGTCAAAGGGTAGCGAGTTGAACGGGGTCACGGTTGGATGATCTGCACTCGGGCGTTGAGCGAATCGACGACGTAGACGCGCCCATGTGGCCCATAGGTCGCACCCCACGGAGCGAACAGTTCGCCGGGACGCCGCCCCGACCGCCCCCAGGTGCGAAGCGATCGGCCCTCCTTGGTGAACCATTGCAGCCGATTGCCCTCGTATTCGCAAACCATGATCTCTTTTGCCGGGGAGATGGAAAGATCGTAGGGATAGCGCATCTCCCCGGGTTCGGAACCGAAGCCTCCGAAAACGTTCACCACTGAACCGTCGAGGTTGAGACGGACCACTCGGTGATTGCAGGCGTCGGCGATCCACAGCGTCTGTTCGTCGTCGATCTTCAATCCGGTGGGGCGACTGAGGCGCTTGCCGTCGATGGGGGCGTCGGCCAGCGACGCTACGAATTGCAGGTCCGGGGACCACTTGGTGATGCGGTCGTTGCCCTGGTATTCGCCGACGTAGATGAATCCGGCGGCATCGAAGGCCACGTCGGTGGGAAGGAGGAATTGCCCGTCGCTGGTCCCGTCGCCGCCGAACGAGGCCAGCGCATGCCCGTCACGATCGAAGACCATGACGCGGTGATAATGGGTGTCGGCGACGAAAAGGCGTCCGTCGGGGTGTACGGCCAGGCCGACGGGCTTGCCCTTTTCGGTTTCGGGCATGCGCCAGAGAAGTTCGAACTCTCCGCCGGCGTTGAAGCGCTGGATGCGGCCCGTTTTGTCGACGACGAAAATCGAGCCGTCGGGTTCGGCGGTGATGGCCCGAGGATAGCTAAACGATCCGTTGCCCAGCCCCACGCCGCCGAAGATGGCGATAACCCCGCTGTCGGTCATCGGGGGACGGTCGCAGGCGAGCGATGAAAGCAGCGAAACCACTAAGGTCGTGCGAAGGTTCGCGGATGCGTTCGGCCACGGATTCGTATCCGTCGACGAACGATGGCGCGGTTCTTGATCCGCGCGCGGCGGAGTCATTGGTCGCCGCCCGGAGGCCGATCCGGTTCTATGGAGGGTGAGGCCGGGCCTTGCGGAACCTCTTGTTTCGCGGGCGGCTTCTTGGCGTTCGATTCCTGCAAGTGCGAGAAGTAACCCTTGACGGCCTTGTGGTACTGGCGCGGAACGCGGTCGCGGTGGATGAGGTCGGAGGCCTGCCGTTCGGAGGCGGTGACGAGTTCGCCGAATCCCGAGGAGACGTCGCCGCGGACCTGTTCGCCGTCGATGAGGAATTGCCCGATGATCGCTCCTTTTCCGGTGTGGATTTTCTGCCGCTCGGTCTTGAAGTCCACGTCGGTCTTTTTCTCCGGGGCGATCCCGCCCTTGCCCTGTCCCATGCGTTGACCCATGCCCGATCCCTTTGGGTCGGATCCCGATCCGCCGCATCGACCGCAGGGCTGACCGCCCTGTTTTCCCGTACCTCCTCAGCTTGGGCAGGGTTTATCGAGACTCTGTTTGGCGTCGTCGAGGGCGGAGAGGGTGGCGTCAAGCTGGTTCATTTCTTGTTCGAGTTGTTCGAGCTGGCTGAGCTGATCGCCGGCCTGGGTTAAGCCCGCGGCGGCTTCCGATTTCTCTCCCGCGGCGCTCGCCTGCGACGCCTGCTTGAGCGACTGGGCGAGCTTTTTCGCGGCCGTCCCCGCCTGCTGCCGCTGCTGCATCTGCTTGGCCAACTGCTCGATCTGCTGCTGGGTAAAGCCCTTTTCCTCCAACGTTTTCCTGATTTGTTCGAGGTCTTCCTTGCCCAACCGCTCCAGCATCCGCTCGACGTCCTTCTTGTCGATGCCCGTTTGTTTGAGCTTTTG
>JBBTCJ010000112.1:0-5769 GCA_038043285.1 Planctomycetota bacterium | reverse complement strand
TGGATGTCGGCGTCAACGTCCTGGACATCGCGTCCTTCGTCGATGCCGTCAAAGGTGCCGCCTTCCCCTGCCCCGCGATCTGTCCGTGACAACCGCGCGGAGTTCCGGGCGCGGGGCGACGCTCTCCGCCCCGGCATTCCGTCGGGGATCCGGCGGCGATGCCGCGTCGATCATCTCGAGAATGCGGCGGTAGGCCCTCGAGACTGGCAACTCGTTCCGCTCTCGCGCCGACACCCAGCGCACCGTCCCGGGTAACAACAACAGCCGCGAAGATCCCGAAGGCGGCTTCCCTCGGTTGGGGTCCACGCACTCCGACCCGCAGATTGCGTTCATCGGACGGCGGCTCGCTCTTCGTGGCGCCTCGGCATGAGCGAGGGGGTCAGCCCCGCCCGGGCGCAGCGCAGGCCGAACCTTCCGTGGTTCACACCGACAAAGGAACACCTCGAATTGCAGTCGGCGGTGCGTAAGCACATGGGTTATCGAGCCAAGCCGGGTCGGCGAACCGGGCGTCGCCAGCCCGTGCGCGCGGGCAAGTCCGACGATCACGCGAGCCGTGATCGGATCAACGACGACGCCGTCGCCGGAGGCGCCGACGCCCGGCGGCGCGACGACCTCGACGCTCGGCAACTCCCACAGTCCCGACCAGAGTCCGCCCTCCGGCCGTCGCCGCATCAGCAAGCGGTCAGCGTTGGGAAAAGCAGCGACGACGAGGTGCAAGGTCCGGGGTTTCGTTCGCCAGGCACGCACCGGAATCTCATCCTGCCGACCCAACCGAGCGGCTGAGCAATTCGCGCGGAGCGGACACTGCGGGCAGTGGGGAAATCGCGGCGTGCAGACGATGCTGCCGAGGTCCATCCAGGCCTGGTTGAAATCACCTGGGCGGCGCCGCGAGAGGAATCTTTCACCGAGCGCCCGAATCGTTCGGAGACCGTCTCGGCTGCGAACGTCTTCGGTCACACCCGCCACGCGGGCGACGACGCGGGCGACGTTGCCGTCAACCGCAGCGACAGCCTCGCCTTGGGCGATGGAGGCGATGGCCGCGGCGGTGTAATCGCCCACGCCGGGCAATTCCCGCCATTCGTCCAACCTTCGCGGCAATTCGCCGCCGCGCCGATGGACGACCCGTGCGGCTTCGTGCAGGTGCAAGGCGCGTCGGTAGTACCCCAGACCTTCCCATGCTTTCATCACCTGGGAACGATCGGCGAGGGCCAGCGCGGCCACGTCGGGAAACCGTTGCAAGAACGGTTCGTAGTAGTGCATCACCGTCTCCACGCGCGTCTGCTGCAACATGATTTCCGCAACCCACTGGGCATAGGCGTCGTGCGCACGGCGACGCCAGGGAAGATCGCGGCGGCGGCGGTCGTACCAGGAGAGCAACTTGCGGCGGACGGCGGTGAAAGTGGTCGAAGAAAGCTCACCAGGCAGAGGCAAACAAGTCGCCCTCCTCGTCTTCGCCGGCCTGGGTATCAAGTTCGCAAGTCCCGGTTGCGTCGGCGCAGGAGGGATCGAGCGTCGCCGGGAGACCGCACCGCTCCCTCCCCGTCGCGGCGCGCCCTGCTCCCGCCGAAGCGCCGCACGGCGCGTCGATCGGCGACGGGGCCGCTTACTCATCGTCCGGGCAACCGCTGGCCGCACTGGGCGCAGAAAACCGCTTGTTCACGATTGACTTGTTGGCAACGCGGGCAGCGCATCGAGGGGCGGCGCAACATGCCGATGGCGAGGATCAACACGACGATGACCAGGATCACCGCAATGGGGCGGTCGTCGAGAGCGAGGGAAGCACCCACAAAGCTGATCAACACCAGGCTCCACCCGAGGCGGCCCGGCGCACCGCCGGCATTGGCGCCGAATGGGCCGGCGACCGCGCATTCGTCCCGTCGCAACCTCTTGAATCTCCCTCACGCGGGGAAGATCAAGCGGCAGAGCGCATGATCAGACGGAGAGCAGAACTCCAGGCTGCTACGCTCTGCTTTGGCGTGCAACACACATGAAACGTCGGACGCGCCCCAAGGGTCGTCCGCCGCATGATCGGGGACGTTGCGCGCCTTGGCTTCCCCTCTCCCTTGCGGGGATGAGTTGACGCCGCCCCGACTCGTCGGCGTCGGCGGATCGGGATTCGATCCGAAGCCATCATATCCGGCACGGGCGGCGCGGACAAACGCGGGTTTGGCTGAGAAACACAGTTTTCCACGTCGCAGGGTCGTCGTGCGGCCAGTCTTGCGTATAACATGGACCGTGCATGGTGACGCCAACGGAGACGATGAACCGCATTCCACGCCGCCGGGACGGCACGTCTCGGACGACGCTGTCGCCGCTCTGGTCCCTGGTCGTCGCGGTCGCGTTCGCCGGGATCCGCGAAGCCGATGCGCTGCCGCCAGAGCTGCTCCAGGTCGTCTCCTCAGACGTAGCGGTCGCCTGGTTCGTGGACGCCGGGCAGGGCAGAGCGCCGGAGCGCGGTTCGTCGCTGGGGATGGCAACTTTCCTGGTTGACCAGGCCGGCTCGCTTGGACTTCTGTCCACGGTCGATGCGGAGTGTCGGGGGTGGATCGAGGCGCTGGCGGGTTTGGGGGTGCTGCTGGACTACCCCCACGCGGCAGCGGTGTTCGACGTGCAGACCTCCAAGCTGGCCGACGGCGGACATCGCCTGAGCGGATTGCATGGGGCATTGATCCTGCGAGCGGGGTCGCAAGTCGGGCCTATCGAGCATCGCATCCAACGCCTGCTCAACAGGTACACCAACAGCGCGGAATCAGTGCTGGCGGCGTCGACGGTGGGCGAGCGGAAGCGGTTCACGCTGCGCGACTCACGAATGCCCGATTGGTGGGTATTGACGTGGGGGGCGGTGGGTCAGTGGTACGTCGTGGCCGTGGGCGACGGGAGTTTCGATCGCGTGGTGGACGTAATCGACAGCGGGGCGTCGTCGCTGATGGGCGATCCGTGGTGTGCACGGGCGTTCGGAGCGGCGCGTGGCAGCGAAGCGATGGTCGCGGTCCACCTTCGCTTCGATCGGATCCGGGAGACTGGGGATGAGTCGTTGCGCCGCAAGATCGTCGACGTCCGCGAGGCCTTGGGCCTGGACCAGGTCGATCGGGGGTTGTGGACGCTTCAGCGCCAAGATCGTGCGATGGTCGTCCGGGGCGCGACGCGCGTCGGTAGCGAGGACTGGTCGCGGACGCTGACGGTGGAAGAGTTGGTCGGCGTCGGGGCGGCGGAGCTTGTTCCGGCGCAGGCGCGCGGGTACGCCCTGCTGGACGTCGAGCCTGAGCGGGCGGCGAGCGGCGTGGCCGAGTCCTGGCTGGCGTCCCAATCCCCGGGCAATGCGGAGCAACTGCGACGCTATTGGCAGGTCGTGCAGAATGAGTCCGGCGTGGACGTCCGTAGCGAGATTCTTTCGCGTCTGGGGCGAGGACTTCTGATACACGACGCTCCACCGCACCCGTTGCCCCTTCCACTGATGTGGACGGTGGCGGCCCCGATCGCCTCGGAACCCGACGAACTACGCCGTGCGGTGGACAAGCTGTGCACCGTATGGCAACGGCAGTTGGAAGAGGAAGGCTCGGTCCGCCTTCGCCATACCGACGAGGGCGTCTGGTATCTCTTCATCGGGATCCAGGGTCCGGCGATCGGACTCAGCCATCACTGGGTGGTGTTGAGTTATTCTCCGGAGGCCGTTCGACAGAACCTGGCGGCGCTGGAGACCATGCGGAACACGCCGAAGGAAGTTCGCACCGAAAGAAACGCACCGTGAACTCGTGCACTGCCGTGTGGACCGCGCGTATGACGAGGAGGCTGGACATGTCGCCGCAACAGCCCGATACTCTTGCAAGGGTGAATTCGAGGAGCGTCAACGACTGCCGAACCGCTCTTCGAATCCCGTACCGGCTCCAGCGATGAAACAGTTTCGATCCAGGGTGGTCGGCATGGTCGCGATGGCTTTGGCGGTTTCTGCCGCACGAGCGTCGGAGCCGCTCCGCCAAAACCCGTCGCCACCAACCCGCGATCGGCAAGTCGGTCGAGCGCCGACTCCGGACGACATTCTGGAAGCATTGCGGCGGAGTCGGCCTCCCAATGACGTGATTCCGCCGGCATCGGCGCCGGAACGAAGCGCTTCGTCCCGCAAGCATCCGTTGATGCCCGAAGGATCTACGGTCGTGGATCGAAGCGCGTCGCTTGTGCAGGAAGGCGAATGGTGGAGGGTCAATCTCGCCGGCGAAGCGGAGGAGTCCTATCGCCTGCTCCCCAACGTCGCTCTGGAGCAAATGGTTCGCGTCGCCAGGGCGGCGTCGCTGAAAATCCGCTTCCTGCTCAGCGGCGAATTCACCGTCTTTGACGGGGAAAATTACCTGTTGGTACGCAGCGCCGGTCGGGAACAACCGTCGACCAGCGCCGCCGGGAATGAGACGGATTCCAAGGCATCCAAGCCGCCCGCCACTCCATCCGACGCATCGGCCAATGACGTCCTCGCGGTGCTTCGAGAACAGCAGCCGGAGCGGGTGGCTCTGGGGAGCGGCGGAACCGACGCGAAGGCCCCCCAGGCCGCCGCGACCACCCTCGGCCGAATCGTGTTTCTCGACGGTACGGCGCTGGGCGCAAAACCCGCCAGACTGGTGCGTCAAGGATCGTGGTGGGCGCTGGTGCAGGAGTCCAACGATCCCGAGGGACTGGAACTCGATCTGCGGGCGCTGCCGAATCAGCCGTTGGAACAAATGGTCCAATACACCCAGCGTAACCCAGCCGATGCGGTGTTCCTGGTTTCCGGCGAAGTCACGGCTTTCGAGGGTCGCAATTTTCTTTTGGTCCGCTCGGCCATGCACCAAATGGATTTGGGCAACCTCCGCAAATAGGGCGTTGCCTGACGTGTGGCGAATCGTTCGATGGCTTTCTCGGGCCGGCTTCAACGGATCAAGCACCTCAGGACCGCTGCGCCATGATCAACGCGGAACTGGTTCGCGCCTTCGAACAGATCGCGGATCTTCTGGAGATCGACGGGGCGGACACATTCCGTATCAGTTCCTATCGTCGCGCGGCGCGGACCCTTGAAGATCTCTCCGAAGACGTGGCCACCGTCGCCGCGGAGCAGCGATTGACCGAGTTGTCGGGGATCGGCAAGGGGACCGCCGAGCGCATCCAGCAGTTCCTGACGACCGGGCGAATACCGCTGCTCGACGAACTGGAGGCGAAGTTTCCGCCGGGATTGCCGAAACTCCTGGAAATTCCCGGCATGGGACCGAAGAAAGTAGGACTGGTTTACCGCGAACTGAAGGTCGGTCACCTGGACGACCTCAAGAAGGTCGTGGCATCCGGGGCGCTGGCGCAGCTTCCGGGCATGGGAGAGGCGAGCGTCAAGAAGATCGCCGACGGGATCGCGTTTCTGGAGAGCAGTGCGGGGCGGACGCCGCTGGGCATTGCGCTTCCCGTCGCGGAGGAACTTGTGCGGCGCGTCGCAGAGTTCCCCGGCGTGCGGAACGTCGCCATTGGCGGGTCATTGCGCCGCGGCGCGGAGACCGTCGGCGACGTGGACCTTCTCTGCGACGCCGACGACGGAGCGGCGGTCGTGCGGCAGTTCATCGGTTTGGAGGGCGTGCGCCGCGTGCTGGCGTCGGGGGGAACCAAGGGATCGGTCACCGTGGACGCGGGAGGCGGGCGCGAGCTGCAGATCGACCTTCGCGTCGTGGAAAGCGATTCCTTCGGAGCAGCGTTGCAGTACTTCACCGGCTCAAAAGCCCACAACGGCCGCCTGCGCGAACGGGCCGTCGCACGGAAGTGGAA
>JBBTCJ010000111.1:0-21482 GCA_038043285.1 Planctomycetota bacterium | reverse complement strand
CCCTCTCTCCGGATGCGGCTTGGCGCGAACGTTCCTCCGGTCGCCGCGGCCTATCCGCCCTCGTCGGCCCCGTCGGTTCGCGGCTTCGGTTCGTCCTCCGAATCCGACGCGTCGACCGGACCGATCCCCTCTCGGATGGGCGCGGGTTCGAAGCTCCTGATCTTCGCGCCCTCCAGCTTGAAATCCGCGGGGAACGACCCGAACGCGTAGACGCTCACCAAATGTGCGCCATACTGGCTGACGACAAAGAGCAGATAGTCTACGTTGAACTTCTCGTGCACGTATTGCTTGAAGTACGGAATGGACGTGCTGTCGATCGCCAGCGTCGATGGCAACCCGAGCGCGCCGGGCATCTCCCCCGGACCGCCGAACCGCAGCAGCGTCTGCCCCTCCGCGTCGAACATCTGGACGATCTCGGTGGCCCCGTCCACAACGTAAACGACTCCGTCCGGACCGATGCGGATTCCGCGCGGACGACCGAACTGCCCGATCCGATATCCCGGCTGACCCTTCGACCAGACCGGCTTGCCCTCGCGGGTCAGCTTCTGAATCCGCCAATTGTGCGTGTCGCTGACGTAGAGGTATCCGTCGGGGCTGATCGCCAGGCTGTTGGGTAGCTTGAATTGCCCCGGTCCGCCCCCGGATTCGCCGAACGATCGCAACACCTTGCCGGACTGCCGATCCAGCACCACGATCTGACAGCTATCGTCGTTGTCCAGAACGTAGAGCTCATTCTCGTACAGGGCCAGGTCCACCGGCTTGCACGGTTGGGGCACGTCGAAGGCCGTCACATAGGCGTCGTCAGGACCGAACACCACGACCTGCCTGCGGTCCGAATCGACGACGAATTTGTACCCCAGTTTATCCACGGCCACGTTCAGCGGTTTTCGCAGGCGACCCGGGCCGCTGGTTCCCAACACCCCGAAGGTACGCGCCCGGAAATCCAGGCGGCACAAGCTCAATCCCTTGGTGTCGCAAACGTACACCACCCCGTCGAGCACCGCGATGCCGTAGGGCTTCTGGATCGCTTGACGGACCTTCGGCTCTTCCCCGAGCACAAACGTCGCGAAGCTGCCTCGCCCGCCCTCCAACTCGTCCGCGCCGCTTGCCCAGGTGAGAAACTGAACGCGGGGCGGATCGGGTGGCGCGGGAAAGAAAAGGAGACCCCCTTCCGACTTGGCGCTGGATCGACAGCCTGTCGCCAGGACCAGGAAGACGGCTGCCGCGAGGCACGACCAACGGACATTACGACTCATGTTTCCGGGACTCCACGCATACGACCCCTGGGGATCGAGACCGCCGCGACAGACCGGCCCTCGTCGCTCCGCGCACGCCGAAGGCCGGGGGCATTCTACAACGGGTTCCACTTTTCTGAAGCACGGCCTCTTACCGGCGGAAGCGCGAGTCTTTCCGAGGTCGCAGAACGCAACCGAAGTAACGCGAATGACCGTAAGCCTCGAAACGACGAGAGTCTTCGCGTCGTTCGGAATGACGGCAGCCGAACACCTTCGTTTCTCTTTGAGCCTGTACAGCACGTCGCGTACCCGGAGGGTCCGATTCGCGGATGGCGCCACCGGATGGCCAAGGGATGGCTGCCCGCCAAAAAGAATGGGGCGCACGCGCGATGGTCCGTCGCGTGCGCCCTCATTTCTGTCCCCGCCGCCGATCCGCCGATTTCCACGTGGCGGCCGCCGTCACGACGGAGTAGGCCTGCCGGTGGGCAAGGCGATTACTTGATGTGGCATTGCAGGCAGAGATAGCTCTCCTGCACCGGTACCCTTAGGAAGTACCCCAGTCCGTTGTTATGCACGTTGTGGCAGGAGGTGCACTCGACCCGCTCCACGCCGCTGATCTGCACCAGGCGGACGCCCGGTCCGCCGCCGATGCCCGGCGCGAAGGCGCTCGGGTTCTTGTACTCTGCCGGAAGCGAAGTCGGATACTCGATGCCGATCGGGTGGTCGTTGGACAGGTCGGTTCCCAGGGCCGCATCGCCTGTGATCACGATCCCCGTCCCACCGTTGCCGCCGTAGTTGTCGATCGCGGTGATGCCGTCGTGGCAGCTCAGACAAAGCTTGCTTGATCCTTGTGGCTGACCGGCGGTTGATTTGTACATCACGAACGTCTGAGTGGTCTCAGCGTGGTTCCACAGGACGTTCTCGTCGCCGGAAAGCAACGCATTGTGCGGGGTGTGGCAGGGCAGGCAAATCTGGTTGCCCGGAATCGAAACACCAGGATAGGTGTTCAAGTTGTGCGGGGTGTTCACGATGCTCACCGAGGGATAGCTCGATGAATCCCCGGGGACGATCTGTGCGACCGCAATCATTGCCGCCAACGACAATCCAACCACCACCACCGGAATCAACCGACTTGCACGTCTCATGGCCTACCTCCTTCGGGCTAACCACTGGGCCCACCGGCCCGCCTTGGTACGAACGCCTCTTCCTGGACAGCGCTATCCGCTGGACGACCACACGGCCCGCGGCTCTGCCTCTCGCACCGCCCAGGAAGCCCTATACAACCGCCATGCCAAACGCGCCGGAGAGGCTGACGAAAGACGGATCAGACTCGGAAGTCCAACTCGGAATTGATTGTAAAGTGTTGTCAATCAACTAGTTATGGTGACGTGTGGGTGTCGTGGACTCGAACCCGGTGGGATCCATCCGATACCGCAATTCCCGTTTCCGGGAACGGTTTTCCGATGCCGTTCCGGTGTTTCCCATGCGTGCCGGGTGGCACTCGCGAGGTTTGCACGTCGGAAAAGTGCCGGTGGTGCACCGACAGGCGGCCTACGCGCCGCAGACGGACTCAACGACGCCCCGTTACCAAGGATTGGCGACGTGACACGCGCCGCCGGTCTTCTGCAAGTAATCCTGGTGGTAATCCTCCGCCGGATAGAACGTCTTGGCGGCTTCGATTTGCGTAGCGATCTTTCGCCCCCGGAAGCGATCGGACGACTGAAGTTCCTTGACCAACGCCTCGGCCTCTCGCTTTTGATCGTCGTTGACGTACCAGATGCCGGATCGGTACTGCTCGCCGACGTCAGGCCCCTGGCGGTTGAGCTGCGTCGGATCGTGCATCTCAAAGAACGCTTGGAGCACGCGGCGATAGGTGATCTTCGTCGGATCGTAGACGACCTTGACGGACTCGGCGTGGCCGGTGGTGTCACGGCAGACTCGTTCGTAGTCCGGCTTGTCCACGTGGCCCTGCATGTACCCGCTGACGGCGTCGACGACGCCGGGCCCTTTCTGGAAATAGTGCTCGATCCCCCAGAAGCACCCGCCGGCGAAATAGGCGACCTCGGTCGTCGCGGGGGCGCGGTCCGGCTGCGGTCCTGTGCCCTTGTCGTGGAACTTCAAGGAGGCGGAGTTCAGGCAATAGCGCAGCCCCGTCGGTTTCGGGCCGTCGTCGAAGACGTGGCCCAGATGGGCGCCGCAGCGGGCGCAGTTGATCTCCGTGCGGACCGTTCCATGACTTTGGTCGGCGTGCCGCGCCACGTGATCGGGATCGAACTCGGAATGGAAGCTCGGCCAGCCGGTGCCGGAGTTGAACTTGTGTTCGCTGGAAAACAGCGGCAGGCCGCAGACCACGCAGGCGTAGACCCCGTCCTTCTTGTTGTCCACAAGCCCGCCGCAGAAGGGACGTTCGGTTCCCGCTTTCTGCGTCACCTCGTAGGCTTCTGCGTCGAGCGCGGAGGCCAACTCCGCGACCCGCTCGCGCGACAGCGGCGTGACATCGTAACCGGACTTTGAATAACCCGGCTTCATCTCGCGTTCCTTCGTCTTATTTTCCGTTGCTTGCGTTGACGTCGCCACCTTCGCGGCGTCGGGTTGCCTACCCGTTGCTCGACCCTCAGGCGAGGGTGGATTACAACCGGATATCGAGGCGGCGACAACGGCCGAAACGATCAGGACAGCGCGTGGCCTACGAGTGGTCATAGAACCACTCCAAACGCCGTGTGGCACGGGCTTCCAGCTCATTGAAACACTGCCCGCACGCCGGCGTCCAACGCCGGTCTTCTGGGAGCTTATCGCGTTTCCCCCGGCTGGCGGAATATCCACGAAGTAATCCGACCATTCCCGAAGCTTGTCGGAGTTTGCCACCTTGGGTTGTTGTACGCAAATCCACGGGGCTTGGTTCGTGGGACTAAACTCTAACTGAGCACTTTGTCGTGAGCTTTCGTGCGTAACTCGTGCGAGCCGCGTGCTTTAGCACGCGCGGCGACCCAAACCGGGGAGAGCAAAGGAGCGGCGACGGTACGTTCCAAGGCAGCCAACAGACGCTACCGACAAAGTGCTGCTTGATCGCTCCACTCGTAAACGCCGCAAAAGGCCGCAAGAAATCGCCGTGAACGACGGAGAATGAGTTTGAATCCGAGGTTGGTCTTGGTACAGGCCAGGCTCTGGTTGGCCCGCGAACGTCGCTCAAGCAAGGGCCAAATGGGAATTCAGAACAACGGCACGACAAAACGTTCGGATCGGCACCAATCACGGCGCAAAAGTCCGTTTTCGCTTGAATCGAGCAGTTCCTTTCGGTACGATCGCGGCTTGAGGTCTGATAAACAGAGAATCCCCGTTCGGAAAGGGAAAGATGTCATGTCAATGCACAAACGGTTTCTGTTGGTGCTGGTTTCGTTTCTTTCGTGCGTGTCGTTGGCGACCATGACCAGGCCCGCGTCCGCGCAGATCACTTTCGAATGGGCCACGGTGGGCAATCCCGGCAACGCGGCGGATCCGGTCCGCTCCGGTTCCGTCCCGGGCATCGGCTCGGTTGCCTACGTCTACCGCATCGCCAAGCACGAGGTGACCAACGCGCAGTACGCGGAATTTCTCAACGCGTTGGCAAAGACGGACACGAACGGCCTGTACAACGCGAACATGGGCTCCAACCCTCGCGGCGGCATCACGCAAAGCGGATCGGCACCGAACCTCACCTTCGCCGTAAAGGCCAACATGGGCAACAAGCCGGTGACCTTTGTTTCGTTCTTGAATGCGATGCGTTTCGCGAACTGGTTACACAACGGCCAGCCGACGGGCGTCCAGGATGCGAGTACGACCGAAAGCGGGGTGTACACCATCAGCGATGGACTGTCCGAGACCCGATCGCCCGATGCACAGTTCTTCATCCCCACGGAAAACGAGTGGTGGAAGGCTGGGTACCACCAACCGTCAGTGCAGGGCGGCGACGTGGACGACTATTGGCTCTACCCCACCGCGAGGAACAGCGTACCGACCGTGGGGACGGCCAACGCCGTCGGCGATATCGCCAATCCCGGCGCCAACGTGGCGAACTACAACCGCGGCACGGACTGGAACGGACAGGACGGCAATGTGACAACGGTCGGCTCGGGCGGCGCGCTTAGCGAAAGCTTCTACGGCACGTCGGATCAGGGCGGAAACGTGTGGGAGTGGAACGAGAGACTCGTGACCGCTTCTACCCGCGGCCTCCTCGGCGGCTCATGGAACGACTTCGAGAACGGCCTGCGCTCGTCGGCCCAGAGCAACAGCGGTCACCCGACGGGCAGCGTGGGGGGCAACATTGGGTTTCGTGTCGCAACTCGTGTTGTCTGCGGCGACGGGGTGATCGAAGGCGGTGAGGAGTGCGACGACGGCAACGTCGCCGACGGCGACGGATGTTCCTCGCTCTGCACCGTAGAAGCGGGCTACGCATGCAACACAACCGGACCTTCGGTCTGCACCGACAATGACGAGTGCGCCTTGGGTACTCACGATTGCGACGTCAACGCGACCTGTACCAACGCACCGGGGGTTTTTAACTGCATCTGCGACAGGGGATACGGAACTGCTCACCCCGTGCAAAAGATCACGGCACCAGATGGCGTGCCAGGTGACTGGTTCGGTTGGCCCGTTTCCATCGAGCGAGACGTAGCCATCGTTGGAGCGCAGCAATGGAATAATACCAATGGCAGCAAACCTGGCGCTGCATATATCTACCGCCTCACAGCCGGGGCTTGGGAATTCGAGCGGAAACTCACCGCGCTCGACGGTTCCGCGAACGATCGGTTTGGCTTTTCTGCTTCCGTCTCCGGCGATGTTGCGGTTGTTGGGGCCTTCTGGGATGACGACGCCTGTCCTACATCTACGACCTGTAATTCCGGTTCCGCTTACATCTTCCAGCGGGATGAGGGAGGATTGGATAACTGGGGCCAAGTCGCAAAGCTTACCGCCAACGACGCCCAGGCGGCTGATTCTTTCGGCGGAACCGTGTCCCTCTCCGGGGACGTAGCGATCATCGGCGCGGCAGGTGACGACGACAGGGGGAACTTAGCGGGCGCAGTATACTTTTTCCGCTTTGTCTCCGGCGTCTGGACGCAAACGCAAAAGCTTACGGCATCTGACGGCACAGGAAACGATCATTTCGGCGCTGCCGTTTCCGTTTCCGGGAACGTAGCCATCGTCGGGGCTTGGGGCGACTACACCGGCTCGATTCAATGGACAGGCTCGGCCTACGTTTTTCGCTACAACTCGGCGACGGATACTTGGCTTGAGGAGCAAAAGCTGGTTCTACCCGACCCAAAGGAATACCAGTTTTTCGGCGGCGCCGTCTCCATTGATGGCGACTTGGCCATCGTGGGCAACCGGAATGACGGTGGCGGTGCGGCCTACATATTCCGTTATGCGTCTGGGCTCTGGTCCGTGGAGCGAAAGCTTACCGCCCTTGATGGGGCGACAAACGATTGGCTTGGTGGTTCCGTCGCCATCTCCGGAGATGTGGCCATCATGGGGGCCTATGGAAACGACAACGTCGGCCCGGACGATGGATCCGGTTATCTCTTTCACCGTCAGTCCGGAGATTGGCCCCAGGAAGAAAAGCTGATTGCTCCTGACAGGGAGGCGGGCGATGAGTTCGGCAGCTTCGTGTCCATTGATGGTGGCTACGTGGTAATCGGAGCTCCGTTTGACGATGACGCCTGCCTTAGTGATCCCGACTGCGATTCCGGTACGGCCTACTTCTACACTATCGATTCGTTTTGCAGTGACATCGACGAGTGCAATCTACGGCTAAACAGTTGTGATCTCAGGGCCACGTGCGGCAACACGGATGGAGGATACATCTGCACCTGCAACGCGGGCTACACCGGTGATGGCATGGCCGGTGAACGGGGAGCACTCTTCAGCGATTCCGGACAAGCCCTGGGCGACGCTTTCACATGGAAATCGCTTGTAGGCGACATCGACAATGACGGCGACGAAGATATCGTGTCATTGGAGCACGACTACTATAGGGTGCAAGTATACGTTAACGACGGCACCGGTCTGTTTTCCTATTCCGCGTCCAAGTCGTTTCAGAGAACAACCGATCATCGCTCCGGCACGCTCTCGGATTTGGACGGCGATGGGGATCTCGATCTTGTCATAGGTGGTGACGGGAGTTCTTCTGGAATCTTCCTCTATTCGGGAGACGGCACTGGGGGATTTACGGAAACTTGGTCCTACACTTGGCCCTTCGCGCAGATCGACGCCGTCAATGTAGGTGACATCGACGCCAATGGCTCCCTCGATCTCGTATCAATCGGCTATATTTCCGATGATGCAAGCATACAGGTGTTTCTTGACGACGGAACCGGCACATTCCTCCGCACCGCGATATCGTTAGGTGCTGACTATTCCCAAGCGAAAGACGCCGCGTTGGTCGACTTAGACAATGATCTCGATCTCGACCTCGCCGTCGCGTTTGAGTCCTTCTTCGATGTGAGTGGTGTTGAAGTATTCTTGAACAGTAACGGGGCGTTGACGGGGACAGGCCAATCGCTAGTTGCTTCGTACCCGTACGGTCTGGATGCGGGGGACGTTGACGGCGACGGTGATGTGGATTTGGTCGTCGGGAACCAAGCGTCTTACCCCAATCAAGTGCTATTCAACAACGGATCGGGCACATTCACGGAGTCCGGGCAATCGCTCGGTGGCGAGGCAACCAATGATGTCGTCTTGGGTGACATCGATCTGGATGGCGATCTGGACCTCGTCGCCATTAACGAAGGGCACGGTGGTAGAGGATACGTAGTCTACGATAATGACGGCTCCGGTTCCTTCGCTGAACGGGAATTCGGAAGCAACAATTTCAAGCATAACGGCAACTTGGTTGATGTGGACGGTGATGGAGACTTAGACCTCGTAACCGGAGACTACGCAACTGGAGCGAGTAACAATCATTCGCCAGATCAGGTTCTGCTTAACAGCCCGGGCTGTATTGCCGGTGGCGATGACGAGTGCGCGTTGGGCACCCACAATTGCGACGTCAACGCGACCTGCACAGACACTGCGGGTGGCTTCACCTGCGCTTGCAACAGCGGCTATTCCGGCGACGGCGTGACCTGCACCGACGATGACGACTGCACGCTCATGACCGCCAACTGTGACGCCAATGCAACCTGCACGAACACGCCGGGCAGCTTTACTTGCACATGCAACGCCGGATATTCCGACGATGCGAGCCTCACATTCCTCGAATCCGGTGGACGAGTGATTGTCGAGGCAGAGAACTTTTCTTCGCGGGTAAACACTTCATCACATAATTGGGAAATCGTTCCTGGTGAGGCCACGGGCTTCCCATCACAGTTCAGCAATTTCAGGGGTGATGGGTATATTCAAGTTCTTCCCGATGTGCTTCTAGGTAGCTCTCATCCCCTGGAAGGTGGCGGGCCCAATAGTCCTCCTAATGTGGATTACAGGATTCGGATAATTACACCGGGGACATACCGCCTCTACATTCGATGGTCCAGTCATGACAATAACAGCGACTCGTTCTATGCGAATATAGTGGAGCTCAGCGACGGAACCACCAACTTGGGCGGTGTGCCCATAACCCCCATAGCAGATTTCTATCGATTTGCGGATTTTTCTGACGCCCAGAACTTTGCGGCGACGCCCTGGGTTGCAGTGGCAGGTTTCGAGCAGGGGAATGCCTGCTGTTCCGGTTATGAGGTAAGTACCGATTGGACGATTGCTGCGGCTGGCGACTACACAGTTAGGTTTGGTCTGCGAGAAGATGGCGCAGCAATAGACGCTTTTGTCTTGCAGCTTGCTACTCTATCGGCACCGACTTTGAACGGCCCTTCCGCATCTGACACTATACCTGCTGGTGCTAACGGTGTGAGCTGCACCGACATCGATGAGTGCACGTTGGGGACGGACAACTGCGATCTCAATGCTTCCTGCGCTAACACGCAGGGAAGCTTCACATGTGCCTGCAACGCGGGCTATTCCGGTAACGGCGTGACCTGCGCCGAAATCGACGAATGCTTGACCAGCCCGTGCGATCCCAACGCCACTTGCACGAACAACCCAGGTAGCTTCAACTGCGACTGCAACACCGATTACGAGGGCGATGGCTTCGTTTGCACCTTGATCGACGCCTGCCCAGGCGATCCGGGCAAGACAGATCCGGGCGTCTGCGGATGCGGCGTACCCGATGTAGATTCCGACGGCGATGGCGCTTTCGACTGCGTCGATCCGTGCCCCAACGCCAACCCGGATGACTCAGACGGCGATGGCGTCTGCGGTGATGTGGACAACTGCCCATCAAGCGCCAACGCCGCGCAGACGGACAGTGATGGTGATGGCGCGGGCGATGCTTGTGACGCATGTCCGTTTGATCCAGACAACGATGCGGATGGCGACGGGGTTTGTGGTGATGTAGACAACTGCCCATCAAGCACCAACGCCACCCAGGTCGATAGTGACAGCGACGGTCTTGGAGATGTTTGCGATTCGTGCCCGCTGGATGCGGATAACGACATCGACGGCGACGCGGTGTGCGGTGATGTGGACAATTGCCCATCGAGCGCCAACGCTGCTCAAGCCGACAGCGATTTCGACGGTGCGGGCGATGCTTGTGATGCTTGTCCGTTTGATTCGGATAATGATATCGACGGCGACGGCATCTGTGGTGACATAGACAACTGCCCTTCAATCGCCAACACCGCTCAGACCGACAGCGACCTCGACGGCGCGGGCGATGCTTGCGACGCATGTCCGCTGGACGCTGATAACGACTCGGACGGCGATGACGTCTGCGGGGACGTGGACAACTGCCCATCGAACGCCAACGCCGCGCAGACAGACAGCGACCTCGACGGCGCGGGCGATGTTTGCGACGTATGCCCGTTGGACCCTGATGACGATGCGGACGGCGATGGCGTCTGTGGTGATGTGGATTCGTGCCCGCTGATCCCGGCGGGTTTGGCGGCAACGCTTACTTACACGGGTGACATGCTCCTCCCGATTGACGACAGTGGTCTGGCCACGGTCAGCTTGTCTGGAGTTTTGAGGAACGCCGTCGATGCGGCGTTGGCTGACGTGCCGCTGACGTTTACGGTTACAGGCAGCCTCGGGGGGTTCGCGGGTGAATGCATGGCTACGACCGGTGCGGGCGGCCAGGCGGCGTGCCTTCTGAATCTGACGCCGGATGTGTATACCGTTTCGGTTGAATCAGCCCAGGCTGGTTGCCCGTTGGCCATGGTCGAAGCGCTCCTTGTCGTCTTCGATCCCAAAGTACCTCGGGCGACGGGCGGCGGGTTCATTCTTCCGAAAGCTGAGAGCACTTTGCCGGCAGCGTCACCTCTTGACAAGGCCAACTTCGGGTTCATCGTGCGGATCGACAACAACCAAGCAGCGGCGGGCAACCTGGAATTCCAGTACAAAGCGGCGAGCATCAACCTGAAGAGCTTCGACATGACCTGGTACACGGTGAGCAGCAACTCGGCCATGTTCCAGGGTGGGGCGACGATTAACGGGGTTGGCTTGTTCACCTTCCGCGTCCGTGCGACCGACGGCGACCAGACTGGCGGCCAGCCCGACTCCTTCGACATTACCATCTGGGCGGGCACCGATACGGAGGCCGCACAACCGATTCACCGCGCGAAGAATGACCTAGCGGGCGGGAGCATCGTGATTCATCGCAAGTGATGGAGAGGTGTTCCGGGAGCAGGATTCAGAACGACCATCACCGAGGACTCGGCAACTTCCAACAGCGGACGCGGCATCAGTCTCGTCGTCGGCCTTAACGGTGATGCTGGAAAGGTGGGCATTCTGAATTGTTCGGCGTCGGCGGAGGGATAGAGTCGTATTTCGCGATGCCTCGGCCGCTGCGGCGAAATCCAGGCGGAAGCGGCTGCTACTTTGGAGGGCGAAGCATGACCGTCAAGTTGAACCACGGGTACAGGCCGTCGATCTCGGTGCAAGGGTATCACGGCAGGTCAAGGTTGTCCGCCATCGTCATCATCGGGTTGAGCTGCATTCTGCCCGCCCCGGCCTGGGCGCAATGCACGTCGGATGCGCACTGCAACGACAATCTGTTCTGTACGACCGACATCTGCATCACGCCGGGCCCCAGCGGGTTTTGCCTCAACGTCGTCCGGACCTGCTTGGACAGCGTCTATTGCAACGGCGACGAGCAGTGCGATGAGACGCGCGACCTGTGCGAGTTCGCGTGCCTTGGCGGCGGCACGTGCAGCGGAGGGTTCTGCGGCGGCGGGAGCAACCCGGGCACGCCCTGCGACGCGGTCCTCCATTCGCGAAGCTGCCCGCCGGGATTGCTGTGCAACGAATCGCTCAATGCGTGTACGGAGTGCATCAGCAACGCCGACTGTCCGACGGAGCCGAATCGGATCTGTCGCCCGGGCTTCGGTGTTTGCGTGGATTGCCTAGAGGATTCGCAATGTGTCGATGGGCTTTACTGCAACGGAACGGAAACCTGCGACGAGCCAAGCGGTTCCTGCGTTGCCGGCGTCGACGTCCAGTGTACCTTCGGACAGTTCTGCGGCGAGAGCGTCGATCGCTGCGTGGAGTGCGAATTTGACTCCCATTGCGACGACGGCCGATCCTGCAACGGAACGGAGACCTGCAACGGGTCGTACGTGTGCGTCGCGGGGACGCCGGTAAGTTGCAAGCGATGCGCCGGCGGCCCGGACAATGGAGCTCCCTGCGCCGTCGATGGAACGGACTGTGGGTCGCCCGGTACCTGCACCGGCCCGGCGAGTTACTGCAGTGCGGCCTTCGATCGCTGCGTGCTGTGCGAACAGGACTTACACTGCGAGGATCTGAATTTTTGCACGAACAACTACTGCTACAACGGCTCCTGCTCCTTCCCGCACAACGACGGGAAGTGCGCCAACGGAATTTTCTGTGACGGCGAGGAGCGGTGCGTCAACCAGATCGGCGTCTGCAATGTAACCACGGGTGTCGGGTGTTGTTTCGACGGCGCCGATCCGGTGCTCGATGACGGGATCCCATGCACCGTAGACACGTGCAGCGAAGCCCAGGACCAGGTTCTTCATACGCCCAGCGACGCAAATTGCGGCGATCCGTTGTGTTGTAACGGGGTCGAGACGTGCGACCCCGCCAACGCGAACGCAGATCCGTTCGGATGCGTGGCGGGTACGGCGGTCGATTGCAGCAATCTGAACACGGACTGCCGGCAGGGACAAGGCTCCGAGAAAAAGGTATGCAGCAACAATGCGTCGTTGATCTGCACGGCGAACGCCAACTGCGTCGCGCGCACCGGCATTTGCAGCAACAAGGATCAAACTTGCACGTCAAGCGCCGGGTGCCCGACGGGAGGGGTTTGTGGAGGAGCGGGAACCTGCTCGGTACCCCTCTGCCAGTGCACGAGCTACGCGGTGCGTAACGGCGAGGTCTGCGACGACGAGGATCCTTGCACGGCTGTATCGGCCTGTTCGAATCAGAATTGTGTCGAGCAACTGCCGCTCGCCAACGACCCCTATCGATGCGTCCGCCTCGAGTGGCGGAACACACCATCGTCTCCCGTCACCATCGGTTCGACGGTTACGCTGGACCTTTATGCCGTCGCCGACAACTGCAACGTGACGACCTCGTCGGACTGCCCGTCTCCGACCCAACACCCCATCGTCGGGCTGGACGCCGTGTTGACCTGGAAGAAGACCGCGCTGGAGTTGAAGCCTACGGTTGCAGGAGACCTGAACCCATTGGACCCCTGCAACTCCCCGAACTCCTGCACGCCGCCGTGTCCGGCGGATCAAGCCGATTGGGCAGGCTCCGGGTTCTTCAATGACTGCGCTCTGGACAGACTCAATGCCCCGTGCACTCCGGGTCAAACGCCGGCCAACGATGGCGATGCCCTCTACACTGCCCTTTCCGAGTCGGAGTGTTCCACCGGCGTGCTCGCGCCTCCGGCGTGCGTGACCCCGAGTGGAATGTATATCACGCGGCTCAAGTTCAAGGCTATCCAAGGCGGCACGTCGTCGATCGACTTGGCCGAGTGCAAGGGCGACCGCAGCCTCACGCGGGTACTCAGCGCCGCTCCCCGGCCGACGGGGTACATTTCCAGCAACGTGACCAAGTCAATCGGCCTGGGCGCAACGATCACCGTGCTATGCAACAACAACAGCGAGTGTAACGACAGTAACGAGTGCACCAACGACGCCTGCTCGTGCAACGCGGCGAACTGCGGAGGAACCTGTTCGAATGTCCCACGCTCCGGTACGTGCAACGACGGCTTGTTCTGCACAAACACCGATGCGTGCAACATCCAGAACGGTTCATGCGTGGGAAGCGGCGATCCGTGTACTTCCGTGAAAGCCTGCAACGGGGGTACGCGCGCCGGGCTGACATGTACGACCAATTCGGACTGCACGCCGGCCGGGCAGGGATGGCTCTGCGTGAACCAGTTCTGCGACGAAGCCGGCGATCGCTGCGTCCGATGTCGATCCGCGGCGGACTGCGGCGACAACAACCCCTGCACACAGGACGTCTGCAATGCTCAAGGGGACTGCGAGCATCCATCGATCGACTGCAGCGACGGGCTAACCTGCACGGCCGATTCGTGCATCGTGGTTCCGCCCAACGCCCAATGCGTTCATCAAGCCAATGACGCCGCCTGCGCAAGCGGGTTTTTCTGTCAGGCCTCCCGTTGCAACCCGGCGGCGAACCCGGCGACCAATCCGAGCGGCTGCGATTTTGGAAATGAATGCGTTTCCGCCAACGGCAACCCCTGCCTGACGCCCGGTTCGTGCAATGAATCCAACGACACCTGCGGCGGGTGCCTGACGCCGACCGCGGTAGCCTCGGGCTCGCGATATTTGAAAATCACTCCGCCGAACCAGGGAACTACGCCGATCGCGTTGATGATCCGCGGCGACTGCAACGACTCCGCCGTCGGATGCGTGGAGAAATACGTCCAGAGCACGTGCAAGGGCGGGACCAACGACGGAAACAGTTGCACCGGCGATGCGAATTGTCCCAAGGCCTGTGACGGCGGGACGCGCTCCGGATTGGGTTGCACGATCGACACCGAGTGCACGCCCTTGGGCAGCGGATTCAAGTGCGTGGGGTCGTGTTCAGGCAATGCGCTGGGCGGGACGCCGATGTATCGTACCGCCGCCGCCTGGGGCGCGTTCCTTCAGGTCACCGGCATGCAGATTCTTCCCGGCTCCAATTACCTGGTCTTTTCGCAATGCAATTTCGCGGGCGGCGCGATTGCTTCCGCCGCCACGGAGGCCACGACCTGGAAATGGGGCGACGCCACCGGCGATGGATTGGTCAACGTCTTCGACATCTCCGCGACCGTAGACATCATCAAGCTCACGCCGACTTCGGGCACGTACGAGGGAAGCAACGTCTGGCCCTGCGACATCGACCGAGGAAACGTCAACGTACTTGATCTGGCCGGCTTTGTGGACGCGGTAAAAGGGAAGCCGTTCCCGTGTGCTGCGATCTGCCCGTAGGCGTCCGGCAGGACCATCGTGCCCAACCGAGCGGATCCGAAGCGGTCACTCCGAATCCGACGCCCACTTCGACGCACGGCACCAGGCTCACGCCTTGGGTGCCATGTCCACGCCTGCGTGGGCATGGTCTTCCGCGCGATCCACGATGCGGCGGCGCGTGCTTCTCGGCGGAGAGGCCGCTTGCTCGATGGCCAACGAAGCCGTTCGGCTTTCGCTCTTTGCCGTGCGCTCGGGATGGAGTATCGTGTCGGACCGCTAGAGCAACCTCGGAAATCACGTAGCGTCGCCCTTCATGGGCGGCGCGTTGTTTAGCGTTGCGGAAGGCACCGCGGATGAACCGCGACGCCGCATATAAACCGAGACCGCTCTGGCGGAATTGTCGTGGTTCGTTTGAGGTCGACCGATGAGCCCGGGAAGTTTGGGAACCAATTCAGCCTCTCCGCCGGCGCCCAAGCGCAGCCGCCTGGGCGTAACGCTCAAGCGGATCCTCCGCGCGCGGATCACGGCCGGGGTGGCCGTCGTGCTGCCCATCTGGATCACCTTCCTGCTGGGCAAGTTCATCTTCGAGCTCATGCGCGACATGTCCCTTTGGATCGTCGTGCGCTATCTCGCCAGCGACTTCGGCAAATCGGTGGTCAACTCGTGGGGCGTGGCCCCGGAGGTTCTGGCCAAGGAGGGGCTGGCGGCCCTGCCCGCTGGGCCTCAGTGGGCCATCGGTTTGCTGTGCGTCTTTCTGACGATCTCGTTTTTGTACATCGTGGGGGTGATGACGGCCAACTTCATCGGCCGATGGTTCGTGCAGGGCATCGAAAGCCTCTTCAACCGCCTTCCGCTGATCAAGACGGTGTACAACGCCTGCAAGCAGATTCTGGCTTCGTTCACCTCGGAGTCGGCGCGGGAGTTTCAACGCGTCGCCCTGGTTCCGTTTCCCAGCGACGAGGCGCGGTCGATCGGGTTCATCACTTCCATCAGCAAGGATCCGAAGACGGGCGAGGAGTTGTGCTCGGTGTTCGTGGCGACGACGCCGAATCCGACGACCGGGTACGTTTTCGTGCTTCGCCGCGCGGACGTGATTGAACTGGATTGGAGCATCGAGGACGCGATCAGCGCGGTGATGTCCGGCGGCGCCACCATGCCCGCGAACATCCCCTTTTCCAAGACGGTTCTTGCGGGAGGGCGACCACTTCCGCTTGGGTCCACGTCACCCGCCGGCGTCTAGGGACGGGTGATCAGAAGGTGTAGTACGCGTTGAAGTGGTCGCGGATGGCCACGTCGACGTTGAAGATCGAAGCGATCAGCGCCGCCCGCATCCACATTCCGTTGCGCACCTGTTGCCAATACTGAGCCTGGGGCAGGGCGTCGAGACGCTCGTCGAGTTCGTTTCGCCGCGGAAGCGGGTGCATGATGGCGAGGTTGGGCTTGAACTGGTTGGCCATCTCGTAGTGCAGACTGAAACAACTGTAGTAGTCGATCCTCTTGGACTCGCCGGCGACGTCGTGCTCGTCCTGCAAGCGGGTCATGTAGACGGCGTCGAGGTCGGAGACGTAGGGCCTCAGGTCGTGCGCGATCTCGTACTCGATGTCGTGCCGCGAGACGTATTCGAGAATGTCCTCGCCGATCTGCAACTCCGGCGGGGAGACGAACATCAGCTTCACGCCGGGGTAGCGGCACAGCAGATACGCCAGCGAGCGTACCGTGCGGCCTCGCTTGAGGTCGCCGACGAAAGCGATCGTTTTTCCGGCGAAGACGTTGCGCGAATACCTCGGCTCGGTGCGCGCGGCCTGCGGATCGGCGAAGTTGCGATACAGCGTGTAGATGTCCAGCAGGGCCTGGGTGGGATGCTGGTCCTTGCCCGAACCGGCGTTGAGCACGGGGATCGATCGGGGCATGGCGTTGAGCATGTTGGCCACGTGCTCCGCGAAGCCCTCCAGCGGATGGCGCATGATGATCAGGTCGAAGTATTGGCTGAACGTGCGGATGGTGTCGTCTTCCGATTCGCCCTTGACCTCGGAGGAAGTGGAGCGGTCGCGGACCTCGCTGTAGGGCATGCCGACGACCTGGCAGGCGGCCGTGAACGAGAGGAACGTTCGCGTCGACGGCTGAATGAAGTAGAGCATCGCCCGGCGGTGACTCAGCAGCGTGCGGAGAAACTGTCCGCCCTGACGACTGCTGCCGATGGTGCGGATCATGTCGGCCAACTGGCAGAGCTGATCGAGGGCCTGGCGGTCGAATTGCTGCGCCAGCACGACGTGAAAGGCCTTGTCGTTGCGGTTCAGCGCTGCGACGCGATGGGCGGAGTCGGCGTTGGACATGATTGGGCGTTTCGCTTCTGTTGTTGGCATTGGACCATCCTCCTGCGGGCGCACACGGAAACCGCTCGATGACCACGCCCCCCTGAAAACCAGCTTGTCGCGATTCGGAGGGCCGAGTAGAGCCGAAGAGAAGCAACTTGTCAAGCACCGTGTACGCGTTGGGTTAACGATGCCGAAACGGCGTCGGATTCTTCGATCATTTTTTGGTTGCGGCGCTGCAGCGAACGATGCGGCTGCCCTCGCGGCCGGTCATCAGCCCATCCGCCCTCCACTGGTTGACGAGATCGACAACGCAGCGGACGAACCTCCCATGCCACGAATTGTCGCGGTTGCACTGGTCGATTTCGTCGAGCAACGTGCAACCGTCGGCCAATAGCCGGTTCTCCACGCCCGAATTGCATTCGTCGATCACGACGGTATCGGCGGTGTTCGATTTGGGGCAGGCGTCACACAGGTCCGCAACGCCGTCGGCATAGTGGTCTGCTTCGCAGGTGGAGTGATCGCCACCGTAAATCCCGTTCGATGCACCACAGGCCGGCGCGGTCATCATCGCGCATCCGCCGCCGCTCGGCAGGCAACAGGCACCTTCCGGTTCCGGTGCGTTGCCTACAACAATGGTGAGGTTGACGACCGTACCGACGCCGGCGGCCCGGGTGGTCCAGAAGTAATCGCCCGTCGCATCGGCGGTGATGATATTCGCAAACAGGTTTTCCAGAGCGAGGGTGTATAAACCCGGTACGGAAGGAGCGGTGAGAGCGCCGGTGACCAGAAGAGCGGGGCCGCAACCGGACGGCTGAGCCACGCCGAGAAGCACGGCGCCGATGGGAAAAGGGGCGTTGTCCGGCGTGTTGTTGAAGGTGTTCTGCCCGCCGCCGACCTGGATGAGATCCCCGTTGATGATCGTCCCGCCGAAACCCGCTGGGTTGGTGATTCCCCAGGGTTTGGTGAAGTGGATCATCGGGTTCTCGCACCCGGAGTCGGGATCGCCCATGGGAGTATCGGCCTGCGACAAGTCACCGCCGTCGAAATCCAAGTCAAACCCGACCAGGGCCAGCCCCTGATTGTCGTCATCGCTGAGAAGCCCGATGACCTGATAATTGACCAACCCCCCCGGCACTGTGGCGATCGAATTGGAACCGCCGGATTCGACGCGGACATTCAGCTTCGTTGTGCCCGCCGGCTCGCCGGCCGTCGTAAGAGCGATCTGAGACAGGAGAAGGACCGACTCCGCGCTTGCGGCCGATTCGAGCGACGATCGAGTCGCCGATGGTTGTCGCGCGTCCGGAGCAACCGCCGGGGCCGGTTCATCCGATGCCAACAAGGGCGGCATCGCGAGATGGGCCGCAATCATACCGAGGGCAACCCTCACCCAAACCGAAAAACCACGGTTCGTACGATACATGGTGATTCTCCCCGCGTTCCAGCCCCCCAACCGTGGGAGCATCGGCGCGTTGAAAGGGAAGCTGACGCATTCTACCCAAACACCGCACTCGGGACAAGCTCATATGGGTCATCGAGCGGCGCCTCGAAAACAAGCACGCAAACGGGAAACAGCAATCCAGGGCGACATTCTGACGCCGTGGGGGCGGCAAGTCGAGATACGGGGTTTGCCGCGGCCACTACGCCCTGCGCACCGGTCGTATCGAGGGCCGTCGTGTTCTTCGACGTCCCGCCGCTCAACGGAACCGACGTGGTTCCCAGGCCCCGTCTCAACCTGGGGCGTTCCATCGTACGCTCTTCCGTCGCGTAAATGCGGAATGTCCCCCCCCGTTCAGCCGTGTCTTTGTTAATCCCATTCATGCCGGTCCGGAGCGTCGAAAGCAGTGCATCGCCGACCGCTGGTTATCACTCGCGGTTCTGAACAAACGCCCCAGCCCGCCTGGCCCGCTTGGAGCGGGGCGTGGACATTCGGCGGCCCATAAAGCACCACTGTCAGATGGCTTCGTTTGGTTTTTTTTGCAGGCGGCATCCTGTGTCCCACGTTCAAGGCGAGGGCGGTAAGCGGCCCTGCCGAACATTATCCTAACAAGTGGAAGGACGGAGTCAAGGGGCTTTTTTGGGGGGGATTCTGCGCGGGTGGTCATGGCAGGTGGAAGCAGCCGGCCTACGGGGCTGAAATCGCCCGATTTCAACAGACTGGATCATCGTGCCGCCACCCATTGCTAACGCAAAGAATGGGCCACCCGGGCTACTCTGGGTCGAGGGGACGGTGGCCGAGTGGTGGGCGGGGGCGGGGGAAGGCGACCGTCTCGAACTGGGCGAAGTCGAAAAGGTCGATCTTTCGGTTGGCGTCGAAGTCGAAGGCTTCGCACATGGGCGCGGGCGGGCCGACGATGGGGCCGGTGGCGCAATACGACCAGCCGGCGAAGTCCCAGAGGTCCACGGTCCGGTCGCAATTGAAGTCGCCGATGCCGAACTCGTAGGCCCCGATGTCGGGTCGGCCGCACAACACCCGCGGATAGCCGTCGAGGTCGGTGGAGGACATGCCGCTATAAAACCCTCCGGTGTCGATCGCCGGCGAAGCGGGTTGAAGCCGCAAGTCGTCGTCCTCCGTGCCGGCGATCCTGTCTTGCCCCAGCGGATCGACCAGCAACGGATCCACCCCGCTGTTGCCCACGCCGCCGAGATTCCCGGTCCACCCTTGCACGATGCAGTTGTTAATCTCCGGCACGAGGAATGGCCAGATTTGCTGCTGCTGGCCGCCCCCGTAATCCCGGCCGTTGCCCCAGAAGATCGAATTCCGGATCCTCGCGTCAATCTTGCTGCCCAGCCTTACCGCGATACTCCGATTTTCAGTGAACGTACAGTTGGAGATCGTCAGGCGCCCATCTCCGGCATAGAGCACCTGGGCTGCTTGGTTCCCCGCGACAAGGCAATTACGCAGAGTGACACTGGCACCGCCCACCGTGAGGGCGCCAATTCCGCCGAGTGAGTATTGACGCAGAAACTTGCAGTTTTCAAACACCGCACTTCCCCAACCGACCGACGCCCCCTGAAAGTTGTCCGTGAATTCACAGTCTCGGATAAGTGCGTAGCCATCGGAGAAAGCGAAAACATTCCCTCCGCGTCGTCCGTTATGGATGAAACGACAGTCCGACATCGTCAGATTGCCGCTGACGTACAGAGGCACAAACTCAGTATCCATGAAGACCGTGCGACGAATGACGACGTTTCCGCCCGTAAATGCCTCCCCGGTATTAGAAAGGAAGGTGCAGTCTTCGATCGTGACTTCATCGCCCAAACCTGCTGTATACCGAATATTCTCTAGAAAGAGCGTGTTGGAAACGGCGATCTGTCCAGCCTCATTGCCGAGCGCACCGTACTGATGTTGCCGGAACACGCAGTTGCGAATGATGACCGTTGCCCGATCCAGCAGCGCGAGTCCGCCCGCTCCACCGGGCGCTGTACCCCTCCGGGGAAAGTACGTGCTTTCGATCGTCAAGCCGTCCACCGTAACCGGGAGGCTCAGATCGCGTCCACCAAGCAACAGGATGCTGTTGTCACACCGCTGCCAGGAACCCAGCCCACAACATTCAGCGAATGCGAACTGCCTGCACCCCTCGTCCCAACCCCTAAAGTTCGGATTCTTGGGGTCGGGCGACTCGATGCAGCACTCCGGCCTGATTGCGCAAACCGTCGCGGCGCACGTTGGATCGTCGCACCCGGGTCCCTCGTGGACCCGGCAGCAGTCGCTCACCTCCTCGCAGTCATGCGGGCCATCATCGCCCTTGAGATCGCCGCTGATGATCGTCTCGTTCACGACCCAGTCGCGCTGGTCGAGCGAAATCTCCGAACCGTCGAACCCCCCGTACAAGGCGACTCCGTTGGGAATGGGAAAAAAAAGGAGCGGGTCGCCCGTGCCGCGGTCGGGCTTGTAGACCCCCTTGGCCACCCAGACCTCGTCGCCGGGCTGGGCGAGGGCGAACGCGTGGTGCAGATCGACGAAGGCGTCGTGCCAGCTTGTACCGTCGTTGGCCCCAGTGGCGTGCAAATTGGCGTACCAGATCTTTGTCTTGAGAAGTTCACCCTGAACAACACCGCCCGCCATTGAAATGAGCATCAAGTTCAGCGGCATGTTCATAACCCAGCTTGTCTCAAACGGAGGCACTTTCCTCGCGCCACGAACCTGTTAGGTTATAGGAATCGACTTTGCATCAAGTCAACGATCTCCCCGGGTGGCCCATCCTTTGGGTCAGCAAAGGGTGGGGGCAGGATGATCCATTCCGTTGAAATCGGGCGACTTCAGAAGAGAGTTTGTACGACGAACCCGCGCGTTCTATCATCGTGACCCCACCCATCGCTTGGCGATGGATGGGCCACCCGGCGGGCCGCTCCCTCACGGTCGCGGTACGGATGAAGGAAAGACACCGCTCCATGCTGTCGCGGTTCTGACAAAAGGCCGGGCCACTCCCTCACGGTCGCGGTACGGATGAAGGAAAGACACCGCT
>JBBTCJ010000110.1:18644-59743 GCA_038043285.1 Planctomycetota bacterium | reverse complement strand
CCCCTACGCTTCGACGTCGTTGCCGGCCGCATCAGGCGCGGGATCGTTCGACGGGCTGGGATCGGCGTCCGCGGTTGTATCCGTTTCGGCGTCCGTCGCCTCGCCTACCTGTCCGCCATCCGCATCCGGCGGAATCTTGGCTGAGGCGACGACCTTGTCGGCGTCATCCAGTCGAATGAGTCGAACGCCCTGGGTCGCCCGGCCGATCTCGCGTACGGCGGCGAGGTCGGTGCGGAGCATCATGCCCTTGGCGGTGATGAACATGAGTTCGTCACTATCGGACACCGCGAGGATGGCAACGACCTTGCCGTTGCGATCGGTGGTCTTGATGTTGATTACGCCCTTGCCGCCGCGGCGGGTCTTGCGGTATTCCTCGATGTCCGTCCGTTTCCCGTATCCGTTCTCGCAGATCGAAAGCAAGGACAATCCGGGGTTGATGGCGACCATGGCGACGACCAGGTCGCTGGATTCGAGGTTCATGCCGCGGACGCCGTGAGCGCTGCGGCCCATGGCGCGGACGTCTTTTTCATGGAATCGGACGGCCATTCCGTCGCGCGAGCCGAGGACGATTTCGTTTTCGCCGGTGGTGCGTTCGACGTTGACCAGCGAGTCATCCGGGTCCAGCGAGATGGCGATGATGCCGCTGGGTCGGGGTCGGCTGTAGGCGGCCATCGGCGTCTTTTTCACTGTTCCTTTGGCCGTGGCAAAGAAGATGAACGATTCCTCGAACTGCTTCACGGGCAGGACGGCCTTGTGGCATTCGTTGGGCTGCATCTGGAGCAGATTGGCGATGGATCGCCCGCGCGAGGTTCGGCCCATGATGGGCAGGTCGAAGACGCGTGCCCAATAGACTCGCCCGCGATCGGTGAAGAATAGCAGGTAGTCGTGGGTGGAGACGACGAAGAGGTGTTCAAGGAAGTCGCCTTCCTTGGTGGAACCGCCGCGGACGCCTTTTCCGCCTCGCCCCTGCTTGCGGTAGGACTCGATGTCCGTCCGCTTGATGTATCCCTCGTGCGAGATGGTGACGACGACCGGCTCGTCGGGGATGAGTTCCTCCATGCTGAACTCGCCGACGGCCTCCACGATCTCGGTGCGACGTTTGCTCTTGTACGTCTGCTTCATCTCATGCAGGTCTTCGCGGATGACGTCGCGCACCAGTCGCTCGTCGCGGAGGATCGCCTCGTAGCCTTCGATCTCCTCGACGAGTTTGTTGTATTCCTCGGCGAGTTTTTCGATTTCCAGTCCGGTCAGCCTCTGAAGCTGCATGGACAAGATGGCGTTCGCCTGGACGGCCGTCAGTCGGCAGTCGGATTGGCCGAATCGCTTGACGAAGGATTCCGCCAGCAGCTTTCGCAGGACCGCCTGTTCGGGCAGGCGGAGCGGCCGGGCCATCAGGTTATCCCGAGCCGTCGTCGGATCGGGCGACTTGCGAATCAGTTGGATGATCGCGTCGATCTCGCCGACGGCGAGGATCAATCCCTCCAGCACGTGGGCGCGTTGCTTGGCGCGGCGGAGGAGGAAGCTGGTCCGCCGGCGGATGACGTCCTTGCGGTGTTCGACGTACAGCCGGAGCATGTCCTTGAGGGTCAGGGTCTGGGGCTGACGACCCACCAGGGCGATGTTCATGATGTGGAAGCTGGACTGAAGCGGGGTGTACTCGAACAGTTGGTTGATGACGACGTCTTCATTGGCGTCGCGTTTCAACTCGACTTCGATGCGCACGTCGGATTTGCGATCGGAGGCGTCGTTGACCGCGGAGACGTCCTTGATTTGCCCGGATTTCACGGCCGTCGCGATGCGTTCGGTGACCGAGCTGCGCAGCACGGTGTAGGGCAACTCGTCGATGACGATGGTTTTCCTTTCGTTGCGGCCTTCCTCGACGTGGCACTTCCCGCGGAGGACGATGGACCCGCGCCCGGTCGAATAGGCGTCAACGATGCCACGTCGCCCGCAGATTTGCCCGCCGGTTGGGAAGTCCGGTCCGGGCAAGACCTTCATGAACTCGGCGAGGGTCGCGTTGGGATTGTCCAGGTACAGCAGCAGCGCGTCGCACACCTCGCCCACGTTGTGGGTGGGGAGGTTGGTGGCCATCCCGACCGCGATGCCCGTAGCCCCGTTGATGAGTAGGTTGGGGAACTTCCCCGGCAGCACCGTCGGTTCGACCCGAGAGTTGTCATAGTTGGGGACAAAGTCAACGGTTTCGTATTCAATGTCATCGAGGAGGTCGACAGCCGCCTGGGCCATCCGCGCCTCGGTGTAACGCATCGCTGCGGGGGGGTCGCCGTCGATGGAGCCGTAGTTGCCTTGGCCGTCCACGAGCGGCTGGCGCATGTTCCACGCCTGAGCGAGCCGGACGAGGGTGGGGTAGATCACGGCGTCGCCGTGCGGGTGATAGTTGCCGCTGGTGTCGCCGCTGATCTTGGAGCACTTCTTGGTCTGCGCCCGGGGTCCGAGGTTCAGGTCGTTCATGGCGACCAGGATGCGGCGTTGGGACGGCTTGAGTCCGTCGCGAACGTCGGGCAAGGCCCGGGACATGATGACGCTCATCGAGTAGGTCAGGTACGAGTCCTGCATCTCGTCGATGAGGCGGTGGTCAACAATACGCTCGGGAGCGGCGATCGGAGAATCAGACATTCGGTTTACTCGTAGTGTTCAGCTCAAAGTCCGCAGGGCGGCCGCGGGCGCAAACCTCGCATACCCGTTCAGAGCCGTAGGCGCTGGCCTACGGAGAGCGGGGGCGAAGCTGTGAGAGGGTATCCGAAAACAAACGCTCTCGGAAGGACCGGCTTGCAGTGAGGCGACCAGATGTTACCGGGGTAGCGCCCAGTGCTCTGACCATCGGGGGCGCGGCTGGCCCCAGAATGGGCTGCCCCTTGGGAGGTGAGCCGACTCGGGTTCCGGTGCGGCGCGGTCCGAGCTATTATTTAACAATGCGACAGAACGGGGACGGAAGTGACGCGAGGACGGATCGTCGGAGCGGCGGAGGGCAGACCGAGACCCAGGTCATCACCGCCCAACCGGAGCTTGATTCCCTTGTGGCCCAGGCGCGGCGCGAGGGTCGATTCGGGTTCGATACCGAATTCGTCATGGAGGACCGGTATGAACCGGAGGTTTGTCTGGTCCAGGTTGCGGTGGAACGCCGGGTCGGTCTGATTGACCCGTTCGCCGCGATCGACCTCAAGCCGCTTTGGAGCCTGGTCGCCGACCCGGACGTGCAAACGATCGTCCACGCGGGACAGGAGGATTTGGCCCTCTGCGTCCAACACACGGGCAAGGCGCCGCGGAACGTCTTCGACGTGCAGATCGCCGCGGGGCTGGTGGGACTGGAGTATCCGCTGAGCCTTCAGAAGCTCGTGCAATCCGTCTTGCACATTCGGCTGCACAAGGCCAAGACGCTGACCGACTGGCGGAGGCGGCCACTCAGCGATTCACAGCTTCGCTATGGGGCGGAAGACGTCATGCACCTGCCGGCGCTGTGCGACGCGCTGTCCACGCGACTGGTGCAGCGAAACCGCGTGGAATGGGCGACCGAGGAGTTTGCAGCGTTTGAGAACATGTCGATCTACGGACGGGTCGAGGAGGAGAAGCTTTGGCGTTTGAAGGGGACGAGCACGATGGACGGCCGGCAGTTGGCCGTCGTTCGATCGGTTCTTCATTGGCGTGACCAACTCGCTGAACGCCTCAACCGTCCCGTGCGCGGCGTGTTAAAAGACCACCTCTTGGTGGAGATTGCGCGGTTGGGACTGGCCAGCGCGGCGGAAATCCGCGACCTGCGGGGGTTGAATCTCTCCGACCGGAACCTGCATGAGCTTGCCCAGGTCGTGGAGGCGGCCATGGCCTCGCCGCCGGAGCAATGGCCGACGCCGAAGCCGCGCGAGCAGGAACCTCCGCGAGAAGAGGTTCTTATCGCTTTGGCGACGGCCGTGATCCGAAGCTACTGTCTGGAACATGGGCTTGCGTATGGGCAGGTTGCAACCAAGAAGATGTTGCGCGACCTGATCCGGCATCGAACCGTAGGATTGCCGGGCGGGGCGGACGAGGTCGGGCTGTTGCATGGGTGGCGGGCGCAAACTGTTGGGTCGCTGCTCGACGATGTGTTTGCGGGGCGGCGGATCGTCCGCGTTGACCGTGCCGGAAAGAACCTGACGGTGCACGTGGGGGGCCAGGCCAGCGGCTAGAGCGATGACCGGACAAGTGCCGCTACGCGGGGGAGTGTTGCGTAGTCCCGATGGATCTTGTTACTTTGGCCTATGCTTTTCGGTCAGGGTCGGAAGGTCAGTGTTCGGCTTGTAGGTGACAATCATCCGTTTTGTCAGCGAGCGTTTCCCGTCGAATGTTGTGGCGGCGGCCTCGGAGCTGTAGAAGTCGATCTTCTGTACGATCTGACCCAGTTTGGTGACGATGCCGAGAACTCGCTGGGCGGCGCCCTTCCATTTCGCCGCTTCGGGAGAGCCATCGGGAAGCCCCGCCAGCGCCATTCCACCGAACATACCGACGGCCGTCGCCACCGCGGCTGACTCTTGGCCCCATTTCGACGTGTCGGTAAACGAGACCGACAAAACCGGTCCGTCGGGGCGAAGACCTTCTTCGCGGAAGCGAGGATTGTCGGCGACCGACGGATGCTTGCCGGCGGCGGTCTGCAGGCACTTTCCGACGGCTGTGGAGGACGTCCCCAGCACCAGCCAGTTCTCATGGATTCCGACGACCGGCCGGGCGATCATGGCGAGCGGCGGCAAGGTGACCTCGCGGAACGCCCCCCCGTCGACCGAGGCGGGGGTGACCATCAACGTCTGCCCGTGTTCCTTGAGGGCGTTTCCGGCGAATTCGATCAGCGAGTTCACCTTCTGCGCCGCAAGCTCCGGATTCTTGACGCGGAACATGATGACGCCGTCTCCGCCGCCGAAGGGGGTTACCACGGAGGGCGGAAGGCTGACGCGGATCATCTCGCCGCTCCACCAGTCGAAGAGGTCGCGCTGGAGGTCGAGTCCCAGAAGAGCCAGCTTGTTACGGACGTCGTCCATCGTGGCCTTGCCGTCCGGCAGATCTGAGGAGACAAGTGAATCCAGCGTCTTGTAGGCAAGCTCCAGGTCGATCAACGAGTCGAGTTGAAACCCCGTAGCTTCCTTGGGGACATATTGATCGAAGCGGTCGAACGCGGCGCGCTTGAGGATCATCGCGGCCACCGGCGAATCCTCCTTGCCGGCCTGAAAACAACTGTAATTGGTGCTGGTCATGCGGCGATCGGACATCGATGAACTGGTGATCGAGTAGTCGAACACGTCGACGAGACGAATGACCTGTCGCAACCCTTTCAGGTGGGCAACGGCGTGTTCATCCTTGCCTGTCTTGGGGCGTTCGGCAAGGGCGGACGCCGGTTCCGGCCCGGACCTCTTTTTCTGGACCTCTTCCTCCACCTTCGCGGCGAGCCTGACGAACATGCGGTCCATGTCCGCAATGAAACGCTTGTTGTCGAAGAACGACAGCTCATCTGCCGGCGGCGCCACGTGCGAAAGAGCTTCCAAAAACCGTGGGTGGACGGCGATGCTCTTGGCCGCGGATTTGCCGCTCAGCAACCCGATCACGTCGTCCGCCGCCTGGGCGCTGGAGGCCAGCCCGACCACGTTGTCCTTGCGAAACAGGACCAGGCAGAAGCCCAGTTCCTTCAATCCCTTTTGATCGAACTGCAAGGACCGCAGATGCACGCCGTCGCGCTCTGTG
Source organism: Planctomycetota bacterium (assembly GCA_038043285.1). Lineage (GTDB taxonomy): Bacteria > Planctomycetota > Phycisphaerae > UBA1845 > UBA1845 > JBBTCJ01. The sequence continues at coordinate 54,025 of JBBTCJ010000110.1, read as the reverse complement.
GGCACCACCTTCCCGCAACAGGCGATCGAGGCGAGTTCTTCGAGAATGGCGGCCAGGCCGTCGAAGTTTGCCTCGACGGTTCCCGGCAACCCTCGCGTCATCAGGATGTAGTCGTTGCCGAGCTGGCAGGCCGCCAACCGTTCCGCGAAAACGAATTCGTCGTGCGCCAGGTCGCCCCAGCGGACGCCCTGCATCAGCCTGGAGGCTTTTTCGATCGCCGACTCGATTTTGGGACGGTCCTGCTCGCCCACCAGGGAGAGGACCAGCGACAACACGTCCTTGTCCACGCCTTTCGCCTGGATGTCGGACCATACCGCGGCCCATCGCTGATCGAGCCACTCCCGTTGCGGGTTGTGCGCCGCGTGGACCACAAACCAGGCGTCGTCCGGCACATAGCGCGAGAGCGTGAATTGCGGGGGAAGTTGGCCCGCGGCGACGGTTGATGCGAAGGCCGCCAGCGCCAGCGCGGTCATGCGGCGAGCAAATCGAAACGGACCGGCGAGTTGACCCTGACACAGCATGTTCCTGACGCTCCCAACCTGGTTGCGACGTGTGGGAATCCGCTCGGCGACGCAAGCCGATCGGTAGATTGCCGGGCCGGTGCTTCCGTATTTTCCGCCAGCCCTTTGTAGCATAGTAATGCGCTCGTCAACAAACCAGCCGATGTATGTCAGACGTTGTGCGAACTTGTCGCGGATGTAACGAGGCATACGGGCGTCGCCCTAGTATGACAGCGCTAACTTCGCTGAGCGACCGAGAATCTGGTTCGAATTCGCTGTCTCCGATGTGTCAGAGCACCGCGTCCGAGCACCGGGCGGCTCCCCTTTACGCGAAGCGTCAGGGCGGGGGGGACCATGGACGGTCGACGGATAATCCGGGTTTTCGCTGCGAGCGGAATTGCCAATTGCCGATTGCCGAATTGCCGAATTGCCGTACCGCCCCATGGTCCTGCTGAAGGCTCGGCACTGCGGAAGGATGGCAGCAGGTCGCGTGGATCTTTGATCGGCGTTGGACGGCCGTTCGTGGTCGCGCTGGGCGCCGGACGCTACGATGTCGGGTATGAAGGGAGCGGGTCTGGGGGCATGGCTGGCGTATGCGGCGATCCGCACGGTCTTCGCCGTCATGCAGTGCTTTCCCATCGACTGGAACCTGCGGACGGCCCGGCTGCTCGCTCGTGCCTGGGCGGTGGTCATGCCGCGGCATCGCCAGCGCGCGGTGGCCCACCTGGCTGCGTCGCTTGGTGACGTCCACCCCATTCGCCGCATCTCGACGATGGCCGACCGCTGCCTGGAAAGCGTGGCCATGTTCGCGGTCGAAGCGGTCTGCCTTCCGCGGCTGATCACGCCGATGAGTTGGAGCCGTTACATTCGCCTGGTCGATTTCGATGAGACGCTCCAAGTACTCTTGGCGGGGCGCGGAGTGATCCTGGTAACGGGACACTACGGATCGTTCGAGATCGTCGGTCATCTCCTTGCGGCGCTGGGGTTTGACGTGGCGGCGGTCATGCGGCCGCTGGACAACGTGTATCTTAATCGCTTCATCGTATCCAGCCGGCGGACGCACGGACTGCGACTGCTGGACAAGAGGGGGGCGAGCGCCGAGGCGGAGGGGATGCTGCGGGAGGGGACATTGGTCGGTTTCATCGGCGATCAGGACGCGGGGCGCAAGGGCATTTTTGTCGAGTTCTTCGGGCGTCCGGCGTCGACGTACAAGTCGATCGGATTGCTGGCGATGGCCACAGGTTCGCCGATCGTGGTTGGATACGCGCGACGTCGGGGCGGGGCCGCACACTACGACGTCGGAGTGCAGCGGGTGATCCATCCGCGCGAGTGGGAATCCCGGGACGATCCTTTGCGATGGATCACGCAGGCCTACACCAGCGCGATCGAGCAGATCGTTCGTGCCCAGCCGGAGCAATACCTCTGGATGCACCGGAGGTGGAAGAGCCAGCCGAGGAGTTCGTCGGTGCTGCGCGGCCGTAGGGCGGAATCTCCGGGATCATCGCCGGATGGGGGCGCCGGTGTGTCCGCTCGCTGAGGTTCTGCGGATGCGACGGAGCCAATTCAGCGGAAGCGCCGCGGATAAACCGCGACGCTACTCAAAAAACGGATTTTGCTCTAAGGATGACGGCTGAACCTGGCCACTACTTCGCGGACAGGATCGTCGTCGGGGTGAGGGGGGCCGCGCGGCGGGTCGGGTCGGGCAGCAGCCAGACGGGAGCGTCCGCGGACTTCTGAACGTACGTCGCTTCGTGGGCCGGGACGCCGACCACGGTGGACATCGGCGGAACGTCGCGAATGACGACGGCGCCAGCGCCGACGACCGCTTCACATCCCACCCGGATGCTTTGGATGACGGTCGCCCCGATGCCGATGAAGGCGCCGGACTCGACGGTGACTCGGCCGGCGATCCTCGCCCCGGGGCAGATGTGGGTGGCGGTTCCGATCAACGATTCATGATCGACGATGCAGCCGGTGTTGAGGATGACCGAATCTCCGATCTGGCAATGAGCGCAGACCAGCGCGCCGGCGGCCACCACAATGTTTCGCCCCAGGATTGCGTTGGCGGCGATGTTTGCGGACGGATGGATGGCGTTGATTAACTCGAAACCCAACGCGCTGAGTCGTTCGCCAAGCTCGCGCCGGACGCCGTTGTCGCCGATGGCGACAATGGCGCAGTCGATGGACAGGCGGTCGCGAAGCTCATGCAGTTCGTCCGGCTTGCCGAGCACCGAGAGTCCGTCGATGCGCCGGTTTTGCATGTCAGGGTTGGAATCGACGAATCCGACCAGCTCGTAGGGTTCGAGGTGGCGGAGGATGTCGAGGACGACTCGACCATGACCGCCGCAGCCGAGGATCACGCATCGCTTCCGAAGGATTCCTGTCGGCGGCTTGCGCGAGGGTCGGTGGGCGGTCGGCACGATCCGTCGTCTCCGTGTGTCACTGGCCCGCCGGTCGGGACATGGCAGGGCGGGGACGCGCAACTCCGGCGCGTTCTCCAACCCCCTTATCGGTCGTGGCGCAGAAGGGCTGAACCGAATCGCCTGCGACGCGACCGCGAGTTCTTTTGGGGGCGATGGCGTCCGAGTCGGCGATCCGTTCGAACCTTGGCGGGGCAACCGGTCGATTGACTATTGGGTCTGCGCGATCTATGGTCTTGGCGCTGGGGAACGAGGCTGAATCTGTCACAACGTATTGTTGTGCAACGAGTTAGGTATGTCCTCGTCCACCAGTTTTCGCCCCGTGAGGTTCCTTAGCCCACCGTTCGCGGCGGCAGTCCTGCTGCTGGGGTCGGCGGCGCTCCTCGCCGGTCCCGTCGGAGGTTGGATGCGGTTGCAGCAGGACAAGCTGCCGCTGCCCCTCAAAAAACCGCTGTCCACCCTCGACGAGTCGTCCATCGTGCCGTACCGCATTTTGCAACGCAGCCAACTGGACCCGTTGGTTGAGGAGGCGCTGGGGACCAAGGACTACCTGAATTGGCAGTTGGAAGACGCCAGTGTTCCGCCGACCGACCCGCTGCGGCGGGCGACGTTGTTCGTGACCTATGACACGGGGGGACGCAACCTCGTTCCACACACGCCGGACGAATGCTTTCTTGGCGCGGGGTATCAGCCGTCGCGTCCGCATGAGACCACGGAGCTGTCCATCCCGTCGTTGATCGGTCGGTTTTCGCGTGTTCCGGCGCGCGTGTGTACGTTCGGCCGCACGGCCGTCTTTCATCGTGAGCAGGTAACGGTGTTGTACACGTTCGGGTGCAACGGGCGGTTTGCGTCTTCGCGAACCGAGGTGCGCGTGTTGCTCAACGATCCAAGGAACACCCATGCGTACTTCAGCAAGGTGGAGGTGCACTTTCCCGGCGCGACGCGGGAGCAAAGCGTCGCGGGAGCGGCGAGGCTGCTGGACAAGGTGCTGCCGGCCCTGCTGCGGGATCATTGGCCGGAGTTTCCAGATTGATGGCGGTACGGCGTCGGTGCCCCATCCATCGTGCAGCGATGGGTGGCGGACGGACCGGACTGCGAGTCGAATGGCATCCCGACGGGAATCGTCCTCTACGCTTGCCTGACGGCAAAGATGGGGCGCGTGCGTCAACACAAGGACGGCGAGGAATCGTAAGATGGCTCAAAAGAAACTTAACAAGAACGTTGTCGCGGGGCTGACGCTGTTCACCTTTGCGACGGTGATTGTGCTGTCGGCGCTCATGCTCCGCAGCCTGGAACGTCGTGACCCCAAGCACCTGGTCCAACTGGCCGAGGGGGCGGCGTCGCAGGAGGACTGGCATCGCGCCGGATCGCTGTATGTCGAGGCGTTCCGCGCCCGCAATGAGGCGGGATATCTGGTTCCGGCGGGAGAGATGTTGCTTCGAGAAGGAAGCATCGGCGAGGCTTTGCGGGCATGGAACCAGGCGCTGGTGCTTCAACCTGACCTGATCGACGCTCACAAGAAACTGATCGCGCTGCGGTTGGAGACCTCGCGGCTCTACGGGACGACCGACGAGTGGGAACAGGCACGCGTCGCGGCGCAAGCACTCATTGACGTCTCGACGGCCAAGTCTGCGGACGTGGAGGCCTTCGCTCGTCATGCCCTGGGGTTGGCCTTGATCGCGCTGGAGGTTCGTGATCCCGGGAGCGCTGAGCGCGGGCGCGACGAACTGAGACGCGCCACTGAGCTTTCGCCGGATGAAGTCGAATACGCGGTGGACCTTGGCGCCGAGTACTCGCGCGCCGAGAAGCTCGAGGAGGCCGAAGCGGTTTTTCGCGCTCAACTCGAAAGGCACGCGGGGGCCGACGCTGCGGCTTCCAAGGCGCGGACGGGGTGGGCGGGTCATCTCGCTCGACGGCGTCGATTCGACGAGGCGACGAGCGCCTACAAGGAATCCATCGCCTCGGCGGGAGAGGACGTGGCGGCCCGGGGTGAGGCGGAGCTGGCCTATGCGGCTTTCCTGGCGCAGCAGTGGGCACTTGCCCGCGCCGACGCCAAGACGCGGGACGGCGCGCAGCGCTACCTTGATGAGGCCGAGGGTGTTCTCAAGGGAGTGATGCAACGGCAGCCCGACTCGTTCAAGGCCTACTTGCAACTCGCGGTGTTGTACAAGGTGTCAACCCGGCATGTGGATGCGGTGGGGGTTTGTGAGAAGCGGCTGTCCCGCGGTTTTTCGCGCAAGGGCGTCGAGGCGGGGAAGACTCGCGTGGACGCATTCACCCTGATGATCTACGCGTCGGAGTCCTGCGTGGCGCTGGCGGCGGAGTCGGCGAAAACCGGCGATCTGGCCAGGCGCGACGAGCAGCTCACGAAGGCCGACCAGTACGTCGCGGACGCGCGCGGGGAGGCGACGAACCATCCGCGGATTCTTAGTCAGGCCGGACGCGTCAAACTCGCCCGCGGGCAGGATCGCGCGGCGATCGAGGATCTCCGGGCCGCCGACGACGGGTATCGCTCGTTTTCCACGGTGAACTGGGAGAACCGGATGCTGCGGGCGAGCACGCACCTTCGTCTGAACGAAGCCGGGGCGGCGCGGGCGGTGCTTGAGGAAGTGGTTCCCGACGCGATGAAGATGCGCACGCGGGATACGACGTTCTGGAACCTCTACGCCCAAAGCCTGCTTCAGACCAACGAGCTGGAGAAGGCGCTGGGCGTCGTGGATCGGGTGCTGATGGTGGATCCGCGGAACTCCGACGCGACGCTGATCAAGGCGGCGGTGTACGAGAGGCAGAACAAGCCGGAGTTGGCCGGCGAAATCCATGCCCAACTGACGGGCTCCACGACCGTCCGCGCGATGCTGCGGGCGCGGGCGGCCTCCATGGAGGGTAAGAACGAGGAAGCGACGCGGATTCTGCTCGAGGCCGTGCAAACGGATTCGAGCGACGTGCGGCTGGTCGGCATGGCGGTCAACGAGCTGGTGACCGGGCAGCGTTACGACGAAGCGGCGAAGGTCGTCGCCTCGGCGCTGGAGGCGAAGCCCGACGACCTGTCGTTGCGTCAACTGGCGGTCTACGTCCGTCGCGACCTGTCGCCGGAGGAGCGCGATCGGGCGACGCTGGAGATCATCGCCGGCGAGACCGACGCCTTTCAGCGAGCGCTGGATCTGGTGATGTTCCGCTCGCGCCAGAATGACGCGGCGGCGGCGCTCAAGGCGGTCGACGAAGCCCTGGGGCATTTGCGCGCCCGGGCGACGCCGGCGGCAGCGCAGGCAACGTCCGCACAGCATCACGCGCTGCTCAAGGCCAAGGTGCGCCTGGCCGGGCAGTTGCAGGATCACGTGGCGATGGATTCGGCGCGCGAGGAGTCGGCGTCCTTCAACGTCGACGGCGCCGGGGGCAAGACGGTTCTCGCTCTGGTTCACGTGCAGCGGGGGGAGATTGAGCTGGCCATCAACGCACTTCGCGAGGCGATCGCCGTTCAGTCGACCGATGCGTCCTCGCTGGCGCTGTTGGGGCAGTGCTATCACTCGCTGGGGCGGACGGAGGACGCCAAGGGCGCCTACGAACGCGCGGTGGCGGCCAATCGCGAGGAAGGTTACGCCCATCAGGGCCTGGCGGTGTTGGCGCTCGCCCGCGGCGACCAGGAGACGTTTGATCGCGAGCTGACGTTGTGCGAGCGCCTGCTGCCGAGCGAACCGTGGGTGCAGGAGCAGTCGTCGATCCGGTTGGAGAACTCCGACCCCAAGGGGGCGATCGTTCGGCGCGAGCAGACGCGGCAGCAAAGCCCCGACGACGTGCCGAACCTGCAACGGCTGGCGGCGCTGTACGAAGCCGTCGGTGATCGAACGAAGGCCGATGCGGCCTACGAGAGGCTGCTGCAATTGAAACCCGAGGACGACCGCGTAGTCGCCGCGGCGGCGCTGCACCGCCGCCGGACGCAGCGTCCGCAGGAAGCAGTCGAGATCATCCAGGCGGCAATCGCGCAGCGCACCGATGCGAAGAGCAAGTCGGACGCCCAGCGGCTGTTGGCCGCGGAGTATCTGGGGCAGTCAGACCGGACTTCGGCGGAGCGAGCACTGCTGGAATCCGCCCAAAGCGGTGCGTCGGCGGAAGTGGAACGGGCGCTGGCGGAGTTCTACCTGCGAACGGCCGACGATCCCAAGAAGGCCTTACCCTGGTACGACCGCGCCGTCGAGCGTGCGCGGATGGAGAAGGACGGTGGATTGCCCGGTCTGCTCGAAGCGCGGATCGTCTGCCGCTTGCACCGTGATCTCAACGACGTGGACCGGGCGAGCAAGGACGTCGAGGAGCTTCGCCGCGACTTCAAGGACGTCGGGCGGGGCATGTTGTGGGAGAGCGAGATTCACGCCCGGCGGGGCGACATTGAACGGGCCATCGCGGCGTTGGCGGCTTATCTGGCGGTCAGCCCGGACGACGCCTACGCGTTATACCAGCGCGCTCGGTACCGGGTGTCGCAGGGGGCGATACCCGCGGCCATCGAGGATCTCCAGAACGTCAAACGGATCAATCCGCAGGCGCTGCGGTATGAGCCGCGGGTTCTTCTGGCGCGGCTGGAGCGCCGTCAGGGGCGGGAGGATCTTTGGATCAGTGAGCTGGAGGCGCTGGCGCGGGAAGCGCCGGATTCGCCGACGGCGATCGCGGAACTGGCGGATACCTATGTCAAAGTGCATCGCTTCGACGATGCCGATCGAATGTTGACGGCGCAGATCAACCGCGACCCGCAGCATCCCGATCCGCGATGGTTTTTCCTGCGCGGAACCGTGTCGGTGGAGGTAAAGCAGAACGACCGCGCGCTGCGCGATTTCCGCCAGGCCGCGGAGTTCGGCGGGTACGCGCCGGAGTACGTCGCTCGCGTGCTGGAGCTGTATGCGTCGCTGGAGCAGTTCGCGGAGGGCGTGACCTATTTCGAGAAAATCAAGGAAAAGGTCGCGGACAATCCGGTAGTGAAGGGGCGCTACGCGAGGCTCATGGTGAAATCCGGTCGTACCGGCGAAGGGGTCGCGACGTTCCGGCAGGCGATGGCCCAGGCGATGGCGACGCTTCCTGACGCTGCCTCGATGGTCGGGCAGGATGCGACGCTGGCGTTCGCGCCGGAGGAGGGGGTGACGTTGCTGCGGTCCGCGGTTCCCGAGGAAACCGGTTTGCGACGCGCGAACGATCGACTGCTGGTGCGCCTGCTGTCGTCGGGGAAGCGCTACGACGAGGCCTCGGGCGTGCTGGACTTGCTGTCCAGTTCGGCCTCCAACGACCGCGAGCGGGCGGCGCTGTTGCAGGAGAAGGGGGACATCCTGCAACTTGCAGGTCGGGTAGACGAGGCCGTCATTGTTTACGAGCAGGTTCTTTCCTACGCTCCGAAGAACTGGGTAACGCTGAACAATCTGGCATATCTGCTGTCCGACCGGAAGAGCGACAATCAGCGGGCGCTGCCGCACGCGCTGCAGGCGGTGCGGGCCGTCGACAACGCCATCACGCTGGACACGCTGGGATGGATTTACGTCGGGTTGGGCAACTACCCGGCGGCGATCGCCGAACTGACCCGCGCGATTCGTCAGGACGACGAGTATGCCTGGGCCTATTACCATCTTGGCGAAGCCTATCGCCGTTCGGGTCAATTCAGCGACGCTGGTGACGTGCTGGCTACGGGTCGGAATCTGGCCCGATCCGGGGACGAACCTGAGTTGATCGCCAAGCTGGAAAGGTCGATCGTGCGCACGGGGTCTCACGACGCGGCGCCGTGACCTCGTGACTCGCGCCGCGTCGCCGGGTGAACCTACGAGGCGGACGCCTCCGCAGGCTTCGCCGCCTGGTTCGCGGAAAGGAGCCGCGAGACCGAACCCGCAAGTGTGCGGAAGGGAACGGGGGCGCGGACAACGACGGCGTCACGAACCCGAACCCAGGCTTGTTTCTCGCTGATGGAGCCTTTCGCCAGGACGACAAGCACGGGGAGACGTCCCGCGCCGGCGGCCGCCTCTTTCGACTCGTAGGCGTCGAACAGGGCATCCATTTCACGCACGTCGCGCGCGTAAATGATTCCGACGTTGGGCGTTTTCTCGACGCTTCTCGCGGGGCGGAGGTGGTCGAAGAACATCCTGACCGGATCGGAACGCTCGCAAATGCTTACGCACAACGCTTGCGGCTCGGACGAAAACAGAAGTCGAACCCGCTCCACGGCGCTGGGCCGTGCATCGGAATTCGTTCTCGCGAGCAGCCCCAACCTCATCTCCTCGACCTGCTGCGGAACAAACCCCAACGCGGGTCCGAGTGCCTTCGGGTCCAATCCCACAAACTCCACAAGCTCGTCAAGAGGGTACAAGGCGTCATTGCTGCTGCTTCCCAGCATCATCGCGTGCGCCAGGCGATCCGCCAGGGCGACAATGGCGGCATCGCGAGCATGGGCCTGGCCAAGGCGTTCGAGCTGGGCCAGTGAACCATGATGGTTGGCAACGGGTGCCGCGAACTGTGAGGGGAATCCCCAATGTTCCAGCGCCCGGGCGAGGATTTCGCAATGATCGACCAGGAGCATCTTCCGTTCGATCACCTCGATGGGTCGCTCGATGGACTCCGCTGTCTCCAGCACGCGCGTGTACGCCTCCGCCGCGTGGTCCAGCAGAATCAGGCGTCCAAGATCATGCAGAACGCCCCAAAGGAAAAGGTTGTCGCGTGACGCCCCGGAACACTGTTTGCCGATCGCATGCGCGAGCAGCCCGCAGGCAATCGAGTGCTCCCAGAACAGCCATGGATCAACGAACTGAGACAGTCGACCCTGGTATTGGTGCACGACCCCGAGCGTGAGGGCCACGTTGCGGATCTCGGTGATTCCGATGCGCTGGACGGCGGTCGGCAAATTATTGATGATTTTTCCCCGTGCATACACCGCCGAATTGGCCATCCTCAGCACCCGCATGGCCAGCGCCTGGTCGCGCCCGACCGCATCGGCGACCTCCTCGACGGTGCACTGGGCCGACGACGTGATCCGCACCACGTCCTGGACCGTGCCCCCGAGCGGGCGGAGCTCCATCCCGTCCGTGATGATGCGAATGATTTCGTTCTTGGTGATGATCGGTTCCAGTGCGTCCACCGTACGCTGCTGCTGGATCACCGAGTCGGACGACATCGTCTCCGGCGTCGTCGGGCATGCACCAGGTTGGGGTATCGACGCCGCAGGGAGCGATGTCTTCGCTATAGCCTGCGGTGCGCCCTGTCGGACCACGGGGCGAGGTCCGTAAGCCAGGGCAAGGATATCTTTCGCGCGAACTTGGAAGATGTCGACCAGGTCCGGCTCGAACTGCAAACCCTTGTTCCTCTCCACTTCGGCGAAGATTTCATTCGGCGTCCGCGCTGGACGGTGCGGTCGGAAGTGCGCCATGGCCTCGATGGCATCGGCCAAGGCGATGATACTGGCCAGGACAGGGATTTCATCGCGATGCAGGCCGTAAGGGCCGCCCCGGTCGGGTCGTTCGTGATGCCACCAGATCGCCTCGGCGGCCTCGGGCAATTCGGGGAGGAGGGTCGCAACCATTCGCCCGCCGGCGTCGGTATGAAGACGGAGAATATCGCGGTGTTGCCGCACAAACGGGGTGGCGAGCATGATGAGCGAGTCGGAAATGGCCAGCATTCCGATATCGTGAAACTGAGCCGCAACCGAGAGCGCATCCATGGATTCCGGGGAGAGGCGGAGCGCCCGACCGATCAGTGCGGCAATGTCGCAAACTCGCCTCTGGCGTCCTGCGGTGTGGGGAAAGCGCAGCTCCAGCAGCGACGCCAACGCCCTGAGGTGTCGTTCCGAACGTTCTCGCACATCTGCGGATTCGTGGCTCACGACGTGCTCCGTCGTTCCGATTGCCCGACCGCCTGGAGCATTCTTGCTGTTTGCGTAGTGTCGCCCTCTATGGGCGGCGTTTTCGGGGAAGCGTCGCCGATCATCCGCGAAGCGGCAAAAAAACCGATTTTGCTCTAGGCCGCCCATCGTGCATCGGCAACGCCCTGTGATTCCTTTTGCCCGGACCATGCCACGTTGGCGGAGCGGAAGAATTGAAAGCCCGGTGGTCCGTCCGAGAATCATGGGCCGAGGTGACGGGCAAGCGTCGCCCCACCGCTACGGACGCATTGCCCGCTGGAAGGCGGCGGCGTCGCGGAGGTCGGCGTCCGCGTCGAGGTCGAAATCCACCGAGTCGCACTGCGGCGGCTGGATGACGCCGGGACCGCCCAGGCAGGTCAGCATTCCCTGAAGGTCAGCCAGGTTGGTTTGCGCGTCGCCGTTGAGGTCGCCGGTCACGTCCGGTTCTGCGCGGACGACCCGGAAACCGATTCGCGGATCAAGGGTTCCCGGCGCGGCGAACAGCGGTCGGGAGGCGTTGCGCAGCGCGGTCGACGTCGATGCATCGCTCCAACTGCCGCCACGGAGCGCCCGCCGGTCGATCGTCGTCGGCGGAGCATATCGCCCCTGCATCCACTGGTGCAGATTGCCGGTCATGTCGAACAGGCCGAACCCGTTGGCGTCCGCCAGGGACGTGAATGACGCGGTTTTGACGCTTCCGTCGAAGTACCCGACAGGCGTTGTCCCGCCCTGAGCGCAATCGCCGACGGTCTCGAACGGATCGCCGCTGCAACGGAAGTTGGCGTCGGGACCGGTGATCGCGTTGCGTCCGAACCCGTGGATGGTGTTCTGCCGGAGTGTGTCGTTCCACGCGGCGGCCTTGTACCACTCGTTGTAGCTGTCCGCGGCGTCGCTTCCGGCCAAGGCGTTGTTGTACCCGTCGTCAAGAGGAAGGCGGTACCCGCGGTAGTCGGCGACGAGCGCCGCGTGCTCGTCGTCGTTGAGGTCGCGAGTCAGCCAAGCCCCCGCGGCGATCGTTTGCGGACGCCACCCGGACGGATTGCTCGCCACGTCCTCGCGATAGCATCGCTGAGTCGGGTGCATGCCCTGATCGAGCGTCAGCCAATTGCAGAACTTGACGGCTCCGTACCAACTCACCCCTGCGACGGGGTGCGTCGAGTAGTCCGTCGGCGTGGTCACGACGTTGAAGGCGCCGCCGACCCATTCGATTTGTCCGGCGGCGGACGGCGAAAACATTCGCAGCGCTCGTCCCGGCGGACCGTCGCCGCGGTCGCCGGTTGCGGCCGTGTTCACATAGACGTCGCCGGTCAAGTAGTCGAAGTACAAGTAGGCACCGCGCGGGTGTTGCGGATTGGCGAGCGCATCGTTGAGGAAGGTTATGAACTCCGCGTTGGTGGCGTGGAAACGTCCCATGCGGAACGAGTACGTAGGCCCGCCGGGTTGGCGCGAACTCGTCGCGACGAGTTGCCCGACCGGACCAAGCAGCGGGTGGACCAGGGTCAGGGTGATCGGTCGAGTGATGGTCCGGCTGTTGGTGACGTCCGTTACGGCGACGATGGCCGTGAACTCTCGCTCTCGTTCCATGGCGTCGGGAATCGGGACGATCGACGAATCAACCGCTACGATCAGGTCGATCGTCTCTCCGTCAGCCAAGACGCCGGAAACCGTGTTCGTGCCGTTGACCAGGGCCCATGCTTGGTCGGTCGTTGCCTGCCAGGCGATCGCGCCGCTGCCCTGCGCGGGCACGTTCCTGAGATGATAGAGCATGGCGCGAGGTTGGATGATCGGAAGTTGCGTGGCGGGATCGACGCGCCCGGCGGCCTCGAACCCCACCATCGGCGTAACCGACAAGTCTTCCGTGATTCGCAGGAGGACGTTCCGCGACTCAGTGTGTCCCGAACCGAGGTCGGCGAAGCGAATCGCGGCCCGGTACTCCCCGTGCGGCAGGACCGCCTGTTCATTTAACGACACGACAACCTCGGCGGACTCGCCGGGCAGGAGGGTCATCGAGGTTTGGTCCGTGTCGAGCCAATCCGCGTCGATAGTGATTTCCACCGGCATGGCATCGCGGCGGTGAAAGTTGGTGAGCGTGAAAGTCTGCGATGGGAACGGGGGGCCGGTCAATTCGCAGCAGATTTCCCACGGGTCGAGGTCGGGCGCGATGGCCACCGGGTCGCGGACGACAAGGCGCAGGCCGCGGGAGATCGGCGGGAGCGGGCGGGTGTTGTTTACGTCGGTTGCCGAGAATTCGATCGTACCGGAGTACTCACCTACGTCCAACGCCTCGGCGGCTTCGTTGACCTGAACCTGAAAGGTGAGCGGTTGGGTTGAGGACAACAAGGTTCCGTTCAAGGATCCGGTGGGCGCGACGGGTTCAACGCCCAGCCAGGGCACCGTCGATCGAACCAGGTACTCCAGTTCGCAAACTCCGTCGGCTGCGGGAGATCGGGCGAGCGCGAATTGGATCGCGGGAAGCGCCGCGGTCGACCCCTGCCAGAACAGTTCGTATGAACCCTGATTGGCGAATTCGTCCGGTGACACCTCGATCGGCTGGACGACGGTGACGCGGACGTTGCGGATCATCCGCTCGCCGGTATGAAGGTTGTCGAAAACGACATCCGCCGAATGTTCGCCGGGCGGAAGGTGGTTGACGGTCGAGTTCACCAGGAGGTCAAGGGCCACGGTTCCATCCGGCGTTGGGTCGAGCAAGCCGGAAAGATCGGTAAGTCCGGGAGAGGTCGTGGAGAGCCAGTCGGCGCCGTCGGTGGTGACGACGCGCCAAGGCATCTTTAGCGCGGATTGGTTGGTCATCGTGTAGGTCTGATGCTCTCCCGACAAGTCCTCGCAATAGGTTCCTTGGACAACAACGTTTGCCTGCGGCGCGACGACCAGCGGTTCGCGCAGGTCGAGAATGACGTGGCGTGCGTGCCTATCGTCGTTGATCCAATCGGTGATCTCGAGGGTGGCGACGTGACCGGTTCCACGAACCACGCGGAACCCGGTCTGATCGTCGACCGCAGCAGCCGGCATCGACCTTCGGCCTGCGATCGCAAGCAGCGGTGAATCGCTCGCGTCGCGGAAGCTTCCGCCGCGCGTTGAGCGGCTTACCGCATCGGCGGACGAAAAGAAGTCACCGGTCCACTCAGCCGCGTTGCCGCAGGCGTCCACAAGTCCGTAACGATTCTGCGATCGGGTGGTCTTGGTCGTTGCGTCGAGGAGCGCGTGCACGCCGTCGAAGAAGGAGACCTCGGTCGTGGACTCGGCGGCGGTGTCGCCGCTTTGAAGGTAATTCGCGTCCGCGGCGAGGAGCGCGTCGCGTCCGAAGGCGAACGTCGCGTCGAAGGTAGCCGTGCCGTCGCCGGCGTTGCGAGCGCTCGCGGCTTTCCGCCATTCGTTGAAGGCCTCCGGCTCGTCGAGGTTCGGGTCGGCGTTGTCGGATCCGTCATCCATCGGAAGGCGGTAGCCGAGGGTGTTGCGGACCCACTCGCGGCGTTGGTCGTCGGTGAAGGTTCCCGCGCCCCAATCCTCGCGCGAGATCGTCGCGGGACGCCAATCGAGCAGGTCCGGGCCTTCGCCAAATGCGCGGACCCCCTCGGGAAGTCCGGCGAAGATGGTCAGCCAATTGCAGTATTTGACCGCCCCGTACCAACTCACGCCGACGACGGGATGCCGACCATAGCCGGCCTGAACTGCGTAACGAGTGTCTTGGAACCGAATCCGTCCTATGGTCGCGTCGTAGAGAATCACGCTGATCGAAGCCGACGGGGCCGCCGTCCCCTTCACCCCCTGCCCGGAAGGGTTGAAATAGACGCTGCCGCTGTCGAGGTCGTGGTACAGATAGTAGCCGCGGGCATCCTTGAGGTGCGCGAGGGCGTCGTTGAGGAACGTGGCGAACTGGTCGTTGGTGACCTCGGTGAGGCTGATCCAATAGTCGTACTCAGGTCCGTTCGATTGCACGTCTGAGGCGGGGACGAGGATCATGCTTCCGGGGGGTTCCGGGGACGTCAAAAGGTTGTCGGTCTGATCGCTCAATCGTGTCGTCAGCGATACCGGATCTCCCGGGGGAACCTGCTCCGGCGACACGCCGTCGATTTCCAGCCAGGGATTCGACACGGAGATCGACAGATCGTCGAGCGTGTAACCGCCGGGGTTTTGCAGCTCCAGCGTGAGGGCGTCGGCCGAGTACGGTCCGCCGACGGGCCCCTCCGCACGGCCGAGAACCAGAGGCGGTGCGACGCTTAAGGGCGCGGGCGAGAAGCTTTGGGCGACGCGGAAGCCGACGAAAGCGAGCGTTGCGTCAGGGGGCATGGGCTCGCGGTCATCGGTGCGGAGCTGAGGGAAGCCCGCGGCGTCGGCGTAGTGCCCGCCTCGGACGTAGGCGGTCGTGTCGCGGTCGTGGACCCATTCCGCAACGTTTCCCGTGAAGTCAAACGCCCCGTACCCATTTTCGCTCTGCCGGGTGCGCGTGAGTCCGTCGGGCAGCAGGTTGATCCCGTCGAAAAATGCCGCGCGCGAGGTTCCACCGATCGTGCTCGTGTCGCCGTGAATGTAGTTCGCGTCGGACGGTGTGAGAGAGTTTCGCCCAAACCCGTAGGCGAATCCAAAGACCGCGTGATCGTCGGTGTCGTCAGGTCCGCGCGAGGCGGCCTTGTACCATTCGTTCAAGGGGGATGCGGCGGCGGCCCCGCCGTCCATGGGCAGGCGAAATCCGCTGCGCGAAGCGATCAGCGTCGCGGGATCGGGATCGACGGGCAGCCAATCGGCGGCGGTCGGCCCCTCCGCGTACACCCGCTGCGAAGGCGACATTCCCTGGGCAAGCGTCAGCCAGTTGCAGAACTTGGCGGCCCCGAACCAACTCACGCCGACGACGGGGTGATCGTCGAATCCTGGTTCGACGACGTAGGGGTCAAACGATCCGTCGGAGAGGGAAATCTGCCCGATGGCACTGTCGTACAGGCGGGTTGTCAGCGACGCCGACGGTGCCTCCGTCCCAACGTCGCCGGCGGCGCCGGTGTTCAAATAGACGCTGCCCGAGTCGGTGTCGTGATAGAGGTATTGGCCTCGTTCGTCCGCGCGGCGGCGATACGCGTCGTTGAGGAACATCGCGAATTCGGCGTTGGCGACTTCGAACCCGCCGATGCGGAAGAAGTGCGTTGGACCACCAAGCTGAACGTCCTCGGGGCGGATCACCGCCGTGGGAACCGCGAAGCGTCCGCCCCCGACGACGAGCCGCACCCGGCGCGTCGTCGATGCCCCGTCCGCATCAAATCGGATGGTGCCGCCGTACGCTCCCGCAGGCAGCCAGCTCGCTTCGTCCATGAGCATCACGCGGACGTCGGACGTGCCGTCGGGATCCAGGATCACTCCCTTGGACGGCGAAGCTTCGGCCCATGCGACCAGCGAGGAACCGTCCGGCTGGGCGTCGAACTCGATCGCGGCATGCCAGAGCAATTCCGCGCGACCGATGTTTTCGATGGTGTACACGAACTCGGACGGCGAAAACGGGCCGGCCATCGAACCCAGGAACTCCGCATCCCCGGACGGCTCTACCGGGAGCGTTGATATCTCCAGGCGAATCAGGCGATCCGCGACATAGGTCGTGTCCGCTTCCGCAAACCGAACCATAAGCTCGTGGGTTCCCAGCGGGAGATCCTCAGCGGCCGCGGCAATCTCCACGTTGACGGCGGCATATTCTCCCGGTCGGAGCGTTCCCGATGTGGCCTCCGGCGTTGCCCATGCTCCCTCAGGCGGCTCCGCGCAAACCGCTCTGCTTCCGACGGCACAGATCAAGGCCGTCCACGCGACGTCGGCTTCCGTGCGGTTGCGTAGCGTAAACTTGTGGCTCGGCGGCACAAACGGCCCGCCGATAATGCCGCGGAAAAAAGACACGCCCGCAGGCTCGACGCCGAAGGGTTCAAGTACCCGAAGTGTAACGCTTCGCCGGTGAACAAAGCCCGTGCATAGGTTGGTAAGGCGAACTTCAGCCGTGTGCGTACCGGGAGGGAGCTGATTGGCGATCACCGGATCAATGGCGACGAGGACGGCGGCTTGCCCGGCGCCGGCGACCGTTCCGCCGCCTTGTGCGGATCCATCGAGCGTCAGCCAGGCGGCTCCGCTCGGCGTTGCGCTCACTTCCGACCAATCGCCGGACCAGTTGACTTCCCGGTCGGATGCATTGTCCAACGCATAGACGACGGCGCTGGGTTCCGCTGATCCACCAGGACGGAACGAGAACCCCACGGTTTCCGCGGGCAGCACGGAAATCGGCTCTCCCACGTCGTCGCGCACCAGTCGGACGGCTGCGACCTGTCCGTCGCCGGTGCGGATTGTGACGCGTGCATCGTTTTGCCCGGTGGCCAGCGACCCATCGCACTGCGGGTCAATGGTGACGCTGATCGGCGTTTCGCCGCCGATGCCCAGATCGCCTGAGGTCGGCGAAACGGAAAGCCAGGGTTGGTTGGATTCCACGGTGAAGGGGATCGGCGACGGCGCGGTGTTGAACAAACGAAAAGTGATCGTTCCGGTAAGTTCATCGCCGTAAGGACCGCCCCACGGGCCGTTCACCCAAAGACCGTTAAGCGGCGTGGTTAGCAAATCACCGTGCACGCTCTGAACGACGCGAAACCCCGTCGAAGTCACGGTCGCATCGGCAATCCGCACGGCGCCCAATTCCACGCGGAGCGCGGCCGGATTGCTCTGCCAGGATCCGCCGCGGTTGCGGCGGCGGGTCGGATCACCCGGCGATTGATCCTGCATCCATTCCCAGACGTTGCCGGAAAGATCGTAAAGGCTATAGGCGTTGTTGGTGTCGGTGGTCGCCGCGCCGCCTGGAAGGAGGTTGGCTCCGTCGTAGAACCCGACCGGAGTCGGGCCCGGCTCGAACGAATCAAGGCTGTCGAGAAAGTTCGCGTCCGTCGAATCGGGGGGTTCGTTTCGCCCGTATCCGAAAACTGCGTCGAAGACGACTGTACCAATCGCGTCTGGGCGTGCCGACGCGGCTTTCTGCCACTCGCCGTACGCATTGCTCCCGTCTAGTCCTCCGTCCATCGGCAACCGAAACCCGAGCTTGGCGAACAGTGCGCCGCGCTCGGCGGCGGTGAGATCGCGGACCGACCACGCCTCGCGGCCGATGGTGACCGGTTTCCAGCCCCACGGGTCCGAATCCGTCGATTCATGGTAGGCACGCTCGCCCGGCGGCAACCCGGTCGAAAGCGTCAGCCAGTTGCAGAACTTGACCGCTCCGTACCAGCTCACGCCGGTGACGGGGAAGTTCTCGCGCCCCGGTTGAACCCCGTAAACGCCATCGACAAAGGTGATTCCGCTTCCTTCTGAAGGGTCAAAGATCAGCGGTCCCGTTGCATCCCGCCCGAGCTGTCCGAGTTCGGCGCTGCCGATGCGCACTTCGCCGTTTTGCACGTCAAAGTGCAAGTACGCGCCGCGCTCGTTTTTGATGTTTAAGCGGGCGTCGTTGAGGAAGTCGGCGAACTGGTCGTTGCGGATTTCGAACCGCCCGATTCGGAAGGCGTATTCCGCTCCATCCGGTTGAACGTCCTCGGCCGGAACGACGCGGAACTCCATCCGCGGTCCGTCCGCCCGCGCTTTGAACGGCGCGGCCAACAGGATGAGAGGCAGAACCACCGCTACGGTTGCGTAGGTTTGCATGGTCCTTGGAAGTGTCGCGGGGTGGGCGACGCGCATCCTCGTCGCGTCGCGTGACCTGTAACCGCCACGGCACGGCTGACGCTCGCCGAGCGTTCGTGTCCGCGACGCGTCGGCTGAGGAGAGTATCGGGCCGGACCCCGCCCCGCGCGCAGCCATTGTTCGCCACGATCGGCGGCGGGGGGCTTCTGGGCGAAGCCGAAAGTCCGAAGCCGTCGAGGACATGAAAGGTCATCCCTCGCTTGGGAACCCGCCCGCCAGCGTTGGCCCTACCTCGGACGAGGAAGAAGCAAGGCCTTTGGAAGTGGATGTCCGCAGAGATTCAATATGCTGGCCAGACCGCCGCCATAAAGTAACACAGTTAAATTGTAACCATTAAGCCAAATCCTACAAGGGGCTAGCTCGTGAAAGTCTACGGAGGTTTATTTTTTGGTTGCACAAGTAGCTTGCGGCGTGGTAGCATGTCCTTTATCGGGCAGGGCCGGATCTCAGCCCGGGGGTTTTTGCTTAGTTTCCAAAGAGAGCCGGCACGGTGCCTGAACTCAGGCAGTCGATGCCAAGTGTTGACACCATCTCCCCAATATGGTGCGCGGGCCTAGGCACGCGCGAAACGTCGCAATCTTGTTGGGGCCTTGGGGCGGGGGATGTTGGCGGGAAACATTTTTATTGGCGGGAGCGACGATAGCTGTCGCGCAGTCGCCTGGAGTCGACTGCGGGCTATCAGGCTCCCTTTCGGGCCAAAGGAATCGATCCAGTCGTGCGAGTCGGCTGGAGGCGCAGCGTGGACGAACCTGGGGAGGGCTTGGTCACCATGGTAGGTAAGAGTCGGGCTGGCTGGTTGGCGGTTGCCCATCTGCGCCGGGCTGGGGCGCATCGAGTCGTTGGTCTGGCATTGTTGGTGGGGGGGGCGAGTCTTACGCCCCGAATCGCGGAGGGGCAGTGCTCGGTGCCGGACAACGGCGGCGGAACGGTCACGCTGCCGCCGGCGGGATGTG
The DNA here is from genome assembly GCA_038043285.1 of Planctomycetota bacterium. GTDB lineage: Bacteria > Planctomycetota > Phycisphaerae > UBA1845 > UBA1845 > JBBTCJ01. Next base: position 34,596 of record JBBTCJ010000110.1, on the reverse strand, counting down.
ACTACCTCAGTCCACAAGACGTCCATCGAATCATCGACGGGCTGCCGGCCGGAACGACCATCGAGCTTGCACCGATCCACCGGGACTTTATCTGCCGCGCGGGAACACCGGGCGGCGGCATCTGCTCGTTCCAGACGCTCGTCGATTGCGACGAACCGGGCGGATCCCTGGGCGGCGAAAAGGAGTGTCGGGATTCGACGCTGAGTCTGGATCTGAAGGGTACGGGCGCTCTGGCCGGATGGGTTCGTCCCATGCAGATCCCGGTCAGCTTCGAGACACATACCGCGCCGCGGATGCCGGGCGATCCGGTGCAGTCGTTCGACACGGATTTGTTCCGGTTGTTCGGAGAGATTAACAATATCGGCGATCCGGACTTTGACTTGCTGCGGATCGCCGGGGGTACGGACTTCGGAATGCCGAGTCCGGGGCACACTACGCTGGCGCGGCTTCCGGGCGGTAATTGGGCCGTCGACAGCTTCTTCGACATCACCTACCGCATTGACTTCGTCGGCGCGCCGGGCGGACCGGTGGCCGGTCTAACAGGCTCAACGACGGCCACGATTCGGATGCGGACCGTGACTGATCCCCAGGCATGTTGTCTGCCGCTGGGACGGTGCGCCGTACTGCCTTTGGCGGACTGCACATTGCAGGGCGGCATGCCGCTGGGAGTAACGGCGACGTGTGCCGGCGATGCCGACGGCGACGGAATTGACGAAGCGTGTTACACGCCTCCTTGCGGCGAGTGCCCGCTGACGCCGCCGCCGGTGGCACACTGGATTGACCAAACGCCGTGTCCGCCGGGTGGAACCGGGCAGGACAACCTCCCCTCCGGCGCACTGGTCGGTATCGACCTCAACTTCGACTGCGTGGCGGACACGAGCATGGTGCTCGGTGGTCCGGTGACGATCCGAAAGCGGGGTCCGGTTGACGACGCGACGTTCTATCCGGGAACCCGACCGATCGATGGGCACTTGGACGTCATCGACACCGAGATCGTCGCCATGTCGTTAACGGGCGGCGGCATGATTCTCAAGGCAGGAACGATGTCCGGCAGCGCTCAGGCGCTGACCCCGACGAAGGGCACCGTCGCGGAGCAAACCGGCAACCCGGCCCTCGCGGACAGCTTCTTCGACGTTTTCGTGGAACTCGATTTGGGCGGCGGTGTGTACGCGTACAACTGGGCGGCAATCCGCGTGACCGACGTCGTCGAGTGTTTGCCCCCCGATGGGAAATACATTCACATTGCAGGTTGCACGCCGTTGTACAGCTCGCCTGTGGTGGGGGTGGCGGCAATCCACATGGCGAACCTGGTCGCGGCCAACCACTTTACCTATCCAGGCTGCTGCGCGCCAGGGCTTACGCCCAACGGTTGCGCGGCCATGCCGGTGGATCAGTGCCAGGCCATCGGCGGGACGCCGGTTCCGAGTTGCCTGGGCGATCTTGATGGCAATGGACAAGACGACGCCTGTGAGGCGAAGTGCGAGGTCGATCCGACCAGCCCGACGGGCTGCACGGACTTCTGCCCGCCGGGACTTCCAGCGCCGGCTCAGTGCTTGCCGAGCAGCTATGGATGCAACCCGAATCAGCAAGGAACGTGCGGCGTGCTCGATTGCGATTGCATGTGCCATTTGGAGTTTGGCGCCGCCGGTCCGTTCTGCACGGGCGGATGCCCGGGGACGGCTGATCTGTGCCAGCTCCGCGGAAACGGAGGTATCGGCAACCCGTACGTTTGTGAATGCGGACCGCCGTGCCATGCCGATTCCGCGGTGAACGCCTGCGTGGGTCCGTGTCCGGTCGCGGGTGAGTCGTGCATCAAGAAATGCGTGACGGTCGATGCGGCGGGCAACGCGGTGGTCAGCGATTGCCAATGCACGAACAATCCGGACGAGTGCCACGTGGTAACGGCTGCCGCCGGAATTGTTGCCGGAGGAGTGAACGGATGCGTTGTGCCCGACAACGGCGGGACGGTCACGCTGCCGCCGGCGGGATGTGACTACCTCAGCCCACAAGACGTCCATCGGATCATTGATGGGTTGCCGGCAGGAACAACGATTGAGCTTGCCCCGATTCATCGTGATTTCATCTGCCGCAAGCAGCAGCCCGCACCCGGCGTCTGTTCGTTTTCGACGCTGGTGGATTGCGACGAGGCGGGCGGATCGTTGGGCGGTGAGAAGGAGTGCGCGGAGTCGACGTTGGTTCTTGACTTGAATGGAACGGGTGCTCTGGCCGGATGGGTCCGGCAGATTAGCGTGCCCATGAGTTTCGAAACGCATACCGCGCCGCGGATGCCGGGCGATCCGGTGCAATCGTTCGACACGGATATGTTCCGGTTGTTCGGAGAGATTAACAATATCGGCGATCCGGACTTCGACTTGCTGCGAATAGTCGCGGGCACGGACTTCGGACTTCCGAGTCCGGGACACACAACGCTGACGCGGCTGCCGGGCGGCGGGAGCTGGGCGGTCGACAGCTTTTTCGACATCACCTACCGCATCGACTTCGTCGGTGCGCCGGGCGGACCGTTGGCGGGTCGATCCGGTTCGACGACGGCTACGATCCGGATGGCTACCACCCCGCCGTTTGCGTGCAAGGGCGTCTGTCCGGTGGGTTGGACCTGCGCTGAGACCATGACGCAGAACACCGACGGCACCATGACGGTTTGCTGCGATTGCCAGGCGCCGTTGGGCGCGTGCTGTCTCGCGGATGGAACCTGCTCGCAGACGACCCAGGCAGCCTGCCAGGGTTCGTGGAATGCGGGTCAGACGTGTTCCGGGTCGATCGAGGCGTGCTGCATCAACGGCGCCACGGGACCGATTTGCGCGATGATGGACCGCACGTGCTGCATCGCTTCCGGCGGCACGCCGAAGGGAGCGGGAACGGTCTGCGGCTTCGACGCCAACGGCAACGGGGTTGATGACGCCTGCGATGAACCGTGCCGCGCCGATCCGGCGGTGAACGCCTGCGTGGGTTCGTGCCCTGGCGCGGGTGAGTCCTGCATCAAGAAGTGTGCGATCTACGATCCGCTGACCGGTCAAACCACGGTCAGCGACTGCGCGTGCACGACCAATCCGGATGAGTGCCACATGGTGACGTTTGGCGCCGGCGTGGTCGCGGGTGGTCCCAACGGTTGTATCGTTCCGGACAACGGCGGCGGGACGGTCACGTTGCCGCCGGCGGGATGCGACTACTTGAGTCCGGACGACGTCCATCGAATCATCGACGGACTGCCTGCCGGAACGACCATCGAGCTCGCCCCGATTCATCGTGATTTCATCTGCCACAGACAGGAGCCCGGAACCGGCGTCTGTTCGTTTTCGACGCTGGTCGATTGCGACGAACCAGGCGATACTCCTGGGAGCGAGAAGGAGTGTGCGGAGTCGACGTTGGTTCTCGACTTGAAAGGAACGGGTACTCTGAACGGGTGGGTTAGGCAGCTTAGCGTGCCCATGAGTTTTGAGACGCATACTGATCCGCGGATGCCGGGCGATCCGGTGCAGTCGTTTGACACGGATATGTTTCGGATGTTCGGGCAACTCCCGCCGGGCGATCCGGACTTCGACTTGTTGCGGATCACCGGAGGTACGGACTTCGGCATGCCGAGTCCGGGACACACGACGCTGACGCGGCTGCCGGGCGGCGGGAGCTGGGCGGTCGACAGCTTCTTCGACATCACCTACCGCATTGACTTCGTCGGTGCGCCGGGCGGTCCGCTGGCGGGTCGATCCGGCTCGACGACGGCCACGATCCGGATGGCCACCACTCCGCCGTTTGCGTGCAAGGGCGCCTGTCCGGTGGGTTCGACCTGCGTCGAAACGAGCACCGTGAACGCCGACGGCACATTGACGGTTTGCTGCGATTGCCAGGCGCCGTTGGGCGCTTGCTGCCTGGCGGACGGCACTTGTAGCCAGACGACCCAGGCGGCGTGTACGGGTTCGTGGTTGGTGGGTCAGGTATGCAGCGGAAGCATCGAGGCCTGCTGCATCAACGGCGTTGCGGGACCCATCTGTGCGCCGATGGACACCACGTGCTGCATCGCGTCGGGCGGTACGCCGCAAGGAGTAGGATCGACGTGCAGCACGGCCACGCAGGCTTGCTGCGTGCCGACGGCTACCGGCGGCACGGCGTGTTTCGACGTTGATCCGATTTGCTGCGACGACATCGGCGGAACCTCGCAGGGAGCGGGAACGTTGTGCGGCATCGACGCCAACGGCAACGGGGTTGATGACGCCTGCGAACAACCGTGCGGCGTTGACCCGTTGGCCAACGATTGCCTGGGAACCTGTCCGAACCCGGCCACCGAGAAATGTGTGAAGAAGTGCGCTCGGGTGACGGCGTCCGGCGTGATTGAGGCTATCGATTGCAACTGTCAGGATCCCAACCAATGCCACATGGAGTTCGGCGCGGCGGCGCAGGTGGTGGCCGTCGGGCCGCCGCCTTGCGTGCAGCCGGACGCGGGCGGGACGGTGACGTTGCCTCCGGCGGGATGTCCGTACGTCAGCCCGGAAGACGCGCATATGATCATCGCCGGTCTGCCGGTGCCGACGACGATCGTGGTCGGCATCGAGCACTCCCGATTCGGCCTGACCGGAAGCGGTGCCGGCGGGAACCTGGGCGGCGAGTTCGAGCAGTTCAATTCCTCGCTGCTGTTGAACATGCAGGGTACGAACACATTGGCGGGATTCACGCGGACCAAGAAGCTTACCGCCGACTGTGAGACACACATCGGGGCGCGCATGCCAGGCGATCCGGTGCAGTCGTTTGACACCGATATGTTCCGCATGCAGGCACAGATCGGCGATCCGGACTTCGACTTGCTGCGAATCGTCGCGGGAACCGGCTTTGGAATGCCGAGTCCGGGACACACGACGTTGACGCGGCTGCCGAGCGGCAATTGGGCGGTGGACAGCTTCTTCGACATCACCTACCGCATTGATTTCGTCGGCGCTCCGGGAGGCCCGCTGGCCGGCATGTCCGGAAGCACCACGGGTACGATCCGGATGAAGACCAACGCGCCGTTCAGCTGCGTGGGCGATTGCCCAACGGGCATGAAGTGCGTGGAGTCCTCAACGCCGAACACCGACGGATCATCGACGATCTGTTGCGACTGCATCAATGTTCCGCCGCCGGCTTGCTCGCTTCCTTCTCCGACGCACATCTGTGCGCCGCGGCAGGCGTCGGATTGCCAGACGACGGTCACGGGCGAACTCTGCCTGGCGAAGGTTGTCATGGTGAACACGGCGGGTCAGCCGTTCGCCGAGTTGTGCGACTGCTTTGTGGACAACGGGATGTGCGGTCCGGTGACCGTGATTCCGGACGCCGTCGGGGCGATGCTCTCATGCGACGCCGCTTGCCCGAACGCCGGACAGGAATGCCACGTATTCCGGAATGGAGTCGCCACCAGCCTGGTTCAGATTCATTCGACGCAGGTTGCACAGGGCGAGGTCATCACTTGTGATTGTGTGACGCCGCCGCAGGAGTGCCAACCGGCAGCAGACGGGCAGTCGTGCGTGGGTTCATGTCCGGGTTCGACGGCGCCGTGCGTGCCGACGTTTGTCCAGTGCACGCCGGGGCAGAACCCGCCGTGCAAGATCACGCATTGCGATTGCCAGGATACCTGTCACGTGGCCCTTCCAGCGGTGGGTTCCGAGGGGCCGGTTTGTACCGGACCCTGTCTGGAGCCTGTTCCGCCGAACCGGAAGTGCGTGCGGCGGTTTGTGGACACCAACGCCGATCAGGTGAAGGACTCGTGGATGTGTCGTTGCGTGCCGGTGCACCCGGCGCCGACGCCGCTATCGGGAGTCCCCAATGCGAATCGCTACGTGACCTTCAGCGTCCCGTCCGACGGCGGTATTGTGGCCGCGACCGAGGGCACGCCACAGGTGGCGGTGCGCGTGAAGATGGATTCGCTGCATCATCCGGATCCGCCGAACATCCCGTGCTGCCCGGCGCCTGACTTCACGGCGTGGGAAGGTGGGTATCGTTGGGCTGGACCGATCGTGGAGTACAACTACACCGTGTTGCCGCCGACGTCGTTCTACGGTTCGCAGCTGCGGTGCGATCCGACGTTCGCGGATTATCCCGGGGCGGGTGCGTTCAGCATCTACGCGCCCGAGGTGATGCCCGATTCACAGTACAGCATCCAGATCGTGGACATCGCCTGCGCCGATTCGCTCGACGAGGAGGATTGCTATTCCGATCCGCTTCTCGGCGGCACGCAGCGATGGGGCGACACCGTGAGTACGTTCCAGAACGATATCTTCCCGGTGCCCGCGTTCCCGTCGCAACCAAACGTTCTCGACGTGGCCGCCATTGTGGACCACATCAAGGGCATTCCGGGTGCGGTAGGCAAGACGCGGGCGCAGCTCCAGCCCAATGGGCCGGCGCCGGGCGCGAACGTCAACGTGCTCGATCTGGCCTACGACGTCGACGCGCTGAAGAATAAGGCCTATCCATTTGCCGGGCCGTGCACTTGCCCGTCGGGGGTTGCCTGTAATCCGACGGCGGCTTGCAGCAACGACTCGGGCTGTTCGTCGCCGCGGCGCTGCGTGAACGGATTCTGCAGCCTCGTCGATGATTGTGGACGTTGCGCGCCGTAGTTGTTGTGGTTGTTTAACGCGGTTGTTTGAATCGCGGCGGGTCCGGGGCGGTGTCCCGGGCCCGCCTTTTCTTTGTCCGCGGCGGGGGCCGGCCGTTACGGTGGTTGACCGTGATTGCCTCGAGGCGTACTGTCTGACCGACGCGTTGCCGCTTTTTGCGGCGATGGAGGCGACGGGGGCGGGGTTCTCCGCGGAGTCGGACGGCATGGAACGATCGGAAATCGAATTGCGCGGCGTGCGCAAGGTGTACCATAAGGATCGCATCGAGATTCCCGTTCTGGAGGGGCTGGACCTCGACGTGCCATCCGGGCAATTCGTGGTGCTGATGGGCCCCAGCGGCTCAGGCAAATCCACGCTCCTACATCTGATTGGGGGGTTGGACTCCGCGACGGATGGGACGATCCGCGTGGGCGACGCCCAGTTGGAGCAGATGAACGAACGTCGCCGGACCTCCTGGAGAAGCCGCAGTGTCGGATTCATCTTCCAGATGTACCACCTGGTTCCGGTGCTGACCGCGGCGCAGAACGTCGAGCTTCCCCTGCTGCTGTTCAAGATGTCCGCTTCGGAGCGGCGGAAGCGAATGACCACGGCGTTGGAGGTGGTGGGTTTGGCCGACCGCATGGACCATCGCCCCAACCAACTTTCCGGCGGCCAGGAGCAGCGGGTGGCCATCGCCCGGGCGATCGTCACCGACCCGCGGCTGATTCTCGCTGACGAGCCGACCGGCGATCTGGACGCCAAGACGTCGGAGGAAATCCTCCAGCTCCTGAACCTGCTCAACACCGAGTTCGGCAAGACCATCATTATGGTTACGCACGATCCTCGCGCAGCCGCCCATGGACGGCGGACACTGCATCTGGACAAGGGGGCGTTGGAGCGGGAGGAGTTTTCGCTGCGCGGTGACGGTCGGTTGACCGGGTCGGTTGCGGGAGCCGGATCGTGACCCGCACCTATGTGTTGATGCAAAACCTGAATCGCAATCCGCTCCGCACCATGTTGACCGCCGCGGCGTTCGCGCTGCCGATGGCCATCTTCGTGGCGGCCATTTCGCTGGTGGTGACCTTCATGGAGGTGGCCCGGGCCGCCGAGCGCGAGCTGCGGCTGGGGGTCCACCATCGCACGTCGTTGACCCAGCTTCTTCCGGAGGCCATGCGCCGCAGAATCGAGGGGCTGGATCCGAGGCACGAGCGTCTTTCGGGTGTTTGCGGCATGCGCTGGTTCGGAGGGCGGGTTCCTGACTCGCAGAACACGCTGACCAGTCTCGCCGCCGACGTAGACACCTTTCCGTTGGTCTACAGCGACCTGGGGCTGACACCCGAGGAGATCGAGGAATGGCGCACCAAGCGAACGGCGGCCGTCGTCGGTCCCGCGCCGGCGAAGGAATACGGTTGGACCAAGGGGAGCAGGGTGGTTCTGGAAAGCACCGTTCCGCCGTACCTGGCGTTGGAGTTCCACGTGATCAAAGTCGTGGACAATAAGGAGCGGGGCAACGTTTTCTATTTCCGCCGCGACTATATGGATGAATCGCTGGAGCAGGTAGGAGCGGACAGCGGACGCTGTCACATTTTCTGGTTGAAATGCAACTCCGCGGCCGCGCTCCGCCTGTTGCAGAAGGACATTGACGCCCTGTTTTCCAACAGTCCGGAGGAGACCAAGTCAGAAGACGAAAACGCCTTCGCGGCGAATTTCACGCAGGCCGGCGGAGACATTCCGGGTCTGATGCGAGCGATGGCGATCGTCGTGCTGGGCATCGTCGCCCTGGTGGCCGGGAACACGATGATGATGAGTTTACGCGAGCGGACGCGGGAGCTGGCGGTGTTCAAGGCGATTGGGTTTCAGCGCGGGCGGATTTTCTCCATCGTGCTTGCCGAGAGCGTGATGCTTGCGGTGGGCGGGGCGCTCATCGGCGTGGTGCCGGCGGCGTTGTTTCTGTGGAAGTTTCCCATCCAGCGTCTGCGGATGGGTCCGATTGCGGAGCTTGAGGTGTCGGGGTGGGCGGTCGTGGTGTCGCTGGTGATCGCGCTGCTGGTCGGCGTGGCCGCCGGACTTTGGCCGGCGTATCAGGCGATGCGGCTCAACACCGTGGATGCCCTTCGGAGAATCGCGTAGCCCGGAATCGTCTCGGTCGACCATGGCCCTTCCTCTCTCCTATCACTGGCGAAGCCTGTTCGTCCGCAAGACGACGACCGTGCTCACGGTGTTGGTGATCGCGGCGGTCGTCGGCGTGTTCACCTGGATGATCGGCTTCGCGGGCGCACTGCGCCGCTCCATGTCCGTCGCCGATGACGCCGGAAAAATTCTGGTGCTGAAACGCGGTGCGACGTCGGAAAGCAACAGTGCCATTCCCGTCGACGAGTTCAACCGATTGACCCAACTGACCGACGTAGCCCGGGATGAGTCTTCCGGCGAAGCGTTGGTTAGCCCGGAGATGATGGTCCAGGTTTCGCTTCCGCGCCTGCGCGACCGAGGGATCACCTGGGGCAACGTGGCCGTCCGCGGGGTAACCGAGAAGGCGTTCCGAGTCCACCGCAACGTCCGCCCGCTCGGCGCGGTGTTCAAACCGGGCTCGCGCGAGGTGATCGTTGGTCGGGCGGCCACCAAGCAGTTCGGCGGGCTGCAGATCGGCGACCGGATTCAGCTCGGATACGGAAGCGATCGCGAGTACACCGTCGTTGGTCATTTCTTCGCCGACGGCGGACCGGCCGAGAGCGAAATATGGGCCTATCTTCCGTCGCTGATGGACGCTTACAGTCGGACGCTGTACTCATCGGGCGCGCTGCGCCTTCGTGACGGCGCCGATGCCGACGCTGTCATCGGGCACATCGAAGGGCCTTCCATACAGCTTCAGGCGCGAACCGAACGTGCGTATTGGTCCGAGCAATCACGCACCATCGAAATCTACCTGATGTTGTCCTACGTTCTGGTGGCGGTCATGTCGCTGGCTGCGGTCTTCTCCATTGCCAATACGATGTTTGCCGCGATTGCCGGGCGCACCCGCGAGATCGCCATGCTCCGCACCATCGGGTACTCCGGCTCGCAGATCATGATCGGCTTCATCATCGAGTCGATTTTCCTGGCCCTTCTGGGCGGGGTCGTCGGGTGCCTGGGATGCCTCGCGTGGCTGGAGTTGATCGGAAACACCAAAGACATGTTCGGGGCGACAACGTTCACCACGCTGGCGTTCGAGATCAACCTTCACGTGGCGACGGTTCTCTGCGCCCTGGCGACGGTGGCCATCGTGGGCGTGGCGGGTGCGTTGATTCCCGCCTATCGGGCGGCGAAGATCGAGGTCATCTCCGCCCTCCGCGAACCCTAGCGGCGCGCTTCAGCGGGAATGTCGAATCTACCTGCTCGTTTGCGCCGGCCGGTCGCGGTCTAAGAACGAGGCCGCCCGCAGGTCGATCGCAGCCGCGAGCGTCGCCAACCAGCCCTCGTGCCGTAATCGGCGCGAGGCACGTCGAGCTTTCGAGATCCGTGACATCTCGGAAACGTCGCCGTACAATCCTTGCCGGGACGGTCGGGGGACCATGCTGCGACTCGCCTACCTCTATCGAAACCTGACGCGGAATCCGCTGCGATCCGTGCTCACCTGCTGCGCGGTGGCCTTGCCCATTCTGATCTACGTTCTTTCAACGGCGGTCATCAGCGGCATCGACGGCTTTCTGGAGAACTCCGCCAGACAGCTTCGATTGGCCGTCATGCACAAGAGCTCGATCATCAACCCGATTCCCATCGGCTATCGGGCGAAGATCGAATCGCTCGATCCGTCCCACTCGCGTTTGTTGTCGGTCTGTGGGATGCGCTGGTTGGGCGGGACGGTGGAGAATGACCCGCGGCTGCTTTCGACGCTCGCCGTTCAAGCGGACACCTTCCCCGCGACCTTTCCGGACATGCAACTCACCCCGGAGGAGATCGCCGCGTGGAACCGGGATCGGCAGGCGATCATCGTCGGCTCCGCCACCGCGTCGCAGTTCGGTTGGAAGACCGGCGACCGCATCGCCATCGTGCCTTCGGTGCCTCCCTATTCGCCGATGGAGTTCCACGTGATTTCGACCGCGCCCAAGGGGCACGATCCGGTCACGCTGTTCTGTCGCCTGGACTATTCCCAGGAGGCGCTGCGGAAGTACCAGGCGGACGTGAAGGCACCCACCGAGGGTTGGGTGGCTGACGCCTGGGTGAGTTTCTTTTTCGTCAAGTGCGCCGGCAAGGACGACCTCGACTACTTTCGGCAGGAGATCGACAAGCTTTTCGATCGCACGCCGGACGAGACCAAGACGCAGGACGAGAAGTCCTTCATGAACGAGTTCATCAATCAGCAGTTCGACCTGCCCAGGAACCTGACTATCCTGGCCATCGTGACCATCTTCGTGGCGGTGATGGCCGCCGCCAACACCATGAGCATGAACGTCCGCGACCGGATCAACGAGGTGGCCGTGCTGCGTTCCATCGGGTTCAGCAGTTCGGTCATCTTCTGGCTGGTCCAGTTCGAGGGGCTGGTTCTCTGCGGACTGGGTGGATTGGTCGGGGCGGCCGGTCCCTACATCGCGTTCAACCACACCCCCATGAAGGACTATCAGGTTCCCCTGATTCAGGCGTTGATCGTCCGTCCCGCGGTTTGCCTGGAGGCGTTGTTGGTGGCCGCGGCGATCGGGATCCTCGCCGCCGCCTGGCCCTCGCTGACCGCGTCACGCCTGACCGTCGTCTCCGCGCTGAGGAACCTCGAATGACCAGACTTATTCCATCTCTCCATCGACAATCAACAATCGACAATCGGCCATTGGTCTTCCATAGGGCGGAATCCCCTACGAGTCGATAATGCCCCTTCCCCTCTATTACAACTGGCGTAACCTCCTCCGCCGCCGGCTGAGCACCGCGCTGACTTTTGCGGTGGTGGCCGTCGTGGTCATGGTCCTGGCGGTCCTGCTCTCCTTCGCGTCGGGCATCCGCGCGTCGCTGGCAGCCACCGGTTCACCGCGCAATCTTCTGGTGCTCAAACCGGGTGCCACTGCCGAAGGGACGAGCATCCTTTGGCCGGAGGAAGTCGCACGGCTTGCCCAGGTTCCGCACGCAGAGGTCGACTCCTCGGGCCGGCCGCTGGCGAGTCCCGAACTGTGCGTGCAGACCTCGATCCCGCGTCGAACCCCGGATCGGGCCATCGCCAACGTGGCCGTCCGCGGCGTCGATGACCTCGCCTTCGAGGTTCATCCGGAAGTTCGGATCATGGAGGGGCGATCGTTCGCGCAGGGGGCCATGGAGATCATCGTGGGGCGGGCGGCGCAGGAGCGTTACCACGACACCTCGGTCGGCGACGAGTTGCAATTGGGTCGGCTGGGCAATCGACTCTTCAAGGTCGTGGGTGTCTTCGAAGCCTCCGGCGGCGCGCTGGAAAGCGAAATCTGGGCGCCGCGGACCATCCTCTCGGACGCGTATACGCGGCGCTTCGTCTCCAGCGTCGCGGTGAGGTTGACCGACTCATCCCATTCCCGCGAGGCGGTCGACTACGTCAAGGGGCCCACGGTTCAACTGGAAGCCAAGACCGAGCCGGACTACTACAAGGATCTCTCCCGCACCACACGGGAGATCGTCGCGTTGACCACCGTCCTGGTGGCCATCATGGCGATCGGCGCGGTGTTCGCCGTCGCCAACACGATGTTTGCGGCGGTTGACGGACGACGGCGCGAGATCGCCATGCTCCGCACCATCGGGTTCTCCCGCGGCGCTATCATGGCGGCGTTCCTGGTAGAGTCGGTGTTAATCTGTGGATCGGCCTGTCTGGTCGGACTCGGCGTCAGCCTACTTCTGAGCGATTCGCGTCAGGACTTCCTCTCCGAGGCAACTTGGACGGTGCTGGCGTATGAGCTGCGGATTTCCCCCGCGATCCTGGCGGCGGCGCTGGGAACCTCGGTGTTGGTGGGGGTGGCGGGTGCGTTGGTCCCGGCGGTGAAAGGCGCCCGCACGCGAATCATCGAAGCCCTGCGAAAGGCATAAGCTCCGGGTATAATCGTTCGGATGACGCAGGCGCCTCGAGACATTCAAACACAGCTTCGCTCGCTGACGATTGCCACTGAGCAGCGCCCCGCATCGACGGCCAATCGACGCGGTGGGCGCGGTCGATGGGTGCTGGTCATCGTCCTGATGAGCGCCGCAGTCGTCGGCGTCGGCGGATACGTCAATCGCCAACGGGTGCTCCCGACCGTTGGAACGCTCGCCTTGTCTGCGACGGCTGACCAGCCCGTGCGAATGTTGACCGTCGCTCTCGCGCCGGATCCCGGGCCGACTCCCGTTCTGACCGCCACGGGAAAGATCGTTTCCGATCACACCGTCTCCGTCGTCACCAAGGTCTCCGGACAGATCGTCGCCCTCCGTTTCGAGCAGGGAGATCACGTCGAACAGGGGCAGCGGCTGGCGACGCTGGAGGACGTCCTCTATCGCGCCCGGCGCGACGAGGCGGCTGCCAGGCTCGAACGGTCGAAGGCTCAGCTTGAGTTCCAGTCGATCAACTTCGCCCGGGTGAAGGCTTTGATCGAGGTCGAAAGCGCTCCGAGCATCGAGTTCGCCGACGCCCGGCGGGCCGTGAACGAAGCCGAAGCGCAGGTGGCCGCCGACCACGCGACGCTTGACGCCGCGACCAAGAACCTCAACGACTGCCAGGTCGGCGCCCCCATTGCCGGCGTGATCCTGCAACGCAACGTAGAGGTCGGTGACTTCGTGGCCGCCGAAGGCGGACTTGGCGCCAACGCCAACGCCCGCTTCGCCGTGATTGCCGACATGAACCAACTCCGCGTCGAGGTCGACGTCAGTGAACTCGATATCGCGCGTTTGCAGAAGGACATGCCCTGCACGATCGTCCCCGACGCTTACAAGGATCGCCGTTACCAAGGGCACGTCATGTGGCTGGATCCGGGCGCGAACTATGCAAAGGCCACGGTGCAGGTGAAAGTCCGCATCGACAACCCGGACGATTTCCTTCGGGTTGAAGGCTCAGCCCAGGTGGCCTTCCTTTCGCAAGCGCCGGCCGCCGTGGGCGAAGGTGGGGCGCCGAGCGATCCCTCGATCTGGATTCCCGCGACGGCCATCGTGGTGGAGAAGTCCACGGGGCAAACGACCGTGTTCGCTATCGTGGACGGCCGACTGCGAAAGACGTCAGTGACCCTCGGCCGACGCAGCGGCGACCGCGTCCAGGTCACCGCCGGCCTCAATCCTGGCCAATCCATCGTCGTCGAGGGAATCGACCGCATCCACGACGGACAGCGGGTCGGTTCCAAGCCGTAGCGGCGCCCGTCCCAGTCGTTCTCCTCGAAACATACAGTCCCTTGCCAACCGTTCACGTGGCAGCGACACTGCCTTGGGCAATAAACTCCCCCCCTCGCGGCGCGCCTGGAGGGATGGCGTGAGTAGGAGCAAGGCCGTGGCCCCTTGTGTGGTCGCGCGGGTGCGCAATGATCATGGGTCGTAAGGCGTTTTCTCCAACGGACCGGAGTCTTTCGCATGAAAACGGATGCCACGCCGCCGCCGGGCGCAACCACTGCTCCGGCCCATCATTCGTACGTTCCCGCCGAGGCGAACATCCCCGAGATGGGCCTGATCCCGATCCTCGTCGGAGCGATCCTGGGTATCGTCTTCGGCGCGTCCTCTTTGTACCTGGTGTTGCAAGTCGGCATGACCGTATCCGCGTCGATCCCCATTGCCGTGCTTTCTATTACCCTGTTTCGCGTCTTTAAGCCGCTGATCGGGCGGAATGCGACCATCCTCGAAAACAACATGGTCCAGACGACCGGGTCGGCGGGCGAGTCCATCGCCTTCGGCGTCGGCGTCACCATGCCGGCACTGCTGATCCTGGGATACAACCTTGAACTCGTCCGGGTCATGCTCGTTGCGGTCCTCGGCGGCTTGCTCGGTGTGCTCATGATGATCCCGCTGCGCCGGGTCTTCATCGTCAAACAGCACGGCAAACTGACCTATCCCGAAGGCCTCGCCTGCGCCGACGTCTTAATCGTTGGAGAGAAGGGTGGGGCGTCTGCCAAGACCGTCTTCGCCGGGTTCGGTATTGCCTTCGTGTACCAGTTCCTGATGAAGGCGTTCAAACTCTGGGTCGATGAGCCGATGCGCCTGCTCAAGTTTGGGAAGTACGAATGGAAGGGCGCCTCGGTGGCGTTGGAAGCCTCGCCGGCGCTGTTGGGCGTCGGCTACGTCATCGGTCCGCGCATCGCCTGCATCATGGTCGCCGGCGGCATCCTGGCCTCCTGGGTTCTCACGCCTGCGATCGCCCTGTTCGGCGCCGGTTGGGATCTGCCCCTGTTTCCCGGAGAGAAACCTATCCGCGACATGAACATAGGCGAGATCTGGCATGACTACGTGCTGTACATCGGCGCCGGTGCCGTCGCCGCCGGCGGCATCATCAGTATGTGCCAATCGCTGCCGACGATTATCTCGTCGGTCCGCGCCGGGTTCAGCGATCTCGCCTCGCGCGGTGGCAACAACAATACGCCCAGGACGACGGCCTCCCGCCTCGATCGTGACATGTCCATGCGCGTCGTAATCTTCGGCTGCCTGGGGCTGATCCTGGCCATCTCCGTTGCCCCGATGCTCAACATGAACCCCATCGGCGCGATCCTGATCGTGTTCTTCGGGTTCTTGTTCGTTACCGTCTCTGCGAGACTGACCGGCGAGATCGGCTCTTCGTCCAATCCCATCTCCGGCATGACTGTCGCCACGTTACTGCTGACCTGCCTGATCTTTGTCGCCGTCGGATGGACCGGAGAGCATTACCGCCTGATGGCCATGTCCATCGCCGGCATCGTCTGCATCGCTTCCTCCAACGGCGGAACCGTCGCCCAATGCCTTAAGACTGGTTACATCGTCGGTGCCACGCCACGGCATCAACAAGTCGGCATTCTCGTCGGTGCGCTGACCTCGGCCTTGTTCATCGGCGTGACGCTGCTGGTTCTCAACGGGGCGGCCACGATCTATACCCGGCATGATTTGCCCCAGGCCAAGATCGACGTGGCCCAGTTCGCCAAGGGCGACAAGGAGCGGGTCGGCGGCACCTACGCCGCGCAGGACTCCGCGGAGTACAACGTCGTCCACGCGAGAATCGGCGCGATCCCCGGCGTGTCTGCGGGAAAATACCTGGTCGACGACGCCGGCGCGATTCACTATTTGGTCGATCCAGGCATCAACGGGCGGCTCGAAAAGGACGACGAGGGAACCAAGGTTGAGAAGTTCAACGCCCCCAAGGCCGCCCTGATGTCCTTCATCGTGGACGGCATTCTGACCCAGAAGTTGCCCTGGTCGCTGGTTCTGCTCGGCGTGGCCATCTCGATCGTCTTGGAATTGAGCGGAATCCCCTCGCTGCC
>JBBTCJ010000110.1:0-18634 GCA_038043285.1 Planctomycetota bacterium | reverse complement strand
GCCCTTTGCCGTCGGCGTCTATCTTCCCCTGTCGGCCTCCACGCCGATTTTCTGCGGGGGGATGATCCGCTGGTTGGCCGACAGATGGAGCCGACGCAGCGCCGCCGAAGCCGAGATGAGTCCCGGCGTGCTGCTCTCGTCCGGCTACATCGCCGGCGGAACCATTGCGGGAATCTTCGTGGCCCTGCTCAGCCTCAAGTTCAAGCACATGGATGTCGGCGTGGCGTGGCTGGGCGAATTGGCCAACAACAATTGGCTCACCGTGGCGACGTTCGGCCTGTTGACCGTGCTGCTGCTCTTCGTCGGCGCGGGGAAGCTGATGCGCGAACGGGCGTAGTGCTTCGGCACGCATGATTCGAGGGGTGGCCGGAGTCGTGCCCCTGCTCGAGCCACTCCATGCATGGGGTGGGTGCCCGCGCGGCATGAATGCCGCGGCTCGGGAATCGGCAGTCCGAAACCGGGGTGGGTATCAGTATTTTTCCGACGTGGATAAGTCGAACCCTTCGTGCTCGGGGTTCTGGTTGCTCTTGCGGAACTCGGCTCGACAGCGGTAGCACGTCGTGACCCGCCCGATGAGCAGATAAATCAGGAAATCCAGCAGAAACGCGGAGGCCAGTACGGCCCACGCCCAGACGACGGAAAAGGTAAAGCAATAGACCGCGGCGGCTCCAAACAGGACGACGACGGCCAAGCCCAGACCTTGCGGAAAATCCTTGCGAACAAACAGCTCGGAACATCCGCAAACCGCGCACCGATCGACCGACCTCCGGGCCCGCACGGCGTCCGTGACCGTGATCGGAATGTCCTTCTTGCAGCGGGGGCAACGCATTGTCGGGCCGCACTCTTCGAGGGGTTCATACTCGATGAGGGCGACGCATCCGTTGGTCGGACAGTGAAAACAAATCTGCATGGATTATCATACCATGGAAAGAGAGCCGTCAAATCGGCCAGCCGCACTCGCGGATCAATTGTTGCCCCGCCAGTTCCCCTACATACGCGAATACCGAGGCAAAGTAAAGAATGCCGGTGGCCGACTGCGTGGCGCGAACTCGAACGCAGTCCCCAACCATAATCGCAAAAATCAACACCGCCGCCAGCCCGACCCCGCAGCGCAGCAGCACGATCAGCCATGACTGTTGCAGTCGCCCCAGCACCGAATGCACCAGTTCAGCAGGCTCTCCGGCCGCCGCGGGACTGGACATCCACCACGCGAGCAGGACGCTGAAGATGACCATCCCGATTCGTGCGGCAACCACCCAGGTCAACAAACGGCTGATGCGTTGCAGGGGAACAATGGTCATTCGGGTCGCAGTCAGATAGGCGTGCCCCAGCAGCCAGGCCGCGGTCATCGTTCCCAGCAAGAGTGCGCTGAGCAATTGTGCCAGCACGACCATCGGGGGCGCGCATGAATAACCGGGTATCCCGGGGTATCGATCGGCCCAGGTGCACAACGCCGCGCCGCTCGCGGCCGCCAGTCCCCCAAGTCCGCCGATCGCGCACAGAAACCGGCTTGCGCGAGGCCAAGCGCCCGACGCGGGTGCGATGAACACCAGCCCCAGCGCCGCCGCTACTGGGATGATGCCGGCGGCTCGGATCCAGTCGGTGTGTGCGAGGTTTACCGGATCAGCGGCGCCGGTCAGCCAAATCGTCGTGGCGCATGACGTTGCAAAGGCGACCAGCGCGGCCACGCGCACAAACCGCCAGGCCAATTCCGCAAACCGCGCCGTCGCCAATGCCGCCAGCATCCCTCCGGATATGGAATAGAGAAGCGTTGCAATCATCGCCCAGTGGGAGCCGTTCGCGCCTTGTCTTCGCCCGAATATCCAAGGACAGCCTGGCGAGAGGTCGCAATTGGCAATCGGGAATTGGCAATTGGCAATGGATAGCCCGCACTCACCGGCTTATGGTGACGCCTACGCAAGCTCATAGATCGTCATTCCCGTGGCCAGCTTGGGATGGAAATAGGTGCTCTTCTGGGGCATGAGTCCGCCGGCTTCGCTGACCGCGCGAAGGTGGGCCATCGGCGTCGCCCGCGTCAGCAACGCCACCCCGTTGACTTCGCGGGCTGTCCGGCAGGCCAGCTCCTTCGATTTCACATAATGGATGTCCGGCTCCCGTCGGGAGCGGTTCATCAAAAGCTCGTCGATCAGGTAACGGTGCAAATAGGCATAGTCAAGGTCATACCAGGGCCGACATGCCTCAGGCTCCAACCCGCGGAGGGCCGCTCGGTTGGTGAAGCCAACACTCACGGTTCGATCGGTCCGCGCGTCCCACAGCGTCAGGTTGGACCGATCGGTGGAGGTCTCCTCGATCCCCGGCCTCCAGTCCTCCAGAAGGCCGGCGAGGTCAATGTCGCCGAGCACGCGGTAATAGGGCAGGATGAGGCATCCAGGATCGTCCATGCTTGCCAGGACGAACATGATGCCGTTCGCGGCGTGCTCGGTCGGCAACCTTCCGCCGGCCTGCTCGCCGAGCCAATCGCGATACATCAATGCGGTGCCGTATCGATGATGTCCGTCGGCGATGTAGATTTTCTCGTCGCGGAGATGTTGCACCACCCGGTCGATCACCGAGCCGTCGCTGACAACCCATAAACGGTTCCGCACCTCCTCCAGCGTCCCCTCGGCGTCTGGCGTGGTGTCCGCCGTCCGAGCGAACGCCTGCGTGACCACGCTCCCCGGGTCCGCGTAAAGCCCGAAGATGGGCGAGAGTTGACATCGCGTGGCTTTCATCAGCGCGAGGCGATCCTCCTTTGGACCGCCGAAGGTCTGCTCGTGCGGGAGCACCACGCCGTCGTGGAACGGAACCAGGCGCACGCCAGCGATGAACATTTTCCGCGTGTACCGCCGGCCCGCGAAGCTGAAGTCCTGGTGATAGAGATAGAGCGCCGGGTTCCGTTCGCGGACCAGCGTCCCATCGGCACGCCAGCTTGCCAACCGACGGGCGGCTTGGGCATACACCTCTGGCGGGCCTGTGGACTTCGGCGGAAGATGCGGCAGGTCGACAGCCACAACGTTGCGCCCGTTTCCGGCAAGAAGGCGGTCCTTCTCCGTGGATTCCAGCACGTCATACGGCGGAGCGATCAGCGTCGACAAGTTCCCGCCGAGGCGCGAAAAATCGTACCGAAGTGCCTGAAACGGAGCGATCTCAGCCATGAGCGAACCCCTGCATTCGCGTGGTCGCGCGGACCATCCCGATCGACCCCCAACCCTATGGGCGATCGGTCCACCGAGCAAGTGGCATGCCGCATGATCGCCGAAGGCCGGGACGGCTGTCGGTCGATAAGAGACAGGGGCTTGGCCCGCGCGGCAGCCACGGAGATGACGGGTCTTGTGGTCCGACGCAGCGCTGCGGTCGACGGTGACCGCGCTTTTACGGTCGCCGCTCGGATGGGTCCGCCACCCACGGAGCTTCGGCGACGAATATCCGGCGCCCCGCGGCGTCCCGAAAGCGACAGAGACGCCCACCGCGCCGCGAGCAGGAAAGACATCGTCATGGCCAAAGTCGTCGTGCTCAGCGGAGGTGGCATCAAGTCGGCCGTCGCCGCAGCGCGATACACAAAAGAGCACGAGCTCGCGGTTGTTCACGTCAACTACGGACAGCCCTCCGCATCGCGCGAGCAGAACGCGATCGTCGCCCTGCTGCAGTCGTTTCCCAACGCGCGGCTGATTCCCGTCACGCTCCCCCATGTGGCCGAGCTTGAGCGCGGCGCCGTTGCCTTGCAGAAACCAGGGGTTGTAGGGTTGAACCCTCAACCCATGCCGAGGACGCGGGGCGTCCCGGTTCAACCGCCGGCGGCGGCCTTGATACGCGGACTGGTCCCGATGCTCATGGCTACCGGCGTTCAGGCCGCCCTGCGCGGCGGCGCCTCGACGCTGGTGAGCGGAATGATGCGCCACGGTGTTGGCGAGCACTTGGGTTTGTCGCGGGATGATGAGTCGCGCGACGCCCGGCGCGAGTTCCTTCATGCCTTCGCCATCGCCGTGGACGCCTTGCTCGGCGGGCGCGGCGAGCTGCGGATCGAAGCCCCATTGATCGACCTCGCCTACGCGGACGCGATCAAGCTCGCCAGCCGCTTCGGCGTTCCGCTGGATCGGACCTGGACGTGCATCTGCGGGTATGCGACGGCCTGCGCCCAATGCGAACCCTGTAAAGCTCGCGCGGCTGCATTCACGGCAGCCGGCTTGACCGACCCAGCGGTGAAGGTCGACCCCTCGCTCCAACCGGCCTGATCTTGCGACGCCGTCGCCGAGTCTCAATCCTCGCGTGGTGTCGCCGGGCCTTCGGCAATTCGCTTGCGAGGCGTGTTGGACGCCGACACTCCGACGCGAGAAGCTTGCGAAAGCAGCAGGATTCTCCGAGAAACGTCGTGGGACGTCGCGCAGTCTAAAGGCGCGGCTCGCCCGGTATCCCGCCCAACGACGGCTGTGTCGGCCCAATCCGTCAATTGTTCCCTGGGCAGCCCTACGCCGTAGTCCCAATACTCGGTGTCACCCGCGACTTGTCGCGGCGTAGCCAAAAGGTACGCCTGATCCGGTGGCGGAAGCGGATGGCGGCGCTCTGCGATATCCGGCGTCGTGGTTTTCCACCAATCGGGAGCTTCGTCGGCCGTCGCGACGCGGAGCCGGTCCCGCAGCTCGGGCGGGAATAGAATCCGGAACCGCCAGAACGTCGACGGAGTCATGTAGACCGGTCGATCGGCGGCCCACCGCGTGTCACGGACAAGCTCCACGACCGTCGCCGCGATGCGCGAAGTTTCGCGGTCGCGGAAACCGTTCAGATCCCGCCGATCCGCAATGCCCACCGCGAAAACGCCGACCAATGACAATCCGAAGCCCGCGCCGACCGCTCGCGTCGTGGCCAGGCGAAAGATCGCCGGCGCCGCCCACCCTAAACACAGTGCAAACGGAACACACGCCCCAAGCACGTGCCGCCCATGGAACAGCGGGTTGATTCGCAAGCCGTTTCCAGAATCGACCGGCATCAAGGCGACACCCAGGTAGGCCGCCGCCGCCCAAACCGCCAGCCATCGTACTCTTCCGCCGCATATTCCTGCGGCGAGCAATGCCGGCCAAAACAGAACGCCCATCGTCCCCCACCCCGACAAACCGGGGTGCAGCATCATAGCGATGCGATCCCAGAGCTGGGCCGCGAAACCCTCCCCTTCATGCCCCACGGACGTCGTCGGCGTTTCGATGCTCCCGGCCTGAACATGGGCATGGAAGTTGAACAGCGGGTCGTGGGCGGCCCACGCGAAGAAGGCCCCTTCGAACGCGATATACAGGGTTAGCCCAGCCAGAACCCACGCGCCATTCGAAATGCGCGTTCTCCGGGAATGCGGAGAACCAAGAAGTAGGCAGGCAATCGGGATTCCTCCGAAGACCGCGAAGACCTTAGCCGAGATCGCCAGCCCCAACGCAAACCCGGAGGCGATCAGAATGAGACGCCCCCAGCGTGTCCCACCCCCGCTGATCGACAGAGCATGGGCATGCCAAGCCGTCAGCGTCACCGAAACTGTGACCCACAAGCAGGTATGGACGTCGGGGTATGCGGTCGTCGATAACACCCGGAAATAGGGAAGGACGGCCACTATCGCCGCCGCGAGCAACCCCTCCCACCACCCCAACAAGAGTCTCCCCAGGACGGCCACG
The DNA here is from genome assembly GCA_038043285.1 of Planctomycetota bacterium. Lineage (GTDB taxonomy): Bacteria > Planctomycetota > Phycisphaerae > UBA1845 > UBA1845 > JBBTCJ01. The sequence goes on along the minus strand of JBBTCJ010000110.1, from coordinate 12,983 downwards.
CACGTCACGCAGGCCATCGACGCGAGCAGCGTCGGCAACGCCACGCTGAAGGGTGATTCACCGAAGATTCTGATCGATGCGGCAATAGGAAGGATCATCGCCAGACGCGAGTAGTGATGATGCAGGCGGTGAATGGTCGTTCCCGAAACAACGTGCTCGGCGGCGGAGTAGTAGCCGGCATCGTCGGAGCCGAGCCAGCCGGTTGGATCCCCAAGACGGACACCCAGCGTGATGGCCAGGAGCGCCACTCCCGCGATCCACAACTGGGTTGTCGTTGGTTGCAATCGTCGGGCGCGCGCTGCCACCTTTTTGGCGCTCCGATGGTATGCCGGGTTGATGGTCGTCGTTTGCACGTTGCCGATTCCGTGACCGGGGACTCAGCCGCGGAAGTCCCAGCGTCGAGACGCCTGAATATCCTATGCGTATTCCCCCCGCTCTCCCCCGCTGGAGTTCGCCGGCAAACGGCTGAACCACGGTCAGGGATCGCCTGCATGGTACGTCGGCAACAACGAACGGGAGTCTTGAGAACGGGTACAACCTGCGCGCAGAAGAAAGCCCACGAACCGCGGTCCGTGGGCTTTAGTGGGGTTCCCTCCCTCGACTTCGCCACGATCCCCCGTCGCGAAGTCCAGGCCGTTACGACGCGCGGCGGGATTCGCCTGGCGCTCCCGTGGCTCGCGGCGCGGCGACCTGCTCCTCCAAGTCGGCGACGATGACCGCCAGTTTCTGCTCTTTTAACCCATCCGGGGTCTGCCATTGTGCGGTCTGGTCGGCCTGCAGGGCCTTCGAAATCCGCCGCGCGGCGAGGATGACCGTCGAATGGTTCTTGTTGCCCATGAACCGGCCGATCTCGGGAAAGCTCATCTCCGTGTGCTTCCGCGCCAGATACATGGCGATTCCGCGCGCCAGTGCGATCGTCCGTGATTTCCGCGAGGTATGGAGATCGGCCGGCGCCAATCCGAAGTAAATCGACACGCCGCTCTCGATGTCCGAGAGCAGGACCACCGGCGCGGTCTGACGCACTAGATCCTTCAAGGCCCGTTCTGCGAGCACCGTAGTAATAGGTTCGGAGCTGAGTTGCGCCTGCGCCACGACCTTCAGCAGTGCGCCTTCCAATTCGCGGATGTTGGCGCGGAAGCTTTCGGCCATGTAGCGGATTACCGCGTCCGACACCTCGACCTTGAGTCGCTGGGCCCGCTGTCGCAACACCTTGGTGCGGACCTCAATGTCCGGCGATTCGATGCGCACCACCATGCCCGAAAGGAATCGGCTGACCAACGATTCGGAAAAATGCCCGATCAGCTTGGGCGGCGCGTCGGACGCCAGGACGATCTGCTTGCCGGCCGCGTCGATTGCCTTGAAGGTATGGAGGAATCCCTCCTGCGTCGCCCGTTTGTTGGCCAGGAAGTGCACGTCGTCGATGACCAGCGCGTCCAGGCTGCGGTAGCGCTCGTGGAAGGCATCCATCTCCCGAGCCTTCACCGCGTACACAAAGTCGTTGGTGAACTCTTCCCCCGAAACGTACCTCCAGCGCAGGTCCGGGTGCTTCTCCTTCCAGGCGTTGCAGACCGCCTGAAGCAGGTGGGTCTTCCCGACGCCGCACCCGCCGTGCAGGAACAAAGGGTTGAACTGGACGCCGGGGTGCTCGATCACGTTCAGCGCCGCGGCGTGGGCCAGCCGATTGGACGGCCCGGCGACGAAATCCGCTAATTTCCCGCGTAGCGGAAGGGCATGACTCGCCCCAACACCGCTGCGGCGGTTGGCCCGCGCCAGACGGTCGGGGTGGTTGGCGGCAAACTCGACCTGCCGATCGGGCTGCTTCTTGGCCAAGCCTCGAGCCAGATTCGGATCGGTCGTGAAGCTCAGGGTGTACTCTTCACCGGTGATCTCGCGGACGGACTCCAGGATCGGACCGGAGAAGTTACGCTCGATCCACTCGCCCACGAACCGATTGGGGACGCTGATGCGGAGGTAGTGATCCGCGAGCGTGAATTGCGTGGCGTTCTTGAACCAGATGCCGAACCCCTTCGGCCCGATCTTCTCCGCGATGCGAGACTCCACGGCGGGAATGATATCAACTGCGCAGACGGTCACCGCAAGCTCCTTCCTCTGCAAAAAGGAACCAAACCCCGCACGCCAAACGGCGAGCACGATATTGGAATAATCTGAACCAACGGCTCGATCGACGACGGTGACCCGCGTGCCTGCCGCGCCCAATCGCCCACGCGCGTGCATCCGACCTCGTGAACGTCAAAATAACGCGCAGCTTCGGCGCGGTCAACACCATTCTGTGCCGATTCGATGCTGTGCGATGCGCCGGCTTCACAATGACAAGTACTTAGCGTCAAAAAAAATCTTTTCCGCGTCCCGCGGATCGCCCGCCTGCGGCACGGTCCGAGGCCGGTTTCCAGAAACGATCACCCGCCGCGCCGTTCCTAAGCTTCTGCGGCATCGGAAGTTGCGATCCAGGCGTCGCGCGATCCAACGTCCTGAAACCCCCATCGGGCGTACATCGCGCGGGCCGGAGCGTTCCGCCCGTCGACCGCCAGTGCCATCGTTGTGGCACCTATCCCCCGCGACAATCGCACGGCGCGTTGCAGCAACGCATCGCCAACGCCTGTCCCCCTCGCCGCCGGCGCCACCCCCATGTAGACGATCTCCACCGCCCGATGGCGAGGCAGGGACGCGCCAAGAATCACCCCGACCGGCACGCCGGCCCGCTGGGCGACGGTCCACAGCGAAGGGTCGAAATCGCCGGCCGCTTGGTGCGTCGCCAGGACGTCCGCCATCGGCCGAAGACCCGTCAGCTCCGGACAATCCAGGCTTTCCGCATACGTCGCCGCGACCGCCGTCTCGAAAAACCTCTCGCCCTCGGCGCGGTGGGTGATCCATTGCAGATCCGCCGCCGGAGTCGAGCGGGCGGGACTGTCCACCGTCGTGGATCGACGCAGGTAGATCAACTGCGTGAGGAACCGAAATCCGGCCGCCGCAGCCGAATGCGGGAGGGCCTCACAATCGGGACTCACCAGCAGCTCCGCCAGGACCACCCTGCGAGCCCAGCAAAGCGCCAGCAACCGCCGGAGCGCGCATTCCAACGCTCCGCGATGGAGCGACTCGAATCTTGGCGGTACAAGCACCAGCGCCGCTCGCCCCGGCGAGATCACCGCCAGGGTCGCGGTGTTAACGCGACCTTTGTCGGCCACGCCGACCATCAGATCGGTGGAAAGACCCCGCCGCTGTGCGTCGTCGAGAAACTCGGTCACCAGGGATTGCGCGCCGCGCGGCAGAGCCTCCGCTCCATCGTTGAGGAGCAGTTGCAGGGCGGTGCCGTACTCCGGCGAGTCGGCCGCAAACGATCGCACGTCGCCGCAACGTTCGGGAGGATCAAACATGGTGGTTCCAGATCACGGTTCCCCTGCGCGGCCTCATAGTGCCATTCTAGCAAGACCATTGAAGCATGTGTGGCGCGAAGGCGGATATCCGGCGGTTGGGGCGCTCCAGCGGTCTCGGTATTTGTGTAGCGTCGCGGTTCATCCGCGGCGCTTTCCGCAACCCCAAACAACGCGCCGCCCGTGAAGGGCGACGCTGCATGATTTCCTGCTTTGCCCTATCGTACGCGCACGGGCAGGATGACCATGGTCTGTCCGGCCCATTGCAGCCGGCGCTGGATCATGAACGCGGTGTGGTTGTGCAGCCAGCGTTCGAACCACCGCTCGCGGCGGAAGATGATCTTGCCCGCGAAGAAGGTGGCGCGAGGGAACTCCTCGGACAATGCGAGGCAGAGTTTTTCGGCCTCGTCCACGGCGTCCGTGCCGACCGCGTAACGAAACGTCGCGGGCATCCCCGAAGCATTGACCAGCGAAACGTACTTTTGCAGCATCTCCTCGGTCCGCTTCCGGAGGGGATCCACCTCGAACTGACCCTTGAACTGCCGCGTGTCCACCAGCCCGATCGACAGGAAGACGAAGTTCTCGAAGGCGGAGTGGAAGGCTTTCACGATGTTGAGCGTGGTATGGATGCCCAGACCGTTGTAGTCGGAGACCAGGATGGCCGCGGTCGGTTTTCCCTTGTCCACTTTCGGAGCGGACGCCGACGAGCGCGGCAGCCGAACGAGGTCCGTGTCCAACTGTCGCAGGGCCTTCGCGACGGCTTGGTAATGCGACCGGACTAGAAAGCATACGCCCAGCAGCCCCCCGGTGACCACCAGCGTGACCCATCCCCCGAAGAGAAACTTCTCAAACACCGTAATCGCCAGCACCACGGCGCACAGCGCGAACCCGATCATAAACAGGAGCAGTTCCCTCACCCACGCGAAGGTCCGCTTTCGCTCCCGCAGCGTCAGCTTGGTCATGCCGAACAGCGACAACGAGAAGGTCACGAATACGTTGATGCTGTACATCACCACGAGGTGCTGGACGTTTCCGCCCGTATAGAGCAACGCCGCCAGCGAAGCCAGACCCATAAGCACAATGCCGTTCTGAGTTGTCAAACGCTCGGAAAGCGCCGCGAATCGTCGCGGAACCCACGAGTCCAGGGCCATGTTGGCTAGCACCCGCGGGCCGTCGAGAAACCCGGTCTGGGCGGCGACAACCAGCAGGGCCGCCTCCGAGGCCAACGTGACGATGACCAGGTACTCGCCTCCGGGAATGTTCCGACTGATCGCTTCGAAGAGAACGGCGTTAAGCGTCTTGTGCGCCTCGTTCGTCGTCACGTCCCAGAGGAGGTAGCAGGCAAGCAACCCCGCGGCGACAAATGAAAGTGAGATGCCAATGTACAACATGGTCCGCTTCGCTGTCTTCACCCGCGGCTCGCGCATGATCGACAGGCCGTTGGAGACTGCCTCGATGCCTGTGTACGTCCCGCCGCCCATCGAGAAGGCGAAAATGAATGTGTTGAGCAGGCCGGCCAATCCCAACGTCGCCCATCCGCTCCTGAACCCGTCCGCGCAGTGCTGAAGAGTCGCCGGGAACGCGGGCAGGTGTCCCGCAATGGCCCCCACAATCGCCACCACATGGGTCACGATGAACACCAGGAAGATCGGCGCAAGCACGATCACCGACTCGCGAACCCCCCGGATGTTCAGGGACACCAGCATGGCGATGAGCCCAATTTCCACTGGGATGCGAAGATACTGCCATTCGCTTGGGACCAGGCTGAACATCGCCGATCCCGCGGCCGCGATCGAAACCGTCACCGTCAGGACGTAATCCACCAAGAGCGCGCAACCGGAGATGGCTCCAGGTGTGCTTCCGAGCAGCGCTGTCGACACCACATACCCTCCGCCGCCCTGCGGAAAGTGCTCGATGATCTTGCTATAGCAGGCACACAGCGTGAACACCATTAGGGTCACCACCAGCGCCAAGGGAATCGCAAGATAGGTGTGCTCGCCAAGCGCCCGGTAGGCTTCCTCCGGGCCGTACGCGGACGACGATAACCCGTCCGCACCCAGTCCGATCCATGCCAGCAACGGAACCAGGGCGATCTGATGGGCCAGTCCGCGGTCTTCCAGATTTCGGGGTTCGCCGAAGAGGAACCGTCGAAGCCGCGTGGTCGACGGCACGGGGGGTTCGATTTCCTGCATGGAGCAATACTGTACCGCGTCCCCAAGGACCGTCCAAACGGTCAACCGACGAGGATCAACCCCACGTTGTAAGCCGCGTGGCAACCGGCCGCGGGCGCGTATCCGCGATACCAGAAAATCACAGCCAGGTAGACGCCGGCCAACGTCCGAAACAGGAACTTCGCCGGGTGAAACGCGTCCATGCCGATCGGCGGATGGTGGTGGGCGGCGAAAAGGAGCGAGGAAATCACGACAGCGGCAATCGCCGTCCGCCGCCGATTCAGGCCCAGGAGGTCCGCCCCCACGATCAGGATGAGCGAAACCAGCACCAGCCGAAAGACCAGCTCCTCGTAGACGCCGGCGCCGACGGCCAGTCCGAGGCTTCCCAGCACCGGACTACCCGATGAGTGCGCCTGCAGCGGTCCGGTCCAGTGCATGGCCAGGAGGGGAAGAGCCGCGATCACCGACTCCACGTACATCCACCCGACGTGGCTCCAGCCGATCGCCCACGTTTGCTTCGAGGCGACGTGCGTTGCAAGCAGGATAACAACGATTGCCAACCCCGGCGCCCACACGCCGACGTACCCGAACCACTCCATGAAACGTCGAAGGAGAACGTGGGCGACAATCTGCTGCCGATGGGTCAGCGACGTGACCTCGTAGAAAACGATGAGCGGCAAGAGAAACGCAAGCATGTCCAACGGCCGCGCAACCGCCACCTTGGGCAGCGAGATGGGACTCGATGGGCGCCGTGATTCCGTCCTTGAACGCGACATTCGCGGCGTATCGTGCCGACTTCCCTGCGCCAGGCAAGTGAGATGTGCGGGCGTGCAATCTTCGGCAGGCAAACCCGTCGGTGCCCGGTGCCACCGGCGGCTTGTCCGCCCGTTATGTAGGGCGGGGCTGTGCTCGCCGGCTGCCACGGGCGGCTTTCTCGCCGGTGCAGGAGGGTGGACGGCGCCTTCTGACGCTGACAGCGGGAAGACCCTGCCCCTTTCCCAACTGGGCTTGCCAAGGGCGGTCAGGTCGTGCTACCTTTCCTCCGGCGTCTCTTGGAACACCGCCCCGGCGTCGTTCCGGGCGGGCGGTTGGCGCGATCGTCCGCACGCGGTTTTCGGGGCGGCTTGAACCGGTGACAAACCGAGTCTTTGTGACGCGGACCAGTGGAACGGGCCGGGATCCACCCGCCCGGAAAGGCTGGGACCGCCATCGTGGATTCCCACGGCACGGTCGTCGCGCAGGCATGAACGGCACAACTTTTGAAAAGGGTGACAACGGCGTGAAATCAATCCTACAGAAGACAGAAAGATCAACGGAAGGCCTCGAGATTCGGACGACGGTTCGGGGGCGGGTCAGCCGCGCCTGGTGGTCGATCGTTGCGGTTCTGGTCATGACCGCGGCGGCCCAGGCGGGGGAGGCCGACCTGGCCATCCCCGACCTGCACGAAGGAAAGTTCCACATCCTGGGGCGCGATATCAGCGCCTGGAACATCCTCTTTTGGGGCGCGGTGATCATCGCCATCACCTTGAGCATCAGCCTGTATTTGCGAAGCCAGATTCGCAAGCTCCCCGCGCACAAATCCATGCTCGACGTCGCGGACGTCATCTACCGGACCTGCAAGACGTACCTGATCCAGCAGGGCAAGTTCCTGGTGATGCTGTTCATCATCATGGCTTGTGCGATGACCTACTACTTTGTGGGGCTTCAGGGCGAGTCGGTGAAGACCGCCGCCATGGTGCTGTTCTTCTCGATCGTCGGGATGGGCGGATCGTTTGCCGTCGCCTGGTACGGGATCCGGGTCAACACCTACGCCAACTGCCGAACGGCCTTCGCCTCGCTTCGCGGCGTTCCCTGGGACGTGGTGAACATCCCCTTGCGGGCGGGCATGTCCGTTGGACTCTTCCTGATCTCGCTCGAACTCATCATGATGGTCGTCATCCTGCTGTTTGTTCCCCGTCAGATCGTCGGATACTGCTTCCTCGGCTTCGCCATCGGCGAATCGCTGGGCGCCTCGGCCCTGCGCATCGCGGGAGGGATCTTCACCAAGATCGCCGACATCGGCTCGGACCTGATGAAGATCGTCTTCAACGTGAAGGAGGACGATCCGCGGAATCCGGGCGTCATCGCCGACTGCACCGGCGACAACGCCGGCGACTCGGTCGGGCCGACCGCCGACGGGTTCGAAACCTACGGCGTGACCGGCGTCGCGCTGATCTCGTTCATCACCCTCGCGGTGACCAAGACCGCCGGCGTCGAAAACTACCTCGACATCCAGTCCCGGCTGATCGTCTGGATCTTCGCCATGCGCTTCCTGATGGACTGCATGTCGGGAATCTCCTACTTCATCAACCAGGCCATCTCCGAGAAGCAGTACGCTGGGCTGAAGGACTTCAACTTCGAAGCCCCCCTCACCCGGCTCATCTGGATCGCCGCGATCTTGTGCATCTCCACCTCGTTCTTCATGAGTTACATGCTCATTGGCGACCTGTCGGTGCTGAAGGTTGGGGAGACGGCGGCGACCGCGTTGCCCAAACTCTGGTGGCAACTCGCGACGATCATCAGTTGCGGCACGCTGGCCGCGGTGCTCATCCCCGAGTTCACCAAGATTTTCACAAGCTCCCACTCCAAGCACGTGCACGAAATCGTCACCGCGTCGCGCGAAGGCGGCGCGTCGCTGACCATTCTTTCCGGCATCGTCGCGGGTAATTTCAGCGCGTTTTGGATGGGGATGCTGATCGTCAGCCTGATGTCGGCCGCCTACTTCGTCAGTCTGCAAGGATTGGGCAGCGTGATGGGCGAGCACGGATCGATCTTCGCATTCGGGTTGGTGGCCTTCGGGTTTCTGTGCATGGGCCCCGTGACCATCGCCGTGGACAGTTATGGTCCCGTGACCGACAACGCCCAGTCGGTCTTCGAACTCGCGCAAACCGAGCAGATCCCCGGAATCAAGGAGGAGATCAAGCGCGACTTCGGCTTCGTTCCCGACTTCGAACGCGGCAAGCACTACCTCGAGTCGAACGATTCGGCGGGCAACACTTTCAAGGCGACCGCGAAACCGGTGCTGATCGGCACCGCCGTCGTTGGCGCCACCACGATGATCTTCTCCATCATCCTGCTGCTGGAGAAGGCCGGAATGCTCCGGCTCAACCTGACCGACGCGCCCGTGCTTCTGGGGTTCATCTGCGGCGGGGCGGTGATCTTCTGGTTCTCCGGCGCGTCGATGCAAGCCGTCACCACCGGCGCCTACCGCGCCGTCGAGTTCATCAAGAAGAACATGCGCCTCGACAAGAAGGAGGCGGATATCAACGACTCCATCACCGTCGTCCGCATCTGCACGCAATACGCCCAGCGCGGCATGTGGAACATCTTCATCGCCCTGATGTCCATCACCCTGGCGTTCGCCTTCTTTGATCCGAACTTCTTCGTCGCCTACTTGATTTCCATCGCCGTGTTCGGACTGTTCCAGGCGATTTACATGGCCAACGCCGGCGGTGCCTGGGACAACGCCAAGAAACTCGTCGAGGTGGATTTCAAGGAGAAGAACACCCTGGTTCACGCCGCGACGGTCGTCGGCGACACCGTCGGCGATCCGTTCAAGGACACCACCTCGGTGGCCCTGAACCCTATCATCAAGTTCTCGACGTTGTTTGGGCTGCTGGCGGTCGAAATCGCCGTCAAGATCAAGGAGGCCCACCACGCAGGAAAGGGTTCCGATTACACCGCAGCCGTAGGCGTGGTGATGCTGGCCATCGCGCTCATCTTCGTGTGGCGGAGCTTCTACTCGATGCGGATTCCCCGCGAAAACGCAACGTAACCGGGCAGCCGAGCGTCATGCAGCGGACGCGGTGCATCACCGAACGCGACGCATTGCCCGTTACAGCGTTTTCCGTTTTTCCGTAACGCCGCCCTTGATGTGCGACGCATCCCTTGATACCGGGGTCCGACGCCGCGGATATGCCGCGACGCTACCCGAAAAGGAAAACCGCTGTAACCAGCCCGTTGGATTGGGTGCGGCACGGGCTTCCAGCGCGTGTGGAACGGCAGGAGGCCGGTGCTGCACGTTGAACGATCTCGTTCTTCAGCAGGCGGCTGAGGCTGATGGTTGAACACGCTGACAACGCTGACGCGGTGGGGCGTCCTTCCAGCGGTCGCGGCGCGCGGCGCGGAAGACCGCTGCACACTCGCATCCTGATTGGAATGGCCGTAGGCGCCCTGGCGGGGCTTACGGCCAATTTCGTTTTTAGCCAAACCGTCATTCCCGGCGTGCCGAACCTTCTCGACGCCGACGGCAATGGCATGCACGACCGCGTGGACTGGGTCACCTTCAACGTCACCGATTCGGTGGGCAAGGTCTTTCTCCGTCTCATTACCATGGTGGTCGTGCCGCTGGTGTTCTCAGCCCTGGTGCTGGGGGTGGTTGGTTTCGGCGACGTGCGCCGCCTCGGACGCGTCGGACTCCGCACGCTCGCCTACACCTGCACGCTGTCAATCCTGGCTGTGGTCATCGGCGTAACCTTGGTGAACCTTATCCGCCCCGGGGAGCGCCTGCCGAAGGAACGTCGCGACACCCTCCGGGTTCAGTACGCCACCAAGGGCGGCGACCTGGTCCAGAAAGCCAAACAGGCCAAGCCGCTCCGCGACACCCTCCTCGATATGATTCCGGAAAACCCGCTCCAGGAGATGGCCGGAGCGGTTGACGGCAGCAGCAAGGGCAACGGAATGCTGGCGGTGATGTTTTTCGCTCTGTTCTTCGGGATCGCGGCCACGATGCTTCCCGGAGAACGAATTCAGCCGTTGGTTTCAGTACTGGAAACCGTGTTTGACGCCTGCATGGTCATTATCCGCATTGCCATGCGCCTGGCCCCCTATGCCGTAACCTGCCTGATTTTCTCCCTGACCGCCCGCCTGGGAATCGACATCCTTCGAACGCTCCTTTGGTTCGTGGTGACCGCGCTGATCGGATATGTCGTCCACCTCTTCGGCGTCTACTCACTGGTCATCCGCTGGTTCGGCGGGATGACCGCGCGGGAGTTCTTCCGCAAGACGTCCGACGCGACCACCACCGCCTTCGCCACGTCCAGTTCGAACGCTACGCTTCCGACGGCCCTACGCGTCGCCCACGAGTCGCTGGGCCTCCCGAAGGAGATCGCCCATTTTGTGCTCACCGTCGGGGCGACCGGCAACCAGAACGGGACGGCCCTGTACGAGGGCGTTGTGGTGCTGTTTCTTGCCCAGGTATTCGGGGTTGACCTTTCCTTCGGGCAGCAGATTACCGTGGTCCTGATGTCGGTGCTCGCAGGGGTGGGGACCGCAGGGGTTCCCGGCGGATCACTGCCGCTGATTGTGATCGTGCTCCAATCGGTCGGTGTCCCCGGCGAGGGGATCGGCATCATCCTCGGCGTAGACCGCATTCTCGACATGTGCCGAACGGTCTTGAACGTCGCGGGCGACCTGGTCATTGCCACCTGCGTAGGTCGGGCTGAGGGAGGCCGCCGAATCCAGGCTGCTTGAGCAAGAATGAATGCCCGTCGGCTGCGGCTGCGGGACTCGCACTTGCCAACGGGTGGACGTCTCGTATGCTTCGACGTGCTCGGAGCCGGACCAATCTGTTGGTTGGTAGTCCGGTGATCATCCTTGGCATCGCGTAGCCGCACGGAGGCATTTCCTTGGGTTCATACTATCGCAGGCGCCGTCGGCGAGGCCGAGGCTGGTGGACCGTCCCGGCCGCCGCAATCGTTTTCGTGGCCGCCTGGTGGGTGTACCCCGCGCTGGGTCCGACCTCCGATTCCGACGTAGCCTTCCCCGCCCTGCAAGCGGCTGCGCCAACCGCGGACATTCCGACGCCGACCGATCCGCCGCCGAAGCTGCCGACGGCTGATCCGGACTCCGCGCCGATCAATGCTCCCCCGATTCCCCAACCGGCGGTTCCCAAAAGCGCCGACACCCTGATCGTCGCCGGAAGAGAAGCGCTGGCGCGAGGTGACCTACTCATCGGCCGTGCCAAGCTCAGCGAAGCTCTCCAACTCGGCGTGGATCAGCTCACCGCGGCGGCGTTGCGAAACGAACTCTTGCCCATCGGTGCTGAGACGATCCTTTCGCCTCGTATCGTCGACAATGATCCTCTCGTAACTCGATACGTCATCCAAACCGGCGACAGCCTGGCCAAGATCGCCGCGATGTACAAGGTCTCGCCGGAATTGCTTGCCTCGGTCAACGGGATGGCGGACAAAAACCTGATTCGTGCCGGGCAGACCATCAAGGTCGTCAAGGGTCCGTTTCGCGCCGTGGTTCGCAAGCAGGAATTCGTGCTGGAGGTCTATCTCGGCGATACCTTCGTACGGCACTTCCGTGTCGGCCTCGGCGCCGCCGACAGCACGCCTACGGGCGACTGGGAGGTTGGCACCAAGCTCATCAACCCGACCTACTACCCGCCGCGCGGTGGGGGAATCGTCTCCGCCGACGACCCCGCCAACCCGCTGGGCGAGCGATGGATCGGATTGCTCGGCGTCTCGGGATCCGCCGTCGGACAGCAGCGCTACGGCGTCCACGGAACCAGCGAACCCGATTCGATCGGTAAGAACGCCTCGCTGGGCTGCATCCGATTGGTCAACGACGACGTCGAGCTGGTCTATGCGTATCTCGTCGAAAAGCATTCGACCGTTACCGTGATCGAATGAGGGCCTCTTTCCGCCTCCCTGTACCCCACGGGGGGAGGACAGGGTGAGGGGGTCGAGGTGACGGGGAGAAGCGTCCCACGACATGGCTTACATCCGCACCATCGACGAATCCCAGGCCCAGGGCTTGCTCGCCCGCATCTACCAGGCCGCCGTCGAGCGGGCCGGGCGGGTCTTCAACATCCTCAAGATCCAAAGCAACAATCCGCCCGCGTTGAAATCCTCGATGGACCTGTACGGCGCGCTGATGAAGGCCGAATCGCCGCTGACGCGGGCCCAGCGCGAAATGCTCGCTGTCGTGGTTTCTCGTGCCAATCAATGTCACTACTGAACCGAGGCCCACGCCTACGACCTCCGGGCTGAGGTCGACGACGCCGAATGGGTCCGCAGGATCAAGACCGACTACGCGACCGCGGCGCTGAGCGACGTAGACCGTGCCCTGTGCGACCACGCCATCAAACTGACGCGAACGCCATGGAAAACCACCCAGGCCGACGTCGATGGATTGCGCTCGCTGGGGCTTTCCGACCGTGCCATCAACGATGCCGTTCAGGTCGTCGCCTACTTCAACTATATCAACCGCGTTGCCGACGGCCTGGGCGTGGACCTCGAACCGGAAATGAATTCAAAGTAGGGTATTCAGGTCGAGCGGTTTTTTGTCGGCGAGCCGCCGGCTCTATGCGGATCTCAAGACTTAGCCCGCATTTCTCACCAGGTGAGAGCGGGTCGTCATTTTGAATTGGCCGTGA